>JBDSYB010000230.1:0-18368 GCA_039925885.1 Verrucomicrobiota bacterium
GCTCGCCGCTGTCAATCAATCCAGCAAACGCGCCATCCAGTTCCGTCGTCTCCGACGCGGGCAACGGCCATCCGTTAGTTTGATTTTGCGGAGCGACGGGCATACCCGCGCCTTGCAAAGCGCTGTCAGGCCACGAATGCGAATACAACAAATACTTTCCGCTGGCTGTATCTTTATAAATGACCTGCACGTATGGAGTGAAATGCGCCTCGCCTGTGACCGGTCGCGCGTTGGTGTAAATCACCGTCGGCGCTCCGGTGGAAATATTGCCGCTGTTCAAACGCGTGTCCACGTCGCGCGAAAGAAAAAGATTCGTCGGCACTTGACCAAACGCGTGATAGCCAACCACGGTGGTCAGCCGAAACTCAAAACCTTTCGCGAGCAAAATGGTGTTGCCAGTCGTGGCGGTTGCGATGGCGGTCGCCGGTTGATAAGTCACCGTCGTGCTCAGAGTTCCGCCATAACTATTGGCGGGAACGATGCGCACCACGTTGTTCTTCGATTGCGTTGCGGGAATTTGCGAGATCGCTCGAACGCGAAAAAAAAGCGACGCGGAATTGGATGCAATCGCATTCGTAAATTGAAATGCGCCAGTGGGATTAAAAATATTTGTCACCGTCGTCCAGTCCGCGAGATTGGTTGATGTTTCGATGATTCCAATGGAATTCGTTGCGCCACTGATGCCGAGACGAATTTGGTTATCAGACAACACTGTGGCGGAATCGATTTGCAACGCCGCGCTGGCGGAAGGCTGGCCAACAAACAAAAGAATCCAACTCAGAATCAGAGTTATAAAAGTTCTGTCCAGCGACCGACTGAGTCTGGCGCGACTCACCCGAACAACTCCATGATCGGTTTGCCTTTGCCGTCATTCGTCACATAGAACGGGCGTTTCTCCACTTCATAAGCCTGCTTCGGCGAGATGCCCATCGCGCGATAAATCGTCGCGTGCAAATCTTCGATCACCACCGGGTTCTCAATCGCTTTGCACGGTCGTTCCTCGGCAGTTTTTCCCCAGAGAAAACCTTTTTTAAATCCGCCACCGAAACAGAGCACGTTTCCTGCACCGGTGAAATGGCGGTGCATTCCATAAAATTTCATGTCGTCGATGACCGCCGGTTGATCCACCGAATCTTTCACCGGCTTGTCCGGTCGTCCTTCAATCAGCGCGTCGCGGCTGAACTCGCTCGCCAGCACGATGAGTGTGCGGTCGAGCAAACCGCGCGCTTCCAGATCAAGGACGAGTTGCGCGATGGGCGCGTCCACTTGCTTCTTCAAATCCGCCGTGCGCGTGTGGCCGTTTTCGTGCGTATCCCAAAATGAAAATGGGAGAAATTCCGTCGTCAATTCGATGAACCGCGCACCAGATTCCGTCAAGCGTCGCGCCAATAAACAACTCAGCCCGAATCGTCCCGTATTATATTTCGCGTAACTTTCTTTCGGCTCCAGTGAGAGATCGAAGGCTTTGGCCGCATCGGAACTCAGAAGGCGATCCGCATTATCAAACGAACGCACCAAAGATTCCTTTTGATAATCGCTGCCGAACAATCCCACCGGACTTTTCTCCAGAAATTTTTTGTAATATTTTTGGCGACTCTCAAAACGCGAGCGACTCATTCCCTCAGGCGGACGCACGGCGCGCACCGCTTCTTCAGGATTGGTGATGATGAACGGGCCGTGTTCGCGTCCCAGAAATCCCGCCGTGTGAAACGCGCGCAACTCCTCGCTTTCGCCTTGATCGAAACGCTGGCCAATATCCACGAACGCGGGCATCGCCGGATTTCTCGGCCCGAGCGTGCGCGCAATGACTGCTCCGATATGCGGCGCGGCGACAGTTTGCGGCGGCGCGTAACCGGTGTGCCAATGAAATTGATGACGCGAATGTAAAATAAGGCCGAGATCGCCGGCGACGTAACTGCGGATCAACGTGGCGCGATCCATCACCGCTGCGATTTTTTCCAGGCCGGCGGAAATTTTAATATTGTCAACCGCCGTATCGATCTGCGGAAACGTGGACAAAACTTTTTCCGACGCCATTCCTTTTTCGTAAGGCGCGTAACGTTTCGGATCGAACATTTCCGTGTGCGCCATTCCCCCCGCCATCCAAAGGACGATGACGGTATCTGCGGTGGGCTTGATTTTTTCCAACGCATCTTCAGCAGAGAAAATTTTATTTGGATAGCCAGCGGTCAAAGCGCCAAGCGTGGCAGCACTGGCGGTTTTCAAGAATTCGCGACGGTTAAATTCAGAGGAGAGTTTCATTGTTCAAACCTGAATGACGCCGCACACGTAGCGCAGATTTCCAATCTGCCGTATCCCAGGTTTCCAACCTGCGTGGCGCTCGATATTTCGTGAGCCACGGTAATTTCCACAACCTGCCGATCGGAAATCGGCGATACAGCAGCTTGGAAATCTGCGCTACGTGCATTTCGTTTTCTGCCGGAATTTTGTTTGCGAATCATATGACGCGGCGGCTTCATCATGGTTTTCTGCGAATTTTGTAAGGAACTTTTGCTTCCGAAAATGCCATAGGTTTAAAATCTTCTTTGGCTGCGAAAGTAACACTGATCGTCGCGCCGAGGACATCCGCAACCCGGCGGAGCATGGTCAACGAATGCCCTTCATATGAAGGGGATTCGAGGCGACTGATATTTTGTTGGGAGGTGCGCAGTTTGCGAGCGAGGTCTTTTTGAGAAAAGCCGGCTTTTTCCCGGAGCGCCGCAATCTGCAATGCGACGTCCCAAGCCTCACCAGCTTTTTCAAAACGCTGAGCGAAGGAGGGGGCTTTCAGTTGTTCATCTAAATAAACGTCAAAGTTGGTTTTTTTCATGTTTCAAATCTTTCCTGCCAGTCCCGCATCCTATCTTGTGCGATGTCGAGATCGCGGGCCGTAATCTCCTGCCCTTTGTTACGAATGCCGTGGACAGCGATGATGCGCCGGTCTTTTACAAAAAACCACAGCACGCGCGTGTTCAACTTCCCGACATGCCGCAACTCAAACAAACCGTCACCGAGAGACTTCGACAACGGCTCGCGGTGATACTGCCGATTCCGTAATTTGGCCAAGCCCCGCAGAACCGTCGCCTGATCCTGCGGATCGCTTTGTCTAAGATTTTCGAAAAATTCCTGCAACGGCGAGCGGCCGTTGGCTGTTTCGTAAAACTCTACGGTAAATTCCATGATGCCACAACATCAATTTTGATGTTCTCGTTTTTACCGCGTCAACAGAGGGCGCAGGTGAATCATCTTAGTAAATCAATTGAAACTCCGGTTGCATCGTGATCGCCCAGAGAAAATCTTCCACGCCTTCTTTTTTGACCGGTTCGCCAACGACTTCCTCACTCAATTTATTCTCGGAGGCAGTGGGTTTTCGTCCAAGCGCTTGTTCATAAATTTTTGGAATCAATTTTCGATTCGCATTTAATTCCTTCGCCAGACTGTCCGAGCCGCGTCGCAAAATATCCGCGAGCGTTTCGCCGTTCGTCATTTCCAACGCTTGCAACATCGTCGCCGCCGCGTCGCGCGTCGTCACAACTTGATCGCGATTGGGCCGACCGAGCGCGGCCATGAGCGGATCGGAAAACGCGACCGAAGAACGGAACGTGCCGGGATAACCCGCCGCCAATTGCGTCATCGCGTAATTTTTTTCCATCT
Organism: Verrucomicrobiota bacterium; assembly: GCA_039925885.1. Classification (GTDB taxonomy): domain Bacteria; phylum Verrucomicrobiota; class Verrucomicrobiia; order Limisphaerales; family CANJXF01; genus CANJXF01. The sequence goes on from JBDSYB010000230.1 coordinate 3,655, forward strand.
TCCACGGCGACATCGTCATTTCTCCCAGTTCGCTCGACGCGCCCCAAGTTGCGTCGGCGAATTTCAATTGTTCCCAACCTGATTCCTTCTGGCTGGTCGCGCCGCTGACCAGCCACGATTTATTGGAGATAAAATCGTTCGTGCGCTCGACGCCGTTTTCCATCTGGCGAACGCGCGCATAAAATAAAAATCCTGCGGGATTATCACCACCGGTTTTCTTCGCATCGGGAGCGCTGTTGTCCGTGGCCAGATTCACCACTTCAACCGCGAAAATATTTTCGCCCACTTTCAAAAACGGGCGCGGATCAAAACGAAACGCTTCTTTGAACGCGCCGCCCGCGCCGAGTTTATTTCCGTTCACAAACAACGTGAAATTATTGTCGGCGGTGATCAGCACCATCGCGTCTTTGGGCAAAACTTTGAGCGAGATTTTTTTGCGGAAATAAACGTATTCTGGTTTCGTGCTTTCGGCGGCGCGTGGGTTGTTCCAAATCCATTTTGGGATGACGGGCAACGCAAATTTATTTTTCACGGCGTCGCTCAATTCCAATTCTGCACTGGCGGGCGTTGAATAGCCGATGCCCGCCAGGGACGTGAGCGCGTCGCGAAATTGTTCTGCAGTCATGCGCCGCACGGACGGGCCGCGAAAAACGTAATTCTTTAAATCATCGCCGACATTCACAGCGGGCAATTGATAAGCGCGCGATGTGACGATTTGCGCGATGAGATGATGAACATCGTAGTTGTGCGCCAAAAAATCTTCGGCGAGCCAATCGAGCAAATCGGAGTTCCACGCGGCTTGTTCCATGTCATCCACTGGTTCGACAAGGGCGCGGCCAAAGAATCTGCCCCACAACCGATTGACGAGCGTGCGCGGGAAGCGTCCATTTTTCTCTCCCGTGACGCATTCGGCCAGTTGTTTGAGACGTGTTGGTTTGTCGGCGGCGGGATTGATTTCGCCAAATTCAGGATAAAGGAATTTAGAGGACGCCTTTTTTCCAGTTGGCTTGTCGCAGCGGGCAATTTCCAACGGCGCATCAGCAAAAATATTCGCGAGCGCATAAGCTTCGGACAATTGCCAGTCGTTCACAAAACTGTCGTGGCACGAGGCGCATTTGAGATTCAACCCCATGAAAACCTGCGAAACACTTTGCGCGGCCTGCATTGGCGGCGTCTGGCTCGCGTTGACGATGCCGCGCCAGATGATTCCTTTGCTGAAACCCTCGGACTCAGGTGTGGGATTGACGAGTTGCGCCACGAATTGGTCGTAAGGCATGTTCGTCGCGAGCGCCGAGTAAAGCCACTTTGTAATCTGCTTGCGTCCGCCGTCGATGTAGCCGGTGCCTTTGTAATCGTTCCGCAACATATCGTTCCAAAACGAGAGCCAATGTTCGGCGTAATTTTGATTGTCGGCCAATAATTTTTGCACAAGCCGTTCGCGCTTGTCTTTCGATTTGTCATCGCAAAAAGTTTCCAATTCTTCCGTCGGCGGTAGCAAACCGATGATGTCGAGATAAGCGCGGCGAGCAAAGACGCGGTCACTTATCGGCTCAGTCCATTTTATTTTGTTCGCCGTGAAATAAGAATCCACAATCGCGTCCACCGGATTGGAAAATTTTTCGTTTCCAGAAATTTTTGGCAAGTGTGGTCGAAGATTTTTGGCTTCAACCCTGCCGAGAGAAATTGACTCATTCCATTTTAATCCCTGGTCAATCCACGCCCGCAACAATCCGATTTGTTCCGAATTCAGCTTGGAACCTTTATTCGGCATCACGGTTTCAGGATCGAAGCCCATGACCAGTTCGATCAGCAAACTTTCCGTGCTTTTACCGGGCACAACCGCCGCTCCAGAATCGCCGCCCTTCAGAAAAGATTCGCGGTTGTCCATTTTGAATCCGCCTTTGTCTTTCCCCCGTCCGTGACATTTCACGCAACTCGTTTCGAGGATCGGTTTGATCTCCTTCTCGAAGTCAACAGCATGTGGCTGCGGGGACGGCAACTGCCTGGTTTGCTCTGGAGTGAGGGCCGCAAAACCTTCGAAGCAAATCGCCATGAGGATGAACCACGAAAATTTTACCGGATTAAATTTCATTGATGTTGCACCAGCTTACTAGAAAACCCGTAAAAAGAAAAGGCCAGCGATGGATTCGCTGGCCATCTATTAATTAGATCGGAGGAGAAAAATCTCAGACCATTTCCCTATTTCGTCTTTTGAGAATAACGACGACGCCATCCCGCCAAAACCAGACATCCCACTCCCATCAATGCGAAGCTGCTTGGCTCTGGAATAGGAGAAACATCGAGCGCGACGTTGTCAAACAGCGCCGTTCGCTGACCGCCCGCCGCATCACTCTGGAGAAACAACTGGATCGCAAGGGTGCCGCCCAAGTCGGCGGGGGCCGCGCCAGTTTCGTAAACGCGTGTCCAAGTTGCCATGGTGCTGACGGTGCCGATGGGTGCTGCATCATTAGAAACCAAGGTTACGCCAGCCGTTTGGGCAAATCCAATGCTGCCGCCCGTAACATTAACCAGCCGGGCGAATATGAGCTGGCCGGTACCCACGTAAGTGTCGTCGAACGGCGCGACTGAAGGAAACGGAAACCCCGCCGAATAGCTTGCGACGTCCACCGTCAGCGTATATCGCATATTGGCTTGAATGGGAGCGGAGACATTCTGGCCACCGCCCGAAAATGCCACCCCGCCATTCGGAGTCGCTTGAAGCAGAAAATAGTTATTCTCGCCGGTATAAATAGCGCCATTAGCAGCTCCAGGGTCGAAGGTGCCCTTAAAACTGGTGGCTGGACTACCACCAGTCCCGAAAGGCCCCCAGCCCGTCACGGCAGCATTGAAACCACCCCCGTCAGCCGCAGCATCGGTTTCAAAGCCCGGATTGGTGAGCACAATTGGGGCTGCCTCAATGACACCGATGGAAGCGCATGCGAGGGTGATCGCCACTATTTTCGATATAGTTAATAATTGTTTTGTTGTTCTTTTCATTGGTAGGAGGAATGGATGATTGTGACTCTAAATTTATTTAGTAAGCCGATAGTATTTCGCCGCGCCTGCGACCGTCTCGGTGACCGTCTGGATTCCGTCAGCAAGAACCGGAGCGTTAGTGACGTCAACCCACGAAATGGGCGAAGTGAGGCTACTCGCAGACTGCAACCGGTAACCGATTCCGAATAACTCCAGCCAAGATATGGTGACGTCGTTTCCGACCAGCGCCGAATTTAATTTAGGGCGGAGATCGAGTTTGAAAATGGTTCCGGTGTTATTCGCGCTGCCGCCTGCTCTCGTCGTTCCATAAAAATTTCCATCGGAGATTTGCACAAGGTCAGCCTGCGGTGTGGAGCCGTCGTTGGGTATTCCCGATGGGAAATTATATCCTAGGAAAGAATACAAAGTTATTAACGTCCCGCCGGGTGTGAGCACATAAACGGTTCCCTTCCCAGACGCGCCGCCCGCTGCAGTTGTTCCATAGAAATTTCCATCAAGCCCTTGTTTTGGCGCAGCCTGGGGAGTGGAACCATTCGCATTATCGAAGGAAATTAAAGTGGTTAAGACTCCAGCAGCTGTGATTTGGAAAATGGTCCCAAGGCTGTTGGCCCCGCCGCCTTGCGTAGTCCCATAAAGATTACCGTTAGTCCCGATCGTTAACCCCGCGTAAGGATTCGCGCCATCGCTCCCAGCAAACGAATAGAGCGACGTAAACGTCCCGCTCGATGTCACTTTGAAAACGGTCCCAAAACCATTCGCGCCGCCAGTAAATGTGGTTCCGTAAAAATCCCCGTTAGTGTGCAGCACAAGTCCGGCAACGGGCATCTTTCCATTAGTGCCGGCGAGGGTTACCAAGGTGGTCAGCGTTCCACCGGGAGTCATCTTAAAAATGCTGCCGTTGGTCAACGAACCCGTGCAGCCGCCGGCAAAAATTCCGCAGCCATCCGCTCCGCCACCAGTCGTTCCATAAAAATTGCCGTCCCTCCCTTGCACAAGTGCACCCGTGGGATAAAAACCGTTCGTGCCATCAAAAGCGACCAGACTCGTCACCACGCCGGCGGAAGTTATTTTGTAAATATTACCTCGATACAGTGGCGCGATCCCCAGAAAAGATGTGCCATAAAAATTTCCGTCATTGGTACTTTGCACCAAGGCACAGAATGGAAACGAGCCATCATTAATAGTAGTGAAAGTGGTCAGTTTGGTAAAATTTCCGTTCGTTGAGATTTTGAACGCCACGCCCAATCCTCCAGTCCCGCCTTCATTCTGGGCTGTAGAATATAAATCTCCATCGGTCGCCTGTATCAATGAGCCAGTCGGACGACTGCCCTGGGTTTTGTCATTGGGGAAAGCAAAAAACTGGCTGACCGTCTGCGCGTGTATCGGCACTACCAGCAGAAAGGTGGCGACGCTTAAGAAAATCTTTTTGAAAGATGTAAGAATGATTTTAGGCATAGGATAAATGTTTCAGGTTTTTCGGGAGAAGTGAATTAAGAATTAGTAATTTATATTAAAAGGTCAAAACTTTTTTCCTGCAATCATTTGCGAAAATAGTTGTTTAAATGCCTGTGCGGCGTCGGACACAGTTAAACGTTTAAATCTTGGGAAGCCAAGAGGTTTTTTCTTTACATTCGAAGTGAATTAAAGAAGTTTGGCCTACGCCTTTATGAAAATTCCTTCGTTCCAAATTCGCTCCCGCTTTGCCCGAGCCTTCACGTTGATTGAATTGCTGGTCGTGATCGCCATTATCGCCATTTTGGCCGGTTTGCTCTTGCCGGCTCTCAGCAAGGCGAAAGGCAAGGCGCAAGCCATTAAATGCCTGAACAACCTCAGGCAATTAGGCACCTGTTGGTTCATGTACACGGGGGACAGCAATGACCGCCTTGTGATCAATGATACTTCGGCCACCACGCCCGACACGTCTTGGGTCACGGGCAATTTTGTTTATGGGCCTCCTTCAGACCTTGTAAACAAGACTTTGATTCGAAACGGTTACTTGTGGAACTACAACAAATCCTACGCTATTTATAAATGTCCTTCTGAGCCATTGAAAACTAGTTCGCCTGCGACGGCAGCAAAACCAATCGCCACCGTGCGAAGTTACTCGCTTTCAGCCCAGATGGCGGGATACCTAGACGGTAAACCTTGGGATAGCCAAGCCACAATGTTAAGCAACCCCGGCTTTCCTCCTGCCTACAAATACGGCCAGATCAAGGCGGCTTCTCGGTTGATCACCTTCGTTGAAGAAAGCGAATTTACGATTGATGACGGCTTTTGGCTCCTTTATATGTCGCCCGGCCCTTTTGCAACTCGGTGGGGAAACAATCCCGCCTTCACCCGGCATAATGGCAATGGCACTGTCTTTGCCTTTGCGGACGGACATTCGGAAATCTGGAGGTGGCGCGACCCCCGCACCTTGCTCGTCAAGGATAACAACATCGATAACGGCCCCAATGAAGACCTCGTCCGCCTGCAACGCGCCTACGCAGTGCCGTGACCCCAATCGCGAAAGACAAACACTTTCTTTCGATGTGATTTCAACCCCGTTTGGGAACGGATGATGCATCGAAGACCATAGACAAATTGAGACCTCTGCCGCTTCGACTGGCGCCTCGACCGAATTGCCGCAAAGCCCAGTATTTTGGCCCCAAGCTGGACATTACCGTGATCACAGTGGTTCTGCATGGTTTTAAATTCCTTGAGGCAGCGAAAATCTTCGTTTCAAACTTGACCATCGCTGACAACACGATATATTAAAAAATCTCAATTACCCCTAACCAATTGTATGCTTGAGTTATTTGACTCCAAAAAAATTATGAAAAATAAAATTAGAATTCCCACTCTGTTGCCCCCGCTGGGGGCCCTTGCCGCAGCACTTCTGTTTTCCAACGCTTCCGCGAACGCCGAAACTTTTTCGACCGCTCCCGGAGTTTTGGAATGGACTAACAATGTCAACTGGCTTGAAGGGACTGTTCCGAACGCTGTTGGTGCAACAGGAATCTTCATTGATCCCGCTTCCGCCGATACCTTTGCCAGTCTCGCTGGTAGCATCGGAACGAGCGGTATCACTGTGGGATCCCTCCAGTTCAACAAGGATGCGAATCCCGGGTTTATTACATTTATAACCAATGGCGTGAATGGCGGTCCGCTCACATTTGATAATGGGGGTGCTGGTTCAACCATTACTATCTCGGGTGTTGGAACTCCACTTGGATCTCGCTTCGCCCCGGTCAACACCATGACTGCTACAATGGTGTTTAAGGATACTGTGACGGTGTTTGCTGACAATCTTATTGGCGGGGCGGGGGACGGGAATGTTTCTTTGCGGGGTGTGATTTCCGGCCCTGGTGGATTCACCAAGGCAGGGGATGGCTTGGCTGGATTTAGCGCAGCAAGCGGCGGCGGACCTAAAAGCTATTCCGGACCTACTGTGATCAACGCGGGGCGGATGCGCACTTCAGTAACAGGCGCTCCCACCAATACGTCGAGTCTCACGGTCAACGTTGGAGGTCAACTTGATATAACGGCGGGAGGAACAGTTCGCTTTGGCCCTGGTCCTTTGATCCTCAACGGCACCGGGGCACTCAATCCCCCTTACAACACAGCTATGGGCGCAATGCGAAATGAACGTGGGACTACGATTACGAATATCGTAATTCTCAACGATGTCATTCTTCAGTCGGATTCATTAATTCACATTCAATCTCTCAATGCTACCGGAGAATCGGATTCACCGAAAGGCACCAATACGCTCGCAGGAACCGTTAGCGGTTCGGGTAAGCTGACTTTTACCGCTCCTGGCAGTAATCGTGACGCAGGTGTTCTTGTTTTAAAGGGTCATAACACCTACTCAGGCGGTACCTTAGTGAGCGGGGGAATTTTGCAGGCATTGGATGCTTCCGCCACGTTCGGTACTGGGGATGTGACGGTAGATAACGCGGAAGCGCCGGCTGCCATTGCGAGAATATCAGTCGACAGTAGTGTCCTCGACGCCATTGCTGATACCGCGACTCTTTCAATGGTGCAGAGCATTGCCGCCGGCACCACTTTTCCCTCCGGATACGCGATCCTAAGTGATGGAGTTAATGAATACATTGCGGCGTTGAATCTCGACGGGATTGCCCAACCGCTCGGAACCTATGGTAGCTCTCTGAGTTCCGCCGCGAATAAAAACGATACATTCTTCAGGGGCACTGGAATTGTGACTGTCGGCGCTAAACCCCCAACCCTGACAATCACGTTAGCTGCGCCAAACGTGATCATTTCCTGGCCAACGAACAACTCTGCTGGATTTACGCTTGAAAAAACGGCGAATCTCAACTCACCAATTACTTGGTCGCCGGTGACCCAACCGGTGATTGTTTCAGGATCCAACAATACCGTCACAGTGCCTGTAGCCGCCGGAAATGTATTCTACCGCCTGAGAAAACCATAAGCCGATTTGGAATCAATGTGAACCGGCGTTGGGCGGCCAACGCCGGTTTTGCTATTTAGGACTGAAGTTTTAGCCGCTGCCCAAATTAACCGCTCTTTGCAGCTTCAACAATAGATGACGGCGGGGTTTTACCTTTCCCTTTGTTTTCAGAGGCAAAAAACAACCAAAAGAATCAACTTTTCCATTTGACTATCATCGGAGCAGGTGTAGAATGTTCGCTCAACCATGAAATTATTATTATCAACCAAAAATATCGCCCTCGCAGGGCTATTTACTTTAGCCACACAAACCGCCTCCGCGCTTGAACAGTGGGTCCGATTACCAGCGGATGGCCCGGGTCTTTGGACCGATGGTGCCAACTGGGACCTTAATTTTCCACCCTTTAGCAATGAAGAAGGTAGAATCGATAATGGAGGCACTGCTGTCATAGACGTGACGCAAACGGATCCGAATACGGGTGTCGCTGGTGAGATTCTAACTGGTTCCGTGACGCTCGGATCTCAACCCGGCGCAAGCGGCAACCTCTTCATGACCAACGGCGTGTTGTATATCCAAAACACCGATGTTCGTATCGGTGGCAACCCAGTCGTTGCCATCGGAGGCACTGTTCCCGCTATTGGCGGGACGGGGATATTCACCCAAATTGGCGGCTCGGTTATCGAGAACGCAGGAAACCTGAACATCGGCCTACGAGGCACTGCCCCATTAACCGACACGAACGTGGCATCGGGCACTTACAATTTAAGCGAAGCGGATACCAATTTTCCTTCTTTATACGAGGTCAGGTATGGGTTCGTCGCGGTCATTGGGAACCGAGCTAAGGGGACTCTTAACCAGAGTGGTGGCACACTCGAGGTGAAGGGGATTGCCCTGACGGGCAATGCTGCGGGCACCAATGGCTCCCTCATCCATCTCGGTCGAAATGCACTCGTTGGAACTTCTTATACCTCGGGGACCTACAATTTAAGCGGCGGTATTGCCAGATCGGCGATTTTTCGCTTTGGCGCCACTACTACCAATACCTCGACCAATGTTTTCAGCCTTTCGGGCACAGGGAAGCTCCAGACAAGAACGATAGACTTCCTCGCTCCGGCTGCTGGCGGTTCCACCACCGTAAATATTATCAACTTCACCGGAGGCACGCTGTCATCCCATACGAACGCTCTTTCCATAACGAACAACGGCGGCACGCTCAGTCCCTACACGATTGACTTTACTACGGTGAGTCCGCTCACCAGCGCCACCATCACCCCGATTGGAACGATGGTCTTCACCCGCTCGAATTCCTACAACCAGGTTAGCGGAACTCTCGCCATCGACATTAGTTCTACGGGCAACGACTTTGTTGATATCGGTGCCAGTCCCACAGACGTTGGAACCGCCAGCCTCGCCGGCACTATTGCGGTCAATGTCCTCGACGGTTTTGAGCCCGCTTCCGGCGCCACCTTTGACATTCTTACGGCTGACTCCATTACCAGCACCGCTTCGGTAACAGGCTCGACGGCCGGTGGCAAGGGATTCCAGTCTTCGATTGTTACGGGCGGCGACGGTCGAATGGTTCTTCGGCTAACGGTGGTTGCGGCGGTTTCGTCAGGACCGGTCATCACCAGCTCTGCCGTGGTGGGTGGTTTCTTCAAACTCACCTTTTCGGGCACCACCGGAGCAACTTATTCAATTGTGTCATCCACGGACATCGCGACTCCTTTGACTAGTTGGACGGTTGCTGGAACTGCCACGGAATCGCCCTCAGGCTCAGGTCAGTTCCAGTTCACAGACACTTTGCCTGCGACCGGCCAGCGCTTTTATGCCGTGAGGTTGCCTTAAACGAAAAGCGACTGTCGGCGTCATCTATGGACAAGTCGGGGGCTGCGGCCCCTGACTTTTTTTTAAATGATGCGACGGTGGGGCAGTCGAGTTCTCAGCCCGATTATAGGCTTTGTAATAACGCCGGAAGCTACCTGAAACCTACCCAGATTGGAAAACCCTCGAACCGTTTGGTCATTATTGACGAAGACGAAGGAACGATCAATGATGCGTTCTTTCTTGTTTCAGGTTGTACCTTGGGAGTTTCTTACAAAATGAATGTTTGGCCGGCGACCTCTCATGGCGGCGCGGGTAGCATTTCGTTTGCGGACGGTCACTCCGAGATCCATAGATGGCGGTTTTTCGGATGGCCGCCCGCAGATTTTTTTCCCAACCAAGGCAAGCTTTTCGCTTGGAACGCGGACGCTGACTTTTTCTTCCGCGCGGCGACGCGTCCGATCAACCCAGTCGCGAAAAACTGTGACTAACCCTTTTGCGCATTAAATCCGTCCTGCCTGATCAATCGGTTCGGATTCAACCTTGATCGACTTCTCGTTCAATTTTCTGGTGAAAGCGATGAGCCCTTCCAAACCTGACCGCTACTTTTGCGCACTGTTAAGCAGCCCGCTGGCCACCACGATCAAGCAAGAGGATTTTGAGCTTGTTCGGGAGACCAGTAGGGGGCTGATTCACCCCATTCATGCTTGCGTCTCGAATGGTCGGGCGCCATGTGGGCGAAATTTTGAGCGGCAGTCGCCATTTCCTGGAGATGAACCAAGTTTTTTGGTTTGCCACGCGCGGCAACTATTCCCCCTCGGGTTAGCGCAGCGGCAAAGGGTGCTCCGCCCGGATTCAAGTCAGGAGGAAAATCCTCTTCCAGAGCTATGGGAATGGATTGAAGGGATTGTTTGCTAACGAATTCCTGAGCGGTTTTTCGATCGGCACGCTTCAAGACCGCGAGAATTTTAAACTCCTCGGATGGAAGGACAAGCTGGCGCAACGCCTCCGGCAATTGTTCGCAGGCGCTGCATTTCGGAGAGAAAAACACGATGAGCAAGGGCGCGGCCTGAGTTCCCCCGAAACTGAAATTGTCGCCATTGAGCAACGTGACAGAATGTTCCGCCATCTCGCTAAATGGATTGAAAATTTCGTCCGGATTTTTTTCGGCGCTGGCTGGCTGGGCGCGTTCGCCGAGTTGACGCATGAGCGAAAGAACCAGAAGGCTCAACATTAGAATCATCACCCATTGCAAAACCATCGAAGTTATCCAGATAGCGTTCATTAAATTAATAATTAAAAATCAGTTTGCGGCGGCTAATCAATGCGACAAGGCATGGCCAAAAACAGAGCGCGCCAACGACGACTGTAATCCGCGCCAAAAAAGAAGAAATGTCAGGTCCAATAAAGGTGATGGGACCGGGTTCCTTTACTATCAAACAAGCGGCCAGAATGAGAATTAAATTTCGGATCACTCCGCTGCTGGAGGTGGCGGAGTTGACGGTTTCTCCGAAGCAGGCACAGCCTTTGATTCCGCGTCGCCACATTTCCAGAAGAATTAAGGTAAACACCGCCAGGATCGCAATCGCCGCGATGATGCTTTTTTGCGGCGCGATTCCACTGAGTAAAAATCCCGCCAACAAAAGTTCCAAAATAGGAACGATAATAGAAACGGGCCCGAGCAGCGACGCCGGAATTAAATTTATCAGGACCGCTTGAAATGCATCGCGGGAGCGCAGTTTTGAAATGGCGGCAAGAATAAATATCGTCGAGAGAAGAAGAATAATGGTTCCGGACATTTATTTTGAGTGGGATTGCCTTCCGCAAACTATTTTGCGGAAGGCAATCACAACGAACGTTTGATTTTTTCTAATTTGGACAAGGGAGTCCAGGATAACAGGGAGTGCTGCTGGCACCGGGCGAACCGAGGATATCAGAACAGGTCCAGCCACGACAGCCATTAGGAACGTATTTGCAACAAACCGCTTGCACGCAACTCCAAATTCCGCCGGGACATGCGACGCAACAGGCCGCGCTCTTGTAGCCATAACGATAGACGACATCTCCGGGAACCAACCAGCCGTAGGTGGTACTATCCGCGCCGTAACGGATGTAGTATCTCTCATGACTCAGGTCGGTCCCGCTGGTGCCGATTTTCCAATGAGCCGTGCTACAGGTGCCGCTTCCTGCGCTCGCTCCGCCGCAGCCCACGTAACTAGGGCAGGCGCTTTTCGCATCATTACAATCCCAATCTTTCCCTGCGGGCCCGCAACACGAACCCGACCAGGTAGGATCGCCCACCGAATATCCGGTTCCATAAGGAATCCATCCTTGCCGGCCCGTCCCGGTCGCCCAATATCCCCACAGAAAGCCGTTGTAGCTGGGCCGGGGACCGGGGTCGCCACAGGTGGACGAGAACCGATTACTGACCCGGCCAAAGTGGGCATTGACGGGAATAACGTAGGCATTACCGCTGGTATCCTTCACGCGCTCGGCGGTGAAAGAGGGGCCTTTGTAAACTCCAACGCCTCCCGGTGCCGTCACCTTCCAAGCCGAATAGCACACCCCAATTTCGTCCGTCCCTCGACATTCGTTGACGCCACAGAATCCGGCTTCTGCTTCGGTCGGTTTGAAAACCAAACCGCCGGTGCCAGCAATAATAATTCCCGAAGAAAGTTTACCCAGGAAACCCCGGCGCGGAATTTTGTTAGCTAACTGCAAACTGGCCTTTTGGACGAGGCTATCGACGCGACTGATGAGTGGCTTTGGACTTTGGATTATTTTTTGTTCGTTCATATTTTCTTTCATGGATACGAGGGTTTACCTTTTTTGGGTTTGCTTGAAAAGTTTGGGAACGGTCTGAGTTAAACGTTCTACTAAAATAAAGTCAAGCGGGTTTCCTTTAAAATTTTTCATTCGAGCCAGCCAGCGCTCTCTGTTCGGCGATAAAGTTGGCTCGCTTCTTCGCCGAGTAGTTCCTGAACACTTTCCCCGGCATTCTGACGTATTTCCTGAATTAAAACCTTTCGCTTTTCCGCCGGCAAAGATTCATCCGCTTGAATTTTAATGGTTTGGTTTTCGGCTGCTTTACGGAGGTCATAGACTCTTCCTGCCGCCTCGCGAGGTAAATGGAACCGTCTGGAAATCTCCGCTAACTGTCGGTAGTCACGATCCTGCCCTCGCAGATATTGAGCGTAACGTTGTTCGCCAAATTCTGCTTCGATCTGGTTTTCCATTTCAGTCGTCGCTTTTTCCAGTTTTTCACGTCTCTCAGCGTCTTTTATCGGGCTGACTTCAGTATTAAATTCTTCATCAAATCGTTTCCGTAATTTGTAAATAGCGAGAAATTCCTGCTCGCTCGGCTCCTCAAGGCCAGCGAGCGAATGACGAGTCGCGATCGCCGCATCGGAAGTCCATAATTCGAAAAGTTCGATTTCCCGGGGGGAAAGAACTTTGGCCAATTCAGCCTGACGAGCGGCGTGGATTCTTTTTAATTCCAGAGGATTCTCCGTGTCGTTAACGCTGCCTGATTCCAATGCTTTTTCACGAACGATTTGCTCCTGCTCGTTAAATTTCTCAAGCAACAACCTGACCTGTTGTCGTTTTTCTGTCGGAAGGAAGCGCAATCTTTTTTCCACCATATCCTCCTCGCCTGCTAATTTTCGCCGCTCAGAATTTAGATCAACGCCCAGCAATTCCTTCAGGAGCAATCGTTTTTCGTTTTCCGTGGTCTGTTCCTGTTTCCATTTCTCGCGTCCCGAAATTTCGTTTCCATCGTCCGGTTCGGGTTCCCAATATTTCAAATCTTTTTCGGGCGTGACCGATGCCGTTTGCCTCCGGGCGGCAAACAGTTTATCCACGTCAGCTATGATGATGTCGCGCACCGTTTCTTCAGGGCAACCGCTCGCGCGCAAATTTGCGATATACCTTTTGTAATCGGCGCTTTCCACATTGCTCCAATTAAATTTTGCCGTTACGGGAATGTCTTTTTTGACGGGATTAAGTTGGAGAATAATTTTCGAAGGAGAAGATGGAGAAACTGCCAAGCTATTTCTGCGCAGCAAATACCCAATGACGCCAAGATGAAGACAGTTCAAACCAATAAAAAATATCAGTATGCCGGGGCGCGTTCTCACGATAGTCAGGTAAGCACTGAGTTTGTTTCTCCGACGACTGTATGGCAAATTAGCAAAATAGAAAACCGAGCGCAACACGCGAGAGGACGCGGCATTTGCAACCTTTTAAGGCCGAGAGAAGTCTTTATCGAAGAGGAAATGGAATGGCCCGCAGGGCAGGGTGACTGCGAAACCATCGAACCGATTTTAATTCGGAGTTGAACTGATTTAGTGCGCGAAGAGTTTTGGATTTAGTGTGTGGCGCGCTTACTCATCGCGGTTTTTATTTCAGAAGCATTGACGCGGTCATCAATGTAATCCGCCTCCCAAAATAAAATTTCTTTCGCACTAACTTTATCCGCGAGCGCGAAAGTTTGTTCCACTTCCGCGGCGGACGATGGCACCCATGCATACATCCATACATCCACTTTGCCTTCGGTTTCTTTTCGTAAAGCTTGATACGCCATTTCGGCATTGCCGCCGTCGCGGTAATAACCAGCGGCCACGACTGAATCCACGAGTTCCTCCCGCGCCCACGTTGTCACGTCGAGCAAAAGTCCGCGCAGATTTCCGTCAATTTTATTTTGTTCGCCGCGATAATGCCACGGGTGTCCAACCAGCGCGGAGATCGGAAGCGTCCGACGATGTGAGCGAATTAGTTTTCGGGCTGCCCGCACAAACTCCGTTTGTGGTTCCGCGCGCATTCGCACCCAACGCTCGTCGCTATTCGGGATTTCGTGCGGATCAATTTCAAATCTACTTTTAAAACTTTTTACCAACGGTTCTTCATAACCATTCCCCGCCACGCCGTCGGCATCAGTTTGCGGATTGTCACGCACATCGCCGGTGCGAATCCAATCGAAGAAAAATCCATCAATATCGTAAGCCAACAATTCTTTCACCAACGCGAGTTTGTATTTGCGGACCTCTGGAAAGGCGAAGCTTAGTTGCGAGCGATAAAATGTTCCGTCGCGTTTGCGCCATCGAAACTCCGGATGCTTTTTAGAAAACTCCGTTCGCAAACCCCATCCATGATCTTCCTCGTTGATGGTGAGCCACGCATGAATTTCCAAACCGATTTTATGTCCGTAGGTGACGGCTGCTTCCAGCGTGTCGAACGTGCCATAGTCCATCGCATCGAATTTTTTTACCAAAGCGGCGCGTTGTTCCGGCGTCATGTTCGGCGTGTAGCGTTGCAGAAGCGCCTTGTCTTCGTCGGTTTTCGGAGTCCAAAAACTGTCGTCGTCCCACTTGCCCATCGGGCGAAGCAATTTGCTGTTATAACAAGCCCGTCCACCGTCGAATACGCGCCAGTAAACTTTGGACCAGCCCGCCGCTTTGCACATATCGAGCATGTGACGAACGCC
>JBDSYB010000231.1:0-23129 GCA_039925885.1 Verrucomicrobiota bacterium
CCTTGCGAAAATTTCTTGCCGCCAAACCTTGACCGTTTATCTTGGGGGCGCAATGGGAAGCCAGTTTAGCTCAGTTGGTAGAGCAGCTCATTCGTAATGAGCAGGTCGTCGGTTCGAGCCCGACAACTGGCTCCAATTCGATCCTCGATGTTCAACCAGTTTTCTGATCACGGCATTTATGAGCAAAGAGAATATTCAAGCGGGAGAAGTGGAAAGTTTGCGAACGGCTTTGCAGGAACGCACGGCTCAATTAGAGGCCGCGACTCAGGAATTGGAAAAGTTCAGCTACTCTGTCTCGCACGACCTCCGCGCCCCCTTGCGCGCCATCGAGGGATTTTCCAAAATTGTTCTGGAAGATTATTCGGACAAACTGGACGACGAAGGAAAACGCTATTTAAACATCATCGACGGGAGCAGCCGGAGAATGACAACGCTGTTGGATGACCTGTTGATTTTTTCACGTCTTGGGCGTCAAGCTATGGTCCTTTCAGAAATTAATATGAAAGAAATGGTGGAGGCTGTCTGGGATGAGTTGCGTTTTGAGAATGGTTCGCGGCAAATCGACCTGAAAATTTCTTCGCTTCCGGACGCGCAAGGTGATCCAACCCTCATTCACAACATCTGGAAACATTTGCTGGGAAACGCCCTGAAGTTCACTGCTCCCAGGAAGGATGCGAAGATTGAGGTCAGTGGAAAAAAAGAGGCGGAGCGACTGGTTTATTGCATCAAAGATAACGGGGTTGGATTTGAGATGAAATCAGCCCAAAAGCTTTTTGGCGTTTTTCAACGGCTTCATTCTGCGGAAGAATTTCCCGGAAACGGCATTGGCCTCGCGCTGGTGCAACGCCTGGTGCGACGACACGGAGGAGAAGTCTGGACGGAAGCGAAACTCGACGCCGGTGCGACTTTTTGGTTTTCCCTGCCGATATTAGAAGTTAGCAGCAGGAATGGACTTTAGAAAACTCCCGGGGTCAGCGGTTGCTTTAAGGACTGGCTCGTGTTTCCACTGATTGAGTTGGGCGGGTGGAAAAACATACTTTTTATTCATTCATAAAGGGGATGACATGAATGAACCCACGAACGCACTTGGGGCAACTGAGCCAGCGATTGAAAAAGCGGGCGCTTCTGGAGGAGCTAAACCGCCTAAATTCCTGCGGGTTCTTATTCTTGAAGACGTGGATACGGACGCGGAGTTGATCAAGCGCGAGATTCAAAAAACCGGCTTAATCCATTCAACTCACTGCGTCCAGACAAAGACTGATTACCTTCTCGCCCTCGAGGATTTTTCTCCAGATGCCATTCTGTCCGATTTTGCCATGCCCCACTTCAACGCGATTGAGGCGTTGCAAATATTACAGGAGTCGCCCCGCGAACTGCCGTTTATTCTTGTGACCGGTTCGCAGTCGGAAGAGACCGCAGTGGAGTGCATGAAGCTGGGCGCGGATGATTATATTCTCAAAGCGAGCCTGAAACGGTTGCCGTCCGCTCTGCTTAACGCCGTCAAAAAGCATGAGGCGGAAAAGGAACGTTCGCGGGCTTTGCTGGCCTTAAAACGCAGCGAAGAACAATTTCGTTCTTTGATTGAAAATGCACTGGATATTATTTTCGTGCTGAATGCCGACGGCACGTTTCATTACGTCAGCCCCTCCGTGCGCATCCTCGGTCAAAAACCCGACGATTTATTGGGGAAAAGTTTTCTTTGTTATGTCTATGCGGATGACGAGCGTGAGGTGAATGAGATTCTTAACTCGACCCTTCAATATGTTGGTCAAACGAAGACGTTTGAGTTTTTGATGCGGCACACCGATGGATCATTGCGCGTGTTGGAAGCCATTGGAAAATATATCAAGATCGATGGAAAAGCGCCTGGGGTCGTCTTAAATGCCCGCGATGTTACTGACCGAAAACAATCGGAGGTCGCGCTCGAAAAGATGGCGGCGTTTCCTCAATTGAATCCCAATCCAATTTTTGAAATCGCAGCGAACGGTGGTGTGACTTATTACAACAACGCCGCCGAGGAGATGGCCAAATCATTGGGCAAAGAGAAACTTTTTGAGATATTGCCTGAAGAAATCAATGCCATTGTGCAGCAGTGTTTGTTGACCGGAGAAAAAAACGTGCGCCGCGAGACACACGTGAGCGGACGGATTTTGTCATGGTCTTTTTTTCCTATAATTTCCAATCAGGTTGTCCATTGCTACGCAATCGACATCACCGAAAAAATCAACCTGGAAGCGCAACTGCGGCAATCTCAAAAAATGGAGTCCATCGGCCAATTGGCGGCGGGAGTTGCCCATGATTTCAACAACATTTTAACGATCATCCAGGGATACAGCGGCTTGCTGTTGGAAAAAAAAGGCCTCCACCAGGATTTAACCGATCCCCTCAAACAAGTTTCAGTCGCTGCGGAGCGCGCGGCAAATTTGACCCGGCAATTGTTGATGTTCAGCCGCAAGCAAGTTATGCAACCGTTGGAACTGGACTTGAACGAGGTGATTAGCAATGTGACTACGTTTTTACGGCGAATCCTGGGCGCTGACATCGCGGTGCATTTTAATTATTGCCCTGAGTTGCCCGCCATCTGCGGTGACTCTGGAATGATCGAACAAATCATCTTGAATCTCGCGGTCAACGCGCGCGACGCCCTGCCACGCGGCGGCGAAATGAATATCGGCACCTCCCTGATTCAGATTAACGAAAATCATGTTTCGGCAAATCCCGAAGCGCGAGTCGGCCCTTTTGTTTGCCTGCGATTTTCTGACAACGGCTCGGGAATTCCGCCGGAAGTTTTGCCCCGAATCTTTGAGCCTTTTTTTACCACCAAAGAAACAGGGAAGGGGAGTGGTTTGGGTCTCGCCACGGTTTACGGAATCGTCAAACAGCACCAGGGTTGGGTCGAGGTTTTAACCGCGCCGAATGTTGGAACTACTTTCCGCGTTTATCTACCCAGCATCGAGAAACTTGCTAAAAAAAGCAGCCCTCTCCGCCCGAAAGTTGTTCAAGGTGGCAACGAAAATATTCTGGTCGTTGAAGATGAACCGGAATTACGGGTGCTGGTTTGTGAAATTCTTTCCGGCTACGGATACCGCGTCTTGCAAGCCGCCAGTGGTCCGGACGCCCTGCCGGTTTGGGAAGAAAACAATCAGGAAATTGATTTGCTTCTGACCGACATGGTGATGCCAGGAAACATGACCGGGCGAGAATTAGCCGAGAAATTGAAAGCCGAAAAACCCGGCTTGCGCGTAATTTATACGAGCGGTTACAGCGTGGAAACCATCGGAAAAAATTTTGCATTTAAACGCGGACTTAATTTTTTGCAAAAACCCTACCACCCCATGGCCTTACTTAAAGTCGTCCGCGATTGTCTGGATGCGTAAAAAAATCTGAAAAAGTCGTGACAAGCTTCACCTTGCGAATATATTTCGCAGCCTTCGACGACCCTATGGTCTAGCGGTTAGGACACCTCCCTTTCACGGAGGTAGCCCGGGTTCGATTCCCGGTAGGGTCGCCATACTGGATTTTTCACCGTTTGATTCCCGTAACATGTTGAATACGAGGCAGGTTACAGCCGTTTTAAATTCTCCGTTGTGAAAAGTGATGCCTTCAGGGAAAAGCACCTTTTGCAGCCGCTGTTTCTGCTCGCTCGAAAATTCTGTCAACAACCGCGCCGTGTTTAGAATGACGTGTTCAGCAAAGTTGAGCACTGATTCAACATCGTAACTTTCGAGTTTTGCATCTCGCTCCTGCGATTCACCGCGAGCATGCCTTCTTCGTTCAGCTTGTCCATTTGCCGATTACAAGTTTCACGGCCAATTGTCTTCTCGTAAATATACGCATCCTCAAGCCGCTCGTTCTGTTCGTATGAGTTAGAGATTTCCCGTGAACGATCTTCCGCATTCAAATTTCACAAAGACGCGAAGTGCTAAGTCGACTGCATGGGAACCCGGCGGCGACGAACCAAAAAACCGGTGACTGCCAGAATTCGGCGGTTCTCCGCAGCCGAGTGATTCGCGCCTATCTCGACGGTCTAAAGGGACTGATCTCCGCCGTCAAAAACGTGTGCGTTCGTAATGTAAGTCCCCTCAACTGATTTTTCCGATCTGTCCGGTCGTCAGTCCTCCGTCCACGGTGAGAATGTGTCCGGTGATGTAATTTGCCGCAGGCGAACAAAGAAACACGGCAGCTCCAGCGCAATCTTCCGGCACGCCCACTCTGCCGAGCAAAATTTTCTTTTCGTAGTGCGCCTTCAATTTCTCTTGAACGTCGAGCCAGCGCGCCGTCAATGGGGTGCGAATCAGTCCCGGCGCAAGGCCATTCACCCGGATGTCATGGTCGGCAAGCGAAAGGGCCAGAGATTTTGTCAGCATCACCAATGCGCCTTTCGACGTGTCATACGCCGTGGAATCTGTTTCTGCAAAAAAACCGTTCGTGGAGGAGACGATGACCACCGCGCCGCCGCGCTTTTTTTCCACAAGTTGTTTCGCGAACTCCTGCACCAGAAAATAAGTGGCGGTAACATTAAGTTGAATGGTCTTATCCCACAGTTCGCGTGTCATTTGGAGAAATGGTACATCAAAAAAACTTCCCGCATTGCAGATCAACAAATTCAGTTCAGCCTCCGCATCGAAGGCGGCTCGGACTAAATCAAGCGGCGCGCTTGTTTCAAACAGGTTCGCTGTTAAATAGGCAGAATCAGTTGGAATTTCTGGTGAACGTGGAGTTGTTCCATGAAAAATAACTTTCGCCCCCGCCTCGCGGAGTCCCAGCCCGATGGCGAGTCCGATTCCCTTGGAAGAACCGGTGACGAGCGCGGCCTTACCCTCCAGTGATAATGTTTTCATTTTTTAATTTTAAAAATTCCAAAATGTTCTTTTCCGCAATGCGTTGAATGACATCTGCGGACTGCGCCTTCAACGCGTTGACTTCTTTTTCGTAACTGCTGAGAAGTGACAACACATTCCCATCCACCTTCCCGACATAGCTGTAAAAAGGAGAATCGCTACCCCACAGAAATTTGTTCGGATACGCCGCCGCCAAATCCGCCATCACTCGCTCAGGATTGGAATAATCACTGTCGAAGCGACGGTTCTTCGGCGCTACTACCGCCAAGTCCTTCACAGCGCAGTCGCAGTGAATGGAAAACGCGGAGCAATCAAACCAGGTGTTTGGCAACTCGTTGACGCGATCCAGGCACTCCTTGTCGAACCGGCATGAGTGCGCGAGACAGAACCGGACGCGCGGATTGGCTTCCGCGATTTCCAAAATATCTTTCGCTTGCGCCCAGGTGTCGGCGGGATTCACGCTGGAGTGAATCATGAAAGGGATATCCCATTCTTCGGCCAGTTCCAAAAAACAGCGGCCCTGTTGCGCCAGCGCCTTGATGTCCGACTCAATGACTGTGGATTGTATTTTAAATCCATAAAAATTGTATTGTCCCCGGAGCTTTTTAAGTTCGTCAGCCTGCGCTGCGGTTTCGCGCATTGGATCGAGGATGACGAATGGAATTGTCAGTCGGCCAAGCTCTGGGAAAAGTTCATAAATTTCCTGGAGCATCCGGCGATTTTCAAACGCATACGGAATCGCCGCCAATTCCCCGGAAAATTTTATTTTGCAAAGCTTTTCATAGTTCAACGAAAGATGGGAGACGAACGGAAACACAATCCAACGATCCACTCCCAGAGCGCGGCCTTCCGCGACCATGGTGTTGAGATGCTGCGCGTAGGGAAATTCGCCGCGCAAATAGAACAGCAGATCAACCCCGACGTGATTGTGGCAATCAATGATCATTCGTTTATGAATGTTGAACCCGCTTCACCGCGACGCATTCGATTTCATATTTCAACGTCGGCGGGAGACAGTTAGTAATCGTTGTTCGCGCCGGAAATGGCGCTTCAAAATATTCGCGATACAGTTCGTTGTAACGCGGCACGTCTGCCGGGTCACGAACGTAATTGCGCGTTTGAATCACGTGCGCAAGATCGCTTCCAGCGGCTTCCAGAATTTTCCGCATGTTTTCAATCGAGCGCCGAAGCTCACCTTCAAACGTATCTGAAACAATTTTTCCGCTCACATCCACCGACGCCTGGCCGGAAACAAAAAGGAGATCGCCGAATTGCACGACGGGACTGAAGGGCAAATGCGACGTTGGTGTGTTGGCGTCGCTGGGATAACTGACTTTTGGATGTGTCATAAGTTTATAATCGAAAAATAATATCAAGCATCGGCGAGTTGCGCGGGTGTGAGTTCATTGAGCAATGGTTCGCCCTTTATGAAACGATTTACGTTCGTTGAAAATATTTCCCATAACCGCTGGTTGTAATTCGGACTCAGACTGGAACCGGAAATGTGCGGCGTGAAAATGACGTTCGGAAATTTCCAGAGCGGGTGTTCTGGTGGCATCGGATATTCGTAATGTGTGTCGAGCGCGGCCCCGGCGATCCATTTTTCCTCCAGCGCCTGAAGCAAGGCTTTCTGCTGGATGATTGGTCCGCGCGCCGGATTCAAAATCCAGGCACGACGTGGCAAGGATCGCAACTCGCGTTCGCCGATCAGACCTCCCGTGGCTTTGCTCAGTGGAAGCGCTAGAATTAAGAAATCCAAATCGCGCAAAAACTCCAGTTCTTCACCCGTTTTAAAAATCCGATCGGGTAGCACGCCATCTGGATCGCCGGTGTCCGGCACCGTGTAGATATTGCGGGCAGGTCCGACGCCGTTGCGCGTCATCACATGGACGCGCAGGCCCATTTGCCGGGCGAGCCGCGCCGTCTCCCGACCGATGCCGCCATAACCCCAGAGACCGACGGTCGCTCCCCGCAGTTCGCGTTGGAAATTGGCAGAGCGATCCCACACCGCCGCGTCCTGATTGCGGATGAGTTGTCGCAAGTCGCGCGCAAGGTTCACCATCATCGCGATATTCCACTCGGCGATCGGCACATCAAAGCAACCGCGCGCATTTGTTGCCCGGACACCACGCGCCGGCAAATCCAAGCCAGACAATTGGTTGAAACCGACAGAGGCGATTTGAATCCATTTCAAGTTTCGCATCCCGACATGATTGGTGGGAGGCAGCGTGCAGAACAGAACATCAGCATCGTGAATGCGTTCCGCGTCGAGTTCGCGCGCATTATCTTCCAGCGGCTCGATGATTTCGAGTTGGCAATCAGTCCGCTTTCTCAGGGCGGCCAGCGCGGGTTCGTGGGCAACAACGTCAATGACAATTTTTATTTTCAATCTTTCAAAATTTTTCCGGGAACACTGTTGAATTCGCCGCTGCCCGGTTTGAAGGGATAACGGCGTTTGATTTCCTCGGTCAGAACAATGCCGAGGCCCGGTCGGTCGGGCGGCAGAACGTAGCCGTCTTTGATGACAAGACCGCCGTCGATCAAATCGGAATGTAGCCCGGCGTAATCGGGAGGTATTTCGAGAATGCAGGTGTTGCTGGCGGCAAAACCGGAGTGGATGTTTTGCATCAGTGAACCGCCCGCGCCCCAGGCGTGTGTGGCGATTTTGCGTCCGCGCTTTTCCATCATCGCTGCCACAACGAGAAACTCGCCAAGGCCGCCGGTAAACGACGCATCGGGCTGGCCAATGTCGAAAGAATCCTGCTCGGCGAAGACGCGCCATTCATACGCGGCGGTGAGGCACTCGCCGCCGGCGATGGGAGTCGTGGTCGCGCGACACAGTTCGGCGTAACCCCACGGATCGGTATAAGGCAACGGCTCTTCGAGAAAAAAGAGATTGTAAGGTTCGAGCGCGCGCGCGACCGCAGTGGCAATTTCAACTGACCACGGAGTTCCTTCGCTGTTGCCCATGTGTCCGTCCATCATCAACCACGCTTCGTTACCGGTGTGCGACCGCATGAAGGCAATCTTGTCGGCCTCGAAATCAGCCGCCTCTTTTGCTTCCGTGGGAATATACCAACCTTCGTTGGGCGAAAAACTTCCTGCGGAGACTTTCAGCCCGCGAAAACCAAGCGAGAAATAATGATCCATTTTCTGCGCCAGCCGATCCTTCGGATAATTACTCGGCCCGCCTGTGGCATAACACGGCAGACGCGCCTGCTTCGAACCGCCGAGAATGGCATGCACCGGTTGGCCGAGCAGTTTCCCCTTCAAATCCCAGAGCGCGGCTTCGATCCCGTTCAACACCGTCGTGCCGAGGCCAACGCGACACCAAAAATTTCCGCAGTGATACATCCGCCGCCACAGTTCGGGAATGTCGTCCACGGTTTGTCCTACGAGAATCGGTTTGAAAAAATCAACAATGGCGGGGACGGCTTCGGGACAAAAATAACCGGCGTAAGTTTCGCCAATCCCAACCGGGCCGCCGTCGGTAAAAATTTCGATAAACGCGGCGCTGCGAAGTTTTCGGGCTTCGCTCAGGAACGGGTCGTTGGTGCATGGCCCGGTCAGCAGAGTCGTTCTTACATCAATAATGTTCACAAAATTATTTTGTCCAATGGATAAATGGGCCTGTTCACTTTTCGGAAAGGCAATGTTTTCAGATTGCTGCTGCAAGGGCCGGGCGTGTCCACCCAAAACATTCGCGCGGCAATTGGATCGTAAGCGCGGCGATGAGCGACCGCCGCCTTCACGCCGATGACAGAAAGTTTTATCGGTTCGATTCCCTGACTGCGCCACTGACCCAAATCAAACGGCGGTGTTTTATTCGAGGTGAGCAAAATCAAAATGCCTTCGTGTTTCACGACGGCGCACGGCCCCATGTCGAAGTAATTTCCGAACATGGAAGCGAGATGGCTTTGCTTGTCTTCCAATTCAAATTTTCCATCGCTTCGGGAAATTAATTCCACTTCCAACGAAAGCGGGCCTGCATCAAGACAACTTCCTTTGCCGCCGATGGCCAAAATTATTTTCGATCCAATCGAAAGCGATTTTAATTTTAGCACGGCTGCCGGGTCGTTAATGCAAACTGCCGCGTTGGCGATTTTATTTTTTACCAGAGCGCGAAGAATGCCCGTTCCATCTCCCGGCGCGCCCCCGCCGATATTGTCGGAAGGCTCGACCAATATGGTGAGATCGCCTTTTTCTTCCGAATTAGAATGAGCCTCGTCCCCTCGGCTGCTGCGAAGAAGTTTTTCCATGACCGACTCAATCGAAGGCTCGACGACGTTTCCCAATGCTTTTTTCTGAAGCGCGAGTTGAGAAAGTTGTTCGAGTTTTTTGCAAGCTTCTGTTTCGGAACCAACAGTGCAAATGGTAAAGCTCACTCCTGCTTCCGGAACATCGGCAAAGGAAAATCCGGCGATCGCATTCGCGCACAAGATTCCTGCGGACTCAGCTTCGATCTGCCGCGCCAATTTTTCCAATGACAACATCGGTTCACTCGCGCTTCCTGTTCCGGTCGGAGGCCACATCAACGGCGGATGTTGCCAGAACGTTTTTGGAATTTTCCCCGTATCAAAAGATTGGCGTAAAAGTTCGACGGCAATTTGCGCGGCTTGTCGGGCGTCGGTGTGCGGATTTTCGCGGTAAGCAACAAGACAGTTGGAATTATCCGCCATGCGCTCGGTGAAATTGGCGTGTAAATCGAAAACGCCGAAAATGGGAGTCTCTTTCGCTCCGGGAATTTTGCGGAGGCGTTCTAAAATCTCTCCTTCAACATCGGTCAAAGATTGCGAAACCATCGCGCCGTGGAGCACGAGATAAATGGCGTCAACTCCCTGGGCGAGTTCTGGCTTGGCGCGATTTTCAAATTCGCGCCAGAAAGTTTCGACAACTTCATCCTCAACCATCGCGCTGGGTGACGCGCGAAAATCCACGGTTGGCAAAATCGTCCAGCCAAATTTCCGCGCCGATTCCAACGCGCCACCGAGCGGAGAGCTATCGCCCACGCATCGTAACATTTCGTCACCGCGCAGAATGGAGAAATCCTTCAAGCCAGTTGTCCCTTCCACGAACGTATTCGTTTCGTGAAAGAGTCCGGCAAAAAGAACGCGGCGCATATTGAATTTCCCGCTCTGCTCGCAATCCTTCTAAGATCAATTTTGGGCCGATTTAAGCGCCGGGAGTGATTGCCGGCCTGCGGCAATATCCCGCTCGAATTGGACTGCATCTTCCGGCGTGAGATGGGACAGGCGCGGCCACGCCGCCGCCAATTTTTCAGTGGTATTGTTTTCTTCAGCCACCGGGACGATGCGCGCCACTGGTTTTCCTCGTTTCAAAATCAGCGTGCTCGCGTGACGATTTTGGACGCGGCTCACCTCTTTGGAAAAACTTTTGGAAACCTCGCTCACGGTCATCGTCCGCTCTTTCATATCGGTAAAATATCTTATCGCGATTGGCGCAACAAGTCGCGAATTCAAACCGCACCTTCACCGCGAAATACGCTAAACACACGAAATGGAAAGTTCTCATCCGGCTCCGATGAAATCCGCCGTTGCAACGGTTTCTCGCTTCGCTACTCTTTTCCGCGTTAGAAAAACTGAGCAGAAAAATTATCGACTAAACTTTTTACAAAATAATTCTGCGTAGCTTTGGCTACGGGCTGTCCCGAAAACCGCGAATTTTCCAAGCCCGTGAAAGAACCGACCAAAGCCGTGCCCAAATCGGGCGCGGCTTGGCGTTGCTTCTTTCACAGGCGCTTCGCGGTGCCTCGGGACAGGGCGCGTTAGGTTCGCGCCCCTTCTATTTAGATTTCCCGTTGTCGCAGTTGCGCGAGCAATCACGGCAACCAAATGGCCACACTTGATTTCAAAGGAAAAGCGCTCGTCCAGAATTACCATCTCACGGTCAAGTATCACGAGCTTGTGCCGAAGAAGGACAAGAGCCTCACAGACAAGGTGCGTCTCGACGATAATCTCATCATTCACGGCGACAACTTGAAGGCGTTGAAGGCACTGCTGCCGACCTACGCGGGCAGGGTGAAGTGCATCTACATCGACCCGCCCTACAATACCGGCAACGAAGGCTGGGCTTACAACGACAACGTCAACTCGCCGATGATTCAAGACTGGCTTGGAAAAGCAGTTGATCGAGACGACCTCACACGCCACGACAAATGGCTGTGCATGATGACGCCGCGACTAAAACTGTTAAAAGAATTATTGCGGGATGACGGTGTAATTTTTGTTTCGATTGACGACAACGAAGCCCATCGCCTGTGTTGCCTGATGGATGAAATGTTTGGTGAAGAAAATTTCGTTTCAACAATCATTTGGGAAAAGGCCGACAGTCCGCGAATGGATGTAGAGTATTTCTCATCTCGGCATGACAGCGTAATTGCATTTGCGCGAAACCGTTCTGTATTTCAAGTCAATCGTGAGTTTTATGATGATGAAAACCTGCCGACCCATTACGACAAGATCGATGAGGATGAGCGCGCTTACTATTTGAAACCACTTCGGGCAATGGGAGGCCAAGGGGAAACTCGTGAAGCTCGTCCAAATTTATATTTTGCGCTTGTTTCGCCGAGCAGCAAAAAAGTTTTTCCACATCTTCAGGATGGAACGGACGGAGCTTGGCGCTGGGGCAGGGAAAAAATCGAAAAGGAAAAAAAGCGGATTGAGTGGCGCGAGGGTTCGGATGGATGGACTCCCTACTTCCGAATTTATGCGGACATGTCGAAGGGGGTTCCCCCTGAAACAATTTTTCATCATGAAGAAGTCGGCAGCAGCCGGACTTCAAGAAAACAGTTTAAGGAGGTATTTCCTGATGGCCCAACATTTGATACGCCAAAGCCTCTCGGTCTATTGGCAAAGCTACTTCAGATTGCAACGGACAAGGATTCAATAATTCTCGATTCGTTCGGCGGCTCTGGCACGACGGCTCATGCGGTTCTCGCGCAGAACAAGGAAGACGGCGGCAACCGCAAATTCATCCTCGTCGAATGTGAGGATTACGCGGACACCATCACGGCGGAGCGCGTGCGGCGCGTCATCAAAGGCGTGAAGGGCGCGAGCGATGAGAGTTTGAAAAAGGGGCTGGGTGGCTCGTTCAGTTATTTCGAGCTCGGCAAGGCGATTGAGTTGGAAAGCATTTTGGACGGCAAGAACCTGCCCGGTTATCTCGAACTGGCGCGCTACGTTTTCTACACCGCCACCGGCGAGGAATTCGACGAGCGCAAGATGAACGAGAAGCGGCAGTTCGTCGGCGAATCCAAAACCCACGAGGTGTTTCTGTTTTACAAGCCAGACATTGATTACTTGAAAAAAATCGCGCTCACGCTGGATCGCGCGGAAGACCTCGGCAAACCCAAAGGGAAGCGGCGGCTGGTGTTCGCGCCGACAAAATATCTGGATCAGGAACAGCTCGACGCGCTGCGGATCGATTTCGCGCAGTTGCCATTTGAAATCTACAAGCTGGCGCAATGAACCATTCACTCGGTTTCAGGCCTGAAAGGCCGGCAATATTACAGCCCAGGGCAACGCCCTGGGTTGGATATTGCAAAAATTATAAAGCCCTGAAAGGGCGACATAATCTGGCAATTTTATTTCGCCCTTTTAGGGCTTTGATTTGTTTGGGGACATTGTTCCCAGGGCGTTGCCCTGGGCTGAAATATTGCCGCGCTTTCAGCGCTGAATATGCACGGGATCGCATCTCCCCATTCTTCGTAATGGCTTTCTAATCGTCATAGCTCACATGGAACTCAAGGAATACCAACAGAACACGCTCAAGCGGGTGAAGGCGTATCTCGAAGCGCTGGCGGTCTGGCGCGTGAAGAATGAAAAGGTCATCGCGCTCGCCGGAAGAGAGATGGCGGTGGATGTGCCTCTGAAAGCGTGGGAAGAAATCGGCGGGAAGAATTATCGGTCGCGCAAGAATGGCATCGGAGAGTCCCTACCAAACTTTTGCCTGAAAATTCCGACGGGCGGCGGCAAGACATTGCTGGCGGCGCACACGGTTGATCTCGTCAATCGCAGCTACCGGCGGAAGCAAACAGGGCTTGTCCTGTGGGTGATGCCCACGACACAAATTTATCGGCAGACGATTGACCATCTTCGCAACCGTGACCATTCGTATCGGCAGGTGCTGGACATCGCCAGCGGCGGGCGCACGGTGATTTACGAAAAGACTGACCGCTTCACGCCGGAAGACATTGCGGAAAATCTGGTGGTGCTGATGTTGATGCTGCCGTCGGCCTCGCGACAGAACAAAGAGACGCTGAAAGTTTTCAAGGACAGCGGCGGTTTCAGCGCTTTCTTCCCAAAGGATGACGACGTGCAAGGTCACGCGAAGTTGTTGCAACGATTCCCAAATCTGGATGCGTTCGGTGATGGCAAAGGATTATTTCAGCGACAGGTGAAGACGTCGCTCGGCAACACGCTGCGGATTCTCTCGCCGATTATCATTCTCGACGAAGGCCACAAGGCTTACAGCGACATGGCTCAGGACACATTACGCGGTCTGAATCCGTCGGTGATTGTGGAACTTTCCGCCACACCCACGGACGCGAGCAACGTATTGGTGGACATCAAGGGACTGGAGTTGAAGCGCGAGGAAATGATCAAGTTGGACTTACACATCAACAACAAGGAAAGCACGCGCTGGAAAGACACGATGTTAGCGAGCATCAAGAAGCGTGAGGCGTTGGAAGCGGTGGCGCGGAAATATGAGGCGAACACGGGTAATTATATCCGCCCGATTTGTCTCGTGCAGGTGGAGCGCACGGGCAAAGACCAACGCGGCGGAAACTTTATTCATGCGGAAGACGTGCGGGATTTTCTCGTGAAGGAATACGGCGTGACTGCGGATGAAGTGGCGGTGAAGTCGAGCGAGAAAGATGACATCGAGGGATTGAACCTGTTCGCGCGGAATTGTCCGATTCGTTACATCATCACCAAGCAGGCATTGCAGGAGGGTTGGGATTGTGCGTTCGCCTATGTGCTGACGATCCTCACCAACCCGGCATCAAAGAATAATCTCACGCAACTCATCGGACGGATTCTGCGCCAACCGTTTGCGCGCAAAACGAAAATCAAGGAACTCGACGAGAGCTATGTGTTTTGTTATCGGCAAAAGGCAAAACTTCTCGTGGATGCCGTGCGTGCGGGATTCGGGCGAGAAGGCTTGGGCGACTTGGCGGGGCAAGTCGTGATGGATTCATCGGACGAAGAAGATCAAGGCGAGGAAATGTTTGAACTGCGGGACAAGTTCAAAAAGTTCGCGGGCAAAATCTATCTGCCCAAGTTTGTCATTCAACAAGGCAAGCAATGGCGTGAGGTCAGTTACGAAACGGACATCGTGAGCCGGATTGATTGGGCGAAGGCGGATTTTTCGGCAGAGCGGAATTTGCAACTGGCGGATGCAGATTCACAAGATGCAGAAATCGTCGTGACGCTGGGCGACAAGGCTGAACTGTTAAAAGAGCAGAAGCGAAATTACCGCACCGCAAACGATTCCGGGGTTGACCCTGTGTTTGCTACGCGGCAGTTGCTGGAAATCATCCCGAACCCATGGATTGCGCATGATGTCGTCAAGGATGTCATCGCAACGCTGACGCGAAAGAACGGGCTGGATATGGTTGCAAAGAATTTTGTGTTCATCGTTCAGGAATTGGTGAAGCGTGCCGATGCGGAGCGCAACCGTCTAGCACAGGAAGTTTTCTCTGGCCTCATCAGCGATAAGAAATTGCGCTTCCTGCTTTTGAAAGACGACGTGGGTTATCGGCTGCCGAGTAAAATTTCCATGCGCAAAGGCACGCGCAAACTGGTGCGTGAAGACAACTCGCCATTGCAAATGAGTTTGTTCGAGCAGGTCGCCGAGGACGGTTTGAACAGCGAAGAACAAAGCGTGGCGTGGTATTTCGAAAAGCAGGCGCAACTGCTGTGGTGGTATCGGAATCTGTCGCGGCAAGACTACCGATTGCAGGGATGGCGCAAAAATGGGATTTATCCTGACTTCATCGTTTCACGCACGAGTGCCACCGACAAAACGGATTTCGACAAAGTTTTCGTCGTTGAGTCCAAAGGCATCCACCTGAAAAATGACGACACGGATTACAAGAAGCAGGTTTTCAAACTCTGCAACAAACTGGCGGAAGAAAAAAGTTGGACGGAATTAGGCATGGAATTTCCTGAAAGAAAAATGGTGTTCGAGTTAGTTTATGGCGACGAATGGCAGAAAGTGTTTAATGGGTTGTTGAAGTGATGCAGACGGCCTCAGCTACAATCATTGTTTCCAATCCATTGCATGGTGCGCAAAAGCTTTCTCCGCTTTTTGCAATGCTTCCTGAATATCTTTTTCGCGGTTGAAGTCCCGGCGCGCACTGAGTGACGCGCCCTACCTGTTCACGGCGAAGGAATTGGTTTTCATTCTAAACTATAAATCCCGCCTCGGGCGCGAGATCGAAACCGAGGAATGAGCCGGGTGACAAGGGCATTGAATCCGTAGAGTCATTCTGCGACGCTCTCGCCCCGATGAAAGTGGTGTTCGACACGAGCGTGTTGGAGGCGGAGCGGAAGCTGGTGGAGGCGAGCCGGGAACTGGCCGTGCGCTTCGATCAAAAACTCCAGTCGAAACTTTCCGAAATCTGGGGCGCACCCCAAACTGAAAAATGAAACCGATGGACCTTAAAATCATGCGCAGTGCGGTGCAAACCGCGCGGGTTGAATGGCGCAAACACGTCCTGCAAAAGCTGGCCGAGCGCGGTCTGTCCCAAGCCGACGTTCTTGCGGTGTTGCTTTCCGGCGAAAAGGTTCGGGATTATGCGGACGACAAACCATTTCCCAGCGCATTGTTTTTGGGCTACGTTGGCGGCAAGCCGTTCCATGTGGTGGCGGCGTGCGATGAAGCGCGCGGACAGGTTTTTATCATCACGGCCTATGAGCCATCGTTCGAAATTTTTGAAGCTGACTATCGAACCAAACGAAAATCATGAACTCAAAACCAGATCAATGCCCGCTGTGCGGCGGGAATAAAACGAGCGGCGAAACCACGTTCACGGCGGACTTAGGCAGCGGGGTGGTGGTGGTGCGGCGCGTGCGGGCAACGGTTTGCTCGCAATGCGGAGAAGAATGGATTGATGACGCGACTGCCCGCCGTCTGGAGCAAGTGGTGAAGGAGGCGCGCTCAAGCCATCGCGAGGTGGAAGTCACGGCGTTCGCATGAGTCCGGCCATGTTTAATTGTCATGGTTGCGGCTCACCTTCCGCGTGGAATTACGTTCATGGACGTTAATTTTTCCACTCCGTCGCATGTCTTGCAAAAGCTTTCTCCGCTTTTTGCAACGCTTCCTGAATATCCAGTTCGCGATGCGCCATGCTGATGAACCACAAGCCGCGTTCGATGGCGCGGACGCCTTCTTCCAGCAGACAGCGGCGGAGATGCGCCCAGCGTGGAGCATCGTGGCGCTTCACGTAATCGCGATAATTTGTGATCGCTCCTTCTTCAGCGCCCGGTTTCAGCATCACGCAATGGAAGACCAGTCCCGGGCCTTGCGGACGCAACGGAATTTTATTTTGGTCGGCGAGTTTTCGCAGGCCGGTCATGAGCGTTTGGCCGAGCGCGATAATTTCTTGCGGATGCTTTTCGCCTTTGGACAAAACGAAATCCAGACACCATTTGCTGGCGGCGAGACAAAGTGGGTTTCCGTTTAACGTTCCGGCGTGAACCACCTGGCCGCTGATAATCTTTTCAAATGCAAATTTTTTTCCAACCAGCGCGGCGAAGGGCAAACCGCCTCCCACTGCTTTCCCCAAAATTGTGAGGTCGGGGATGAAGCCGAAATATTTTTGCGCGCCGCCCGCGCCGAAACGAAATCCGGTGATCGTTTCATCTGCGATCATCAGCATTTTTTCCTGATCGCAAAGTTCGCGAATGGTTTCCAACATTCCAGGAACAGGTTCCATGCAACCGGTGTTGCACAAAATAGGTTCGAAAATAATCGCGGCAAGTTGGCCTTTGAATTCGGCGACGCGACGGCGCAGATGCTTTGGGTCGTTCCAACGGGCCACGACAAATTGTTCCAACACTTCGGGAATGACGCCCTGGCTGGGATGGAGTCGCGACGGATTTTCTTCGTTGCCCCATTTGTCCGGCGGCGGACAAAAACCAACCAAGCCTTCGTCAGCCCAACCGTGGTAATGACCTTCAAATTTCAAGATCAACCGACGACCGGTGTGGGCGCGAGCCAGGCGCAAGGCGGACAGCACAACTTCCGTGGCGGAATTGTTGAAGCGAACCAATTCCGCCGAGGGAATCATCCGTTGCAGACGCTCGGCGACTTCAATTTCCAATTCGGATTGCGCGGCCCAATGCGTGCCAAGTCTCGCTTGTGCGGCGATTGCGTCGGCCATTCCTTTCGGCGCGTGACCGTAAAGCAGCGCGCCCTGGCCGATTTGAAAATCGATGTATTCGTTGCCGTCCATGTCCCAGACGCGCGAACCTTCGCCGCGATCAAAATAAAGCGGGACGGGTTGTTCCATTTTACGGATGCCACTGTTGACTCCGGCGGCGATGCTTTTGCAGGCACGGTCGTAGAGTTGTTGGGATTTGGAAAATTGGTAAGGCATAAAATTTATTTCGCAGTGTAGCCGCCATCGACGGGAAGATTGACGGCAGTGACGTAACGCGACGCTTCGCTTAATAGAAAAACAATTGTGCCGCCTAAGTCGTTTTCGTCCGCCATGCGACCGAGCATCGTGTGTTTGTTGTAGTTGCTGAGGAAAGGTTCGGGTTGGTTGTTGAAAAATCCGCCCGGTGAAACGCAGTTCACGCGCACATTGTCTTTTCCATAAACGCTGGCGAAATAACGGGTCAAATTAATCATGCCGCTCTTGTGGAAAAAATAGTCCGGCGGCGGCACGGGGATATTCGTGCCTTCGTAAAGTTCCGGGCTGGGGCCGACCATTCCCTGCATGGAACCAATGTTCACGATGCTGCCGGATTTTTGCTGGCACATGATTTCGCCGAAAGAGCGCGTCATCAGAAAAACTCCCGTGGCATTGACGCGCATTGATTCCTCCCATGTCGCGAGCGGATCATTCAAACCACTCATGGTGCGAGTGACAGAATTGTTTACCAATCCGTCAATGCGTCCGTATTTTTTGAAAACGCGATCGCGCAAATCGAGAATGGATTTTTCATCGCCCTGGTCGAAGCCTTCGCAGGAAACGTTGTGGCCGCGTTGATTTTCCGCAGCGGCGATTTCCTGCAACTTAACCAGATTGCGTGAAGCGATGATGAGTGTAGCTCCCGCTTGAGCCAGTGCGCAGGTGAGTTGGCGTCCGTAAAGTCCAGCGCCACCGGTCAACACCACGACTTTGTCCTTCAAACTGAACTGTTCGAGAATGTTCATGGTTTATTGATAAACAGTTTTGCCAGCGATTTTCGGAGCTTGATTTTTGAAGTCAGCCATTCGTTCGGAAAAATATTGTCCAAGGCCAATCACGTCCGCGCCGATGTTGAACATTTGATAGCCTTCTTCTTCCAACGCGGCTCGCGAACCGAAGAGTCCGGCGGACATCGCAAATTTTCCGTTCGCTTTCGCCGCCGCGCCGACACGTTTCCGCGCTGCGAGAACTTCGGGATCAGTAATCTGTCCCGGCTTGCCGATGAGATGGCTGAAATCGCCCGGCCCAAAAAGTAAAATGTCGAAGCCGGGAACAGCGGCGATTTCTTCCACGTTTTCCAAAGCTTGCGGTGATTCAATTTGGAAAATGAGAACGCGTTCGGTGTTGCTGTGATGAATGTAGTCGGCGAGCGGAATCTGGCAGTAAACGCCGTCCACATTTCCGCTATCAATCGCGCGGCGTCCGAGTGGTTGAAAGCGCGTCATCTCGACAATGTGCCTGGCCTCATCCGCCGTGGTGACATGCGGCACCATGATCGCGGTGGCGTCGGCTTCGAAAGGTTTTATGTAATCGCTGTAACTTCCTTTCTCGACACGAACGATGGAATCCATGTCGTAGAGTTTTGCGGCGCGCACCTGGTTTTCGATGTTGAACCAATCGTTGGCGACGTGCTCATTGCAAAGCCAGACGGCGGAAGCTCCAGCAAGTCCGCATAGCTCAACGATGCGAGGATCGGCCAGATTCATTTTTATACTGGCGGGACATTGACCAGCGCGCAGTTCTTTCAAGATACGACTAGGGCGAAGTTTCATAATTTGTTTTTATTAAAATTGCGGATACCGCAGCCAACGAAAGAAGAATCAGATGTCCGTCAGGTTTTGGACTGCGCCAGCCCTCTGGTGCTTGGAAGGTTGGCGGATTCAGAAAGCGGCAGAGAATTTTTTCTTTTAGAGTTAAAGCATCGTCCGCTTTTTCAATCCCAACGGGATTGCATCGTTTAGCCCAGGGTTGCGAGCAACGAGCTACCCTGGGTGGATCGAACCAAGAGACATCTACCCTGAAGGGGTTGCAACCGCAGGCGAAATCAAATTTATAACGAGACGCAACCCCGTTGGGGTTGGAAAAACTATTTATCGCCAACCCCAGGGTAGCTCGTGCCTCGCAACCCTGGGCTGATTGACGCAATCCTTTCAGGATTAAAAAATTCATGATGGAAGCTCCTCGTAAATTTCTTTTAACATGACAATGCGTCCGTTTTGTTCGCGGCTGCGAATTCCGGCGATAATCACGGCCATCAGTTCCACGGTTTGTTCAAACGGAAAAGGGGCGAATCCCGTTTTCAGCATCTCGACGAACGCAACCAACTGCTCACGAAAAGCAGTGTATGTATCCCGCAACGTCAGCGCCAGTTGCCCTTTCACTCCATAAATATGCACGTTGCCGAAGCTGCCAGCCGCATCGTGAATGGCGGCAATCGTAATTTGAATTCCGCTCCGGTGCGTCAGGTGAACGATGTCAGAACCGTTCTGATGAATCGTTTGCACACTGAGAAATCCAGGACCCGTTTGCGGATAAACTGCTTCCAGCGCGTGAATGCCATAACGTTCCCATGTCTTGCAGGTGAAGCTCGTTATCCAGCGCATATCGCCAATTTCTTCGCGGCGCTCGTTGATTTGCTTCAGTTCCAGCATGTAGCGCAGGCCGCTCGTGGAAAGAATTTTCGCGCCCGCTTTCTGCCATGTCACAAATTGTTTCAAGTCCGGCAAATTGATCGCCAGCGGTTTATCTACAAAGACCGGCAAACCCGCTTCGATGAAAGTAGCGACGCGGCGCACATGATCGTTGCCATCGTCAGTGGCGATGATTACCGCGTCCACTTTTCCAATCACGTCTTCAGGCGAAGCGACAACGTTTTCAATTTTGCTCGCGGCGGAAACTTTCACGGCGTCGTCAGGATTATCCGTCCAGATGTGAGTGACACGTGCGCCAGAAATCCGAACGGAATCGAGCGGTTGCCGACCGAGATATTGCGCGATGACGGGATAAGGACACGCCGCCATTTTTTCTGGATCGTAGCCGTTGACGATGGCCGACCAGGAATACGGATGCCCGTTGCCCTCAATAATGCCGAGCATCGCCAGACGAATTTCTTTGTGAGAACTCATAGCGTCAAAGCCCGATCCCGCGCCGTGATTTTCCAGCGCGATTTAGCTTCGCCGTTTTGCACCACGACGGCTTCAGAATATAGAGCGACGGTCGGACAAATGTGCCATGGGACTCCGTAGAAACAGTTGCCCACGGAAAATTTCTCCGCCTGCTCGGTTTCAATCACCAGATGTTCTTCGCTGTGCATCACCGCTTTGGCATCTGGAAGGTTTAGAAAAATAACGCGCGGGTGAGGATTCTCAGACGCAATCGCTTTGTGACCGAGATCGAGGCAGAGACGATTGCCACCTGGTTTGCTGATGACGCGCGTCAAGACCAACGCCGCATGTAGAAAATCCAGATCGCGACAGCGCGAACCGTAACCTTCGTCCCAAAGCACGCAAGTTCCCGGACTGCACTCCACCTCAGCACGGCGGGCATGAATGGGAAATGTCGGCGTTCCACCGGCGACAATTCTGGGAACAGATAATCCCGCCTGCAAAAGTTTTTCGCGCAGCGCAGCCACCGGCGCAAAGGCAGCTTCACATTTTTGCGTGCGAACATTTAGATCACTATCGGCGATATGTCCGTCGTAAGCGTGGAGGCCAGCCGTTTTCAAACCGGGCAATTGGGAAATCAAACGATACAACTTCATCGCACTTTCATCGGCAGGAATACCGCAACGGTGCATACCGCAATCAAGATCGAGAAAAACTCCAATCTTCAACTGCGCCTCCGTCGCGGCGTGGGACAAGGCACGCAACGCCTGTTCGTCATCAATCAAGACGGAGAAGTTTATCTGCGGAAACTTTCTGGCGAGTTGAATGAAGCGATGTAGTTTCGGCCCGACCACCTGGTAGGCCAAAAAAATATCGGGCGCACCACAATTCGCCACCATTTCGGCTTCGGCAATCGTTGCGCATTTGAATTTGGTAATGCCGAGATTCATTTGCAGCCGGATCAATTCCGGGAGCTTGTGCGTTTTGACATGCGGACGGAGACGATGCGGCCCGCCCGCCAACGCAATCATGCGGCGAACATTTTCTTCGACGCGCTCGGGATAGATCAGCAACGCCGGAGAATCAATCTCCTCGACATTGTTCACCGCGAACCAATGTTTGTTTGATGCTGAAGATTGCGGGCTTGGTTCGCTCATGTGGATTGACGGATGACCGGTTGCAACGCTGCGCTTTCCAGACGTTGTTCAACGGAATTGTTTCCTAGAGCTTCGGCAAGGATGGCAAAAATTTCTCCGTAGGCGCGCAAAGTAAATTCGATAATCGCGTCGTCGTGGCTGAAACTGAGCATGTGATTGCCGTGGGTCAGCAATCCGCGCTTCAACGCTTCCTGTTGGAAAAGGGATCGCAACGCAGGCGAGGCTTTTCCTTCCGCATCGCAAAAACGGAGCGTGGTCCAGGCAGGCAGTCCGGCGCACTCCACGTTGCGGGCGATTCCGTGCTGCGCTGCGAGGCGGTTGGTTTCATCTTTGAGTTTCTGTCCAACCTTCTTCAAGTGGCCGATGACATCCTTGCTCCTCATCTCATTGATCGTCGTCAGACCGGCGGCCAGACTGAGCGCCTCGCCTCCGTGAGTGGTGGAAAAGAAAACTTCGGTGAACAATCGCATCACCTCCGCCCGTCCCGTGATGGCTGCGAGCGGAAATCCATTGGCAATCCCTTTGCCGAAACAGGCGAGGTCAGGTGTCACACCGAAGTAGCCTTGTGCTCCGCGAAGATCGATACGAAATCCGGTGACGACTTCATCGAAGACAAGTAGCGCGCCATTTTTCCGGCACAACTCTTTCACGCCTTCGAGATAACCGGCGGACGGAAGATTGAATGTGACCGGTTCAAGAATCACGCAGGCAATTTCATTTGGATGGTCGTGGAATACGCGATGCAACGCCGCCAGATCGTTGTAGGAAAATGTCACCGTGAGTTTTCGCACTGCTTCCGGGACACCTAGATTTCGCGACGTGCTGCCGATGAACCAATCCTGCCAACCGTGATAACCGCAACACGCAACCTTGTCCCGGCGAGTGAAGCCGCGACTTACCCGCACTGCGGCGGTGGTGACATCCGACCCGTTCTTTGCGAAGCGCACCATCTCAGCGCACGGAATCAATTCCGCCAGCAGTTCGGCGACTTCGACTTCTAACGTGTGAGGAAGGCTATAGCTCAACCCATTTTCCATTTGGGCAATCACTGCTTCCTGCACCGCTGGATAACCATGGCCAAGAATAATAGGACCGAGTCCGAGGATGTAATCAAGGTAACGATTTCCATCCACGTCCCAAACATGCGCGCCTTTTGCCTTCGCGATGAAATTCGGGGCAACTCCCTGCATGAACTGTGTCGGGCCTTTGCTGAAAGTCTGGGAGCAACCGGGAATGAGTTTTTCCGCGCGCTTCAACCAGGCTTGCGATTGTTCGAGCGAGCGCCGGGAATTTTTTTGATCGTTCGGCATGGTGAGAGAATCAGATTTCATGGTTTGCAAATTGTTGAAGCGATGCTGTTGGAAACCACGAATGGACACAAATGAACACGAAGCTCCGAGGTAGGGCGCGTCACTCCGTGCGCGCCGTTATCTGTCTGGCACGAGACGGCGCGCACGGAGAACGCGCCCTACCTCGGAGCTTCGTGTTCATCGGCGTCCATTCGTGGTTTCCAACAGCATCGCTTCAACAATTTGCAAACCATGAAATCTGATTCTCTCACCATGCCGAACGATCAAAAAAA
>JBDSYB010000232.1:0-7926 GCA_039925885.1 Verrucomicrobiota bacterium
TTGCCATTGACTTTGCCGCGCACGACGACTGATTCCGCATTGATATTGCCGTTCACGATGGCGCTGTCGCCGAGTAGCAAAGTCCCATCCGTTTGGATTTCGCCGTCCAGCTTTCCTTCAAAGGTCAATTCACCAGTGAATTTAATGTTGCCTTTGATTTCCACGTCGGAGGTCAGAATATTTTTACCAGGATTATTCGCGTTCATATTTGAGTTCAGTGATTAATTAATTCGTTTCTTGAATTCCGAATCTGACTCACTCCGCGGGTGGTTCGCTCAAATTTTCTGGCAAACAAACCTGCTTCGCGTGGTCACAAACAGGCCATGAGCATAAAGGGGCGCATCCAAAAACTTAAACAACTTTTTCCAAGCATTCTGACGAATAATTTCAGCGATTGAATGACACAACTCTAGGCAGTGAATCAACCGACGTTATGCAACGGCCGTAAGGCTAATCGCCTTTTCATTCCCAAACTGCGCTTTCACTTGCGCAACAGTATTCGCCACCGTCAGCCCATGTTTTTCGCGGAGATAATCCACGGTGGAAGCGTGTTCGACGAAAACATCCGGCCAACCGATGCGCACTACGGGTGTGGAAATTTTCTTGTCGGCCAGACATTCCAAAACGCTGCTGCCGTAGCCGCCCATTAAAGCGTGATCTTCGAGCGTCACCACTA
Source organism: Verrucomicrobiota bacterium (assembly GCA_039925885.1). Lineage (GTDB taxonomy): Bacteria > Verrucomicrobiota > Verrucomicrobiia > Limisphaerales > CANJXF01 > CANJXF01. The sequence goes on from JBDSYB010000232.1 coordinate 677, forward strand.
AATCAGCTGCGCGTGAGAAAAATTCTGTGCAAGCCGCGTCAATTGGTTTGGTGAATCGCGGGTTGATGACAGCGCAATCGAAACCTTCTGCCGTGAGTTGGGCCGCAGCTTTTTTCGCGAGCGAAAGCATGTTGCCCAAACCGAACAGCGCGACTTTTTTTCCGCCGGTGTTAGAAAAATTTTGAGCAACTTCGGCTTTTCCGATTTCGAGAAGCTTCGGTTGATCTTTAAGCGGCACACCTTCACCTGCTCCACGCGGATAACGGATAAATGTCGGATGATTGATGTGCGTGCAGGTGAACATCATGTCCTGGAGTTCATCTTCGTTCGACGGTGCCATCGCGACGACATTCGGCAAACAACGCAAATAAGAAATATCAAAAAGTCCGTGATGTGTCGGGCCATCGTTTGCAGAAAGGCCCGCGCGATCCATGCAAAAAATCACCGGCAAATCCTGCAAACAAACGTCGTGATGAATGCAGTCGTAGGCGCGTTGCAAAAAGGTGGAATATATCGCAACCACGGGACGAAATCCCATCGTCGCCATTCCGGCCGCAAAGATAACGCCGTGTTCTTCGGCAATACCAACGTCGTAATATCGAGTCGGCATCGCCTTTTCCAAATACTTCAAACCAGTGCCCGTCGGCATCGCGGCCGTGATTCCCACCACGGAATTATCTTTCTGGCAAAGCTTGACCATCATTTGACCGAACACATCCTGATAATTGGGCGGCGTTCCGGGTTTTACGGCCGCCGTCGCGCCCGTCTTCGCGTCGTAAGGCCCGAGGCCGTGAAATTTTTCGGGCTGATTCAACGCGGCTTCAAAACCTTTTCCTTTTTTGGTGAGGACGTGAATGACGATGGGCGTGTCGCACGTTTTGGCAAATTCCAGAACGCTGATGAGCAGAGGCAAATCGTGTCCGTCAATCGGGCCGAAATAGCGAATGCCCAGTTCTTCAAAAATCAAGCTGCTGCCCGCGCCTCCGCGACCATCCGAAAGTTCGGTGTCGGGATTTGGCCGCAGCGCGACATCTGACAAAACACCTTTGATCGCTTCTTCTGCTTTATGACCAAGCTTGGCCGCGAGTTCGCCTTTGGCCCCCCACTTTTTTAACCAACGTTCGAAATCGCTATGCAAACGATTGTAACGCGGATTTGTAATGAGTTTGTTTAAGTAATTGGAAATTGCGCCGACATTTTTAGCAATGCTCCATTCGTTGTCGTTGAGAATGCCAATGAATCTTTTGGTGGTGTGGGCCACGTTATTGAGCGCTTCAAAAGAAATTCCATTCGTCAGAGCGGCATCGCCAAAAATACAAACCACATTTTCATCTGTGCCTTTTTGATCCCGCGCGGCGCACATGCCGAGAGCGGCGGACAACGCCGTTCCCGCGTGACCTGCGCCAAAACAATCGTGCTCGCTCTCCGTGCGGAGGGCAAAACCATTCAAGCCATTCGTCGTGCGGATGGTGTGAAAACGATCTTTGCGTCCCGTCAAAAGTTTGTGGACATACACCTGATGGCTCACGTCCCAGACAAATTTGTCGTGCGGCGTGGAAAAAACTTTGTGCAGCGCGATGGTCAGTTCCACGACGCCAAGATTTGGCCCCAAATGACCGCCATTGGTGGCGAGCTTGGTGATGAGTTCGACGCGAACCTCTTCGGCAAGTTCCTGTAATTGCGGCATCGTCAATTTTTTGACGTGAGAGGGATAATCAACCATTTCGAGATAACGGCTCATAAGTTTAATTGTGAATGACGAAGTGTGAATGTCGAAAAATATTTTTGGCTATTCAGAAATCTTTTCCAGTTCAATCGGCTTGAGTGAAAGTTCGCCCGCCGAATTTTTTTCGAGCTGTTGAATTTTTAATTCTGCTTCAGAAAGTTTGGTCTGGCAAACTTTGGCCAACCGGGTGCCTTCTTCAAAGCGCGCCAGTAATTGTTCCAGCGGCAAATCCTGCGACTCCATCGCCTCGACGATTTCTTCCAGTTTTTTCAGCGCTTCTTCAAAGGGCAGTTCAACGTTGCTGCCAGGTTTCGCCGGTTTCGACATTTCTGGAACCTAGATGAATCTTTTCTGCGCGTCTAGCATGTTCACGAATCAATGATTGCGAAAAAGTCGCGCGCGATTTTGGAACAAATACCAGACGATGAAAATATTCAGGCATAGAATAACAAATATCGTGGTCGAGAAACCTCTCATCAGTTCATAGATTTCGATCGGGATAAAAAATGCCGATTCGCCTGTGGCAAGCCAGCCAGCCCAACTCACTCGAAAGATCAATCCGATTCCTTCGATCAGCGAAAACAGGCTGTAAAGAAGTGTTCCGGAAGCAAGCCAAATCAGGTTCGCCGGAGTGATGGTTGCGGTCTTGCGCATCAAATCGCTGAAAAATTTTTTCTCGGGATCAATGCGCAACCAATCGAGCAGTTTTTTGAATTCATCGGGCAGATTCGAGTCGGTCAAACCGTAAACGCCGAGGGCCAACAGCAGCAACACCAGCCCTTTTAGGAGCTTGATGGCGATGATGATGTAAAGCGTGGGAGCGCGTTGTTTAGCTTGGGCCATGACGACGGAAATCCTACCACATATAGCAGGCAACGAATTTTAAGGGGAAATAATAATCACTGACGGGAGGTTTTATTTCGATTTCAACAACGGCTCGTTTGACGGAACGGCCGCGTCAGCCATTTTATTTCGCGATGCCTCCAGTTTGACGTAGTGCAAAACGACGGGTGCGAGAATCATGCCCGGAATTCCCATGAGCTTTTCTCCAAGCACAATCCCAATTAACGTGAGCCACATGGGATTCTTTATGCGGTCGCCAATGATTTTGCTGTTCAAAAAATATTCGAACTTATGGACGACCACGAGAAAGACAAAAGCGATTAACGCCATCCGTGGCGAAATAGTAAAACCAACTCCCACAATGAGTACGTTGCTCAGAAGGTTTCCCACAATTGGCAGCAACCCGCACAAAAATGTCAGGACCAAAATCACCATCGCATAAGGAAATCCGTTCCAGATTAAAAAGACGCAGGTGAACGTGGTGTTGAAAAGGGAAATAATAATCTGCGCGCCGATGACCTTGCAAAAGCTGCGATAAAAATTGTGAAATCGCAGGATCAATTCATGAACAACAGTCGAGTAGATGTTATTTTTAACAGCGTTCGGATCGTCGTCCACTTCCCACCGCGCATTGAGAAAAAGACTCAGCGCGATGACCAGGCCAATCAGCAACATGGCCAGTTGCACAAACACCACTCCGGCGTAACGGCCGATGTTGCCGAATTTATCTTTGACTCCATTGAGCGCCAGCGATTTCAAGCTCGCATAATCGGTGAACGGAAGCTCGATGCCCGACCGTTCCGCGTAACTGACGACGGCGGGAATAGTGGTCTCGGCGATTTCCGGCAACGCGACGTAGGCTTGGCGCGAAAAATAAAAAAGGCCGTAACCAATCGAAGTGACGGCGATGAAATACAAAATTACGGCGAGTGTTTTACTCCGGCCAAAACTGAATTTTTCCAGCGCGAAATAACCGAACATGGCGGCCAGCACCAGCGTGCCGATGTGGAACCAGCCAACCACGATCAACAACAACGCCATGATGACATAGGAAATGCGGGCGGACTTGTTCATGCGCGGGAACTTTGGTTCACCGAATTTTCTCCAAAAGCAGCGGGAGTAAATCCGAAGTTTTCACGCGGGTTTGTTGCATCGTGTCGCGGTCGCGCAACGTCACGGTGTCGAGCAATTCCGGTTTTTCGCCGAGCGTGTCGAAGTCAATTGTCACGCAGAACGGCGTGCCGATTTCGTCCTGCCGCGAATAACGACGTCCGATGGAACCGCCGTCGTCATAGAAAGCATTCATGTGCGCGCGCAACCGATTGCGGATTTCGACCGCTTTGTTCACCAATTCCGGTTTGTTTTTCAACAACGGGAAAACCGCGACTTTGATCGGCGCGACGCGCGGATGAAATTTCAGCACGACGCGAGTTTCGCTTTTCCCTTTGGCATCCGTTTCGGTCACTTCGGAATAAGCATTGGAAATCAACGCGAGAATCAAGCGGTCCACACCTGCGCTCGGTTCGATGACATGCGGGATGTAACTTCCCTTTGCCAAACCATCGGCGTTTTCCCTGGCCTGCTTTTCAGCCTTCGCCGGCTCAACACCGGTTTTAATCAAATATTTCAACCGCGCTTCGTAATAACGTTGGGAAAGCTCCTGTTTCTTCGCATCATCAAGTTTCCCCCAGGCCCCGCGAAGTTCCTCGTCGAAAACACCCATTGCCTTGCCGGAGAAGCGTTCGTGCTGCGACAAATCGAAATCACTGCGCGCGGCAATCCCTTCCAACTCGTCACCGACGACATTCCCCTGCTCATCTTTTTTGCTGAACGGAAATTTGTAGAGAATGTCAGTGGTGGCGCGGGCGTAATGCGCCAATTCTTCCGGTGTTTGAATGTGGAAACCAAGCGTGTCTCGCGAAAGCCCGATGCCTTCGTAAAATTTAACACGCTCTTGAACCCAATATTGATGCCACGCCTGCCAACCCCAATTCGGTTGCGGTTCACCCGGATGTCCAGTTGCGGAAACGGTGGTCACCGCGCCTTGAATGGCTTCAACCGCTTCGTCTGGCCTGATAAAAAATTCCATCTCCATCTGTTCGAATTCGCGCGAACGAAATGTGAAATTGCGCGGCGTGACTTCATTGCGAAATGCTTTGCCAACTTGCGCGATGCCGAATGGAACCTTTTGGCGCGAAGTTTCAAAAACATTTTTAAATTGAACAAAAATGGCTTGAGCAGTTTCTGGACGGAGATAAGCAATGTTTTCTTCGGACTCAATTGGACCGTAATGCGTTTTGAACATTAAATTGAACGGGCGTGGCGCACCAAGCTCGACGAGGCTGTCAGGATGGAATTCTGTGGAGTTCTCAATTAACTGAGGCTGCTCGACACAAATCGGAAAAACTTCTTTAAAACCCAGTCCTTCGTAAAATTGAACGGCCGTCTTAATCGCGCTTTCAATTGGTTTGCCAGCAGCAAGCAGCACAGCAAATGAGGTCGTAACCAAATGTGCCAAACCCACCTCGGCATAACTGACAGCGCGGTCTTCACCAATTGTATCCTCTTTGGCTAAATCAAGGATCGCATTTGCCAAATCTTTCTGACTGAGACTAGCTAGCGGCTGTTGTGTCCGCTTCAACCAGATTTCAATTGCAAGGTGTGCGGGCGAACCTTCCATTGTTGTTCCAGATACTGGAGTAGTTTCCGCCGGTTTTTTAAATGCTCCCGCGAAACGAACTACTCGCCCGGATTGCGGTTCGACTTGATCGGCGCGCACTCGTTTTTTTGTCAGAGGGCACTCACGCATTAGATCCGCAAACGTATCCACATGCCCGCTCGCCTTCCAAATTTCCGGCGACATAATAATCGTCGCATCCAAACCAACCACATCGTCGCGCTGGCGCAGCATCGTATTTAACCAAAGCTCTTTGACGTTGCGTTTGAGTTCCGCGCCGAGCGGACCGTAATCCCAAAAGCCATTGATGCCGCCGTAAATTTCCGACGATTGAAAAATGAATCCACGCCGTTTGCACAGCGACACAATTTTCTCCATCAACTCATTCGATTTCGGTTCGGCCATAAGAGCGGGGAGTTTTCTTCAAGGGGAAACCGATGTCAAGGAACGCGGGAGAATTTGAACCACGAATGAACACAAACCGAAACAAATAGCGGACTCGGATTTAACGCAGAGGTCGCAAAGGTTTTCGCAGAGGATACAAAGGAAATATCTGCGAGCCTTTGCGAAACCTTTGCGACCTCTGCGTTAAAGTTCCTGTATTTTTATTCGTGTAGATTCGTGTCCATTCGTGGTTAACAATTCTGCAATGAGAGAAGGCGAAATAAAGGCGCACCATTATTCCAGCGGCAAACCAATTCGAGTTTGTTGGAAAAGTGGGATCGTCACCAACATCGAGGAAATTCCTTCCGCACCGGAGAATTTATGGGTCGCTCCAACTTTGTTTGACGTTCAGGTCAACGGCTACGGTGGAATTGATTTTCAACAAGACAATGTGAGTGCGGACGACTTGTTGGCGGCAGCGCGACAACTTCGTCGCGATGGTTGCGCGCAATTCTTTTTGACACTTATCACGGACGAATGGACAAAACTCACCGCGCGGCTACGGCATTTCAAAAAACTGCGCGCGGAGTCTTTTGAACTCACCAGCGCTATCGTCGGCTGGCACATTGAAGGGCCATTTCTTTCGAACCAACCCGGGTTTCACGGGGCGCATGATCCAGATGTAATGTGCGATTCTACCCCCGAAAAAATTTTCGAGCTTCGCGAAATCACAGAAAATGATCCATTACTCCTGACCATTTCTCCGGAAAGACCCGGCGCGATTGAAATCATCGCCCTCGCCAAAACGCTTGGCATAAAAATAAGTCTCGGTCACACCGACGCGCCACAGCCGATTCTGGAGAAAGCAGTTGAGGCAGGCGCAATCGCCTTTACACATTTGGGAAACGGGTGCCCCCGGGAACTGGATCGCCACGACAATATTCTCTGGCGCGTTCTTGAAACGCCCGGTCTCGCAGTCAGCTTGATTCCAGATAAAATCCATGTCTCCCCTGCCCTGTTCCGTTTGCTTCATCGCGTTTTGCCAGACGAAAAGATTTTTTACACGACCGATGCAATGTCTGCCGCCGGGGCGCCACCGGGAAAATACAAAATTGGGAAACTGGAAATGGAGGTTGGCGCAGACCAGATTGTTCGACAGCCCGGCAAAACTAATTTCGCTGGTTCGGCTTTGACGCCGATTGCAGGGGTTTTCCGCGCGGCAGAAATGCTGAATTGCTCATGGCGCGAGGTTTGGGAAAAGTTTTCCGAAAACCCCAGGCAAATTTTTGGCTGCAAAAACAGATTGGCTTTTGGGTCGCCGGTTAATTTCTGCTTACTCAAAGTTACCAAAAATACACTTCAGGATTTTAAAGTCGTAAAGCCCGTCTAGTTTCCGGGCAGGGCTGACGCATATCAATTTTGATCGGGTCAGATCCATTTCCGGTTTCTTTGTCCCGCAGGGACAAACGACACTAGCCCACGGTTTCAACCGTGGGTTGGGATTTAAAAGGGAAACAAAGTCCCGCAGGGACGGCCCGAGACTTGTTCATTCAGCCGTTCCTTCGGAACTCGGGCCAATCACATCCTTTTCCCGGCGTTGAAACGCCGGGCTATTGTCAG
>JBDSYB010000233.1:0-3008 GCA_039925885.1 Verrucomicrobiota bacterium
CTGCAACACGCTAAATTTTTTGTTAGTTGGAGTGAGTGTCGGCTTGAGCAAGCGTGCGAGCGAATCGCGTTGGCCGGTGGCGAGTGATAAATTTATCAATGGTTCTGACAATGACGCGAGCGCGGAAGCTCCGTCGGCGACGGCGGCATCCACGAGCGCGAGACTATGCGGAATCGCAGAACTCATGACGGCGGCGATGAGGAATTTGTCGGCGTGATTTGCGACAGCGATTTGTCCGAGCGCTTTTCCGGCGGCTGGATCTTTCCATTCGCCGAGCGTGCAGGCGAGTTGCAGGCGAACTTTCGGATCTTTGTCGTTCACCAGTTTCACAGCGGCGGCAATTACTCCCGGTGTGGCGCGAGCTTCGGCGAGACGCAGCGCGTTGATGCGGATGCCGGGATGTGAATCGCTGAGGGCGTGTTCGATGAGAGCGGGTTTGAGCGCGCCGAGTCCATCCAGTGTGCAGAGCGCGTGCAAGCGGGTGAGAGGATTTTTATTTTCCCTCGCGAGTTTTTCCAACAGCGGCACGACGGCGGAATCTTTTTTCCACAAGAGCAACATCTGCGCTTTGTCGCGTTGCCAGCCGTTCGGCGAATCAAGCGCGTTCACCAACTCGGGCAGGGTCAGCGTGGCAAGTGGAATTATTTTGCGCGGCAATTTGTTTTTTGGGAAAACGCGATAGATGCGCCCACGATCTTCGCCGAGGCGATAATGCGGGAGGAGATCAGCCTTGCCTTCGGGCGGCAACCAGTCGGGATGCTCGATGATGTAGCGATACATATCCACGACCCAAAGCGCGCCGTCGGGTCCGGCGCGCGTCATCACCGGGCGACACCAACGATCTTCGCTCGCGAAAAAATCGTGAGTCGTTTCTTCGCTCGCGCGGTGCGAGGTGAAGGTCACGCCGTCATCCGTAACCACGTTATGTTGGACGAGATTGTGAAACGGTTCGCAAGTGAACGCATGTCGAGTTTCGTCCGCGCCAAAAAGAAGTTCGTCGCGATAAATTGTGGCGGCACACGCGGAAGTGAAATGACCCGCGTCGGTAAAACTGTGAAAACGTTTTTCAGATTTGCTCGCTGGAAAAACTGGCGGATTTTTCGGCGTGACGACTTGATGCACCGGGTCAGGGGCGGGGACGTGTGGATTGCGCCGAATGTAGTGATCCTGCAAAACGTAATGCCAGAGCGGCCACGAATTCATTTCGCCAAACCAGTTGCCCCAATCGTCGGGATTGCGACCAAATTGCGACGGGCCGCTTTGCGCGTCGAGTTCGCCAGTGTCGGGACGAAAGCGAAAATCGCGACTGCCGATGGCGTATTCTTCACCGTTGAGATGTGATTTAATTTTCGTCGTCGTGCCATAGCCGCGGTCATGCGCGCCGCTCGCGCAATAAATCCAGTTATCGAGTCCCCAACGCAGACCGTTCACGCGGAGTTGCTGATTGCCTTCGAGAAATCCACTGAACAAAACTTTTCGCACGTCGGCTTTGCCATCGCCGTCGCTGTCTTTGAGAAATAAAATTTCCGGCGCAGCAGTGATGAGAACGCCGTCGCGCCATGTCAGGATGCCAGTGGGAAAATTTAAATTATCGGCGAAGAGTGTCGTCTTGTCGTAGCGTCCGTCGCCATCGGTGTCTTCAAGAATTCTAACGCGACCACCGGGTTTGCCTTTGCCGTCGAGGCCGAGCGGATAATCCACCATCTCGACGACCCACAGGCGACCGCGCTCATCCCAATCAATTGCGACGGGCGATTCCAGCAACGGTTCGGCAGCGACCAACTCGGCGGTGAACCCGTCGCGAACATGAATTTTCGAGAGCGACTCAGCGGGCGAGAGCGGCGGTGAAGCAACGGGAGAAGCGCTCGCAACACGCGATGGAAAACCGCTGGCTTTGTAGTGCGCGGAAATTTCTTCTGGTTTCAACGCGTGATCATAAACGGCAACTTCATCCAATTTTCCTTCGAGGTTCGCGAAGTTGTCGCAACGTCCACCGAGGAAAAATGATTTCTCCTCAGGCGCAAACGTGATGTCCGCGTCACCGGAAATTTCTGGTGTCGTATTTCCGTCCAGATAAATCGTGACGCGTTTTCCTTCGCGCACGAGAACAACGTGATGCCATTCGCGCCAGGAAATTTCCGTGTGACCCGCGAGAATGGTGTTGCGTTCGTTGCCATTGAAAAAAATCAGCTTGCCCGTCAACTCGTTTTGGTTGGTGCCGCCGATGCCGAGATGATCACCAGCAGCGGACTTGTCGCCGTCCGCGCCGCGAGAAAATAAATATCCCGTTACCGGACGCGCGTTGTTGGTGAGACCGTTCCAAAACCAAAGCTCAACAGAGTAAGTCTCTTTGATTTGCGGCAGCGTGGATCGCAAACGTCCGCCCGCGAAATGGGGAGCGCGATTAATTTGATCGCCGCTGAACGCGTTGGGCGTCTCCGGTTGCGGCGGTTGAAAACCAATTGTCCGACTCGCGCCGGGAAGATAGAGCGCGACACCGTCCTCAAATTTCGCATCGTGATTATTGCCGCTGGAGTCGTGCGCCGTCGGGATCACACTTTCATTCAGTCGCCAGAAAGCCACCGGCTTCGCGGCGAGAATGGCTTTCGGATAATCGCCTTGAACATCCGTCATCGCGCGACGTGATTTGCCGGTAACTTCTTCGAGCAAGCTCAACGCGGTTTCGAGAATGCGCGGCTCGGCTTCAACTTGAAGTCCCGCCGTGCGCGCCGTCCAGGTGGTGTAGCCGCCGAGTTTATGTTGTTCCGGCGGCGGGATGTAACCTTCGGCTCCATTGGCGAGTTCGATGGTGAACGACGTCGTCAGCGGACTCTGCGCCTTGAGTTTCAAACCGGTGATGGCAAAAACTTCATTCGGAATTGCCGCGATGCCAAGCTCGCCGATGCGCAACGCCTGAAGTTTCAATTCGGTGCGCGGACGTTCGTGAAGATAAATAGATTCCTGCGAATAAATTTCCGCCATCGATTGCGGCAAGCGACCTTCAAAAG
>JBDSYB010000234.1:0-5655 GCA_039925885.1 Verrucomicrobiota bacterium
TGGCCACACGCAGCGTTTGGAATCAGGAAGTTATTTCTGAAAACAACGAAGTTTATCGCGCCGAATTTCTGGCCTACAAACTTCTGCAATCGCTCGAAGCGGAAAATAAACTGAGCGAAACGCAAAAAATTAGCGAAGGCGAACGACGCGAACTGTTGCAGAAATTTGCGAACGGTCGTTATCAGGAAGGTTACACCAAAGGCATCCACGATTTGGATGGCGCGAAGATTTTTGACGCGTTGCTTGAGACGCATTTGAATCTGCAATTGGCGCGTTATCATCCCGACGCCCGCGCTTGCGCCGTGGTTTATTGGCATCGCTGGTGTCCTGCGGAAACGCGCGCGCTCTGGACTGCGAAGTTGAATGGATTTTCCGCGCGCAATAAATTGTTTCCCGGCGACCCGGTGCAGCAGAATTACATTTCTGCGTTGCAAAAACTGATCAGTGAATTCGCGGAGCAAACGCAACTTTATCCAAAAGAAATCGCGCAAGCCGCTGGCGAATATTTGTTCCACGAACTAATCAGCGGCGAAACATTTGTTGTCAGCCATGAAGCAAATAAACTGGTTGCCGATTTTCAAAAACATCTTGCGATCAAAGGATGTGAGGAAGCATTTGCTAACGCGGTCAAGTCCCTCGAAGACAATCCGGCGAGCCAGCTTGAATTGATTCGCGACTGGACGCGCGGTTTTCTCCTCCTACAAAACGGAATGGGCGCTTATCTCGAGGAAGCGGCGGCGATTCTTTTTTGCGGTGACGATTTGAAACGCGCCGTGGTGAAAACGAGCACGACAGCGACCATTGAAGGCATGCGCGGCAATCACCCGCTGATCCAGGGACAAACCTATCAATTCGATTATTTGGCATTTCAGAAAAAATTGCAGCGTTTCGAGCGCGATGTCATTCCGCCATTTGAACGCTTCCAACAAATCAAACAGCAGTTGGTCGAACACGAACGTCGCGCGTTGCGACTCGATGAATTCAAGCCGCGCGTTCTCGGTTCGTTCGTGCGCAACCAGTTGATGGACGAAGTTTATCTACCGCTCGTCGGAGATAATTTGGCGAAACAAATCGGCGCGGCAGGCGCAAAAAAACGTACCGACCTGATGGGAATGTTGCTGCTCATTTCGCCGCCTGGTTACGGCAAAACCACGTTGATGGAATATGTCGCGAGCCGACTCGGTTTGGTTTTCGTGAAAATCAACGGCCCGGCGCTCGGACATTCTGTAAATTCTCTTGATCCCGAAGAAGCACCGAATGCCGCCGCGCGCGAAGAAATTCAGAAACTCAATCTCGCGCTGGAAATGGGCGATAACGTATTGCTCTGCGTCGATGACATTCAGCATACGAATCCGGAATTTCTGCAAAAATTTATTTCGCTCTGCGACGGCCAGCGAAAAATCGAAGGCGTCTGGCGTGGCAAACCGCGCACTTACGATTTGCGCGGACGCAAATTTGTCGTCGTGATGGCGGGCAATCCCTACACCGAAAGCGGGCAGAAATTTAAATTGCCGGACATGCTCGCGAACCGTGCCGACACCTACAACCTCGGCGACATCATTGGGGGCAAAGGCGATTATTTCAAAGCGAGTTACGTCGAAAACGCGGTGACATCAAATGCGGTTCTGGCGCAACTCGCCAACAAAAGTCAGAAGGATATTCGCGCATTTTTGCGTCTGGCGGAAACGGGTTCGCGCAACACCGACGGTTTTGAAGGCAGCTATTCCGCGCAGGAAGTGGAAGAAATTTTGTCGGTGATGAAAAAGTTCATCGTCGTTCGCGACGTCGTTTTGCGCGTGAACCAGGAATATATTCATTCGGCGGCGCAAGCGGATGAATTTCGCACTGAGCCGCCATTTCGTTTGCAAGGTTCCTATCGCAACATGAATCGGCTCACCGAAAAAGTCGTTCCCATCATGAACGACCAGGAAGTGAAAGCGCTGTTGCTCGACCATTATCGCAGCGAATCGCAAACGCTCACGACGGGCGCGGAAGCGAATCTGCTGAAGTTCAAAGAAATGATGGGCTGGCAGACGCCGGAAGAAAAGGCGCGCTGGGAAGAAATTAAAAAAACTTTCAAACGCAATCAATTGACGCGTGGTGTGGATCAAACGGACGCCGCCGGTCGAGTTGTGGCGCAACTTTCCACTTTCCAAACGGGCCTCGAATCCATTCAGGAAACTTTGGAAAAACAATTGTCGAAATCGCAGCCCGCGTTGACGGTGGATTTCGCGCCATTGAAACCCGCATTGGAATCTCTTCGCTCCAGCATTGAAAAACGAATGGGACGCGCTGGCAACGGTGACGATGGTGATAAAAAAGATAACAAACGGGCGTCGAGCCAACTCCAGACTGCGCTCGATGCGTTGCGCGAAGATTTGAGTCGCGCGATTACTTCGGTGCAAACCGATGCGACGGCGGAACGTTTTGCGAGCATGTCACACGAAATGAAAACGCTGCACAACACGTTGGCCACGTTGAGAGATGTCGCCACGCAACAACGCAATCATCTGCGCAACGTCGAGGACCTTTTGACCACGCGCGCCAAACAGGGAATGGTGGAGTTTGAGTTGACCCAGGAAATGATGGCGAACGAACAGGTTTTTCTGGAACGCGTTCAGGAAGTTTTGGCCGATGCGCAACAGGAAACAACTTCGCCGCCGTCAGAAACTAAACCGCCAAAGGAAAAATAGAAGATGGTTTTCGACGTTTTCAGCGGAGAAGAGACGATTTTTTTCCAAAAAAGTGATGGGGGTTTTGCGGTTTTTTTCTCCCTCTCTTCCATCGGATGGGGGAGAGGGCCGGGGAGAGGAGGCGCGTTTTGTTTGGAATTCCCCTCTCCTCAATCCTCTCCCCACTCGTGCCTCGCGGGGAGAGGAAGAAAACATCGGGCCATTCATTCCATTAAATATCGTTTCCGTTAAAACATCGAAGAACCTAAAAATTCAATGCGCCTTTCATTATGAAAAATTTCATCAACAAAGTTCAAGATCTCGGAAAGAAAGCGGTGGAAATAAAACAGGCGATTCAAAGCGCGCCAGCAAAGGCCGCTGAGGTGCGCCAGGCGTTGACGATGACCGCCGGTGAATTGCACCAACTCCGCGTCGATGTGCAGGACAATTTAAATGGATTGCGCGCCAACGGCGAAGATCGGCTTCTGCAAGCGATGCGCGAAATCAACGACAACACTTATACTTTCGAGGAAGCCGGTTATGAACTTACCGGAATGGATCTCGATTTGAATTTGAACCAAAGGCTGGCGGTTTCTTTCCGAAGATTTGAAGATGTTCCGCACGTTAAACTGCGCGCGTTGCTGGCCAAAGAAACGCGGGAAACGATCAAAGCGATTTTATCCGGCATTTTGAAAGCGGAAGAATCAGCGGCGAACGTGGAATTCAAACATCTCAATTACGACGGCGTGGTCGTGCATATCGGCGCAACTCCGCTGATCCGCATGTGCTGGCGTAGCGACACGCTTCTTCAAGAACAACTGACCGCAAAAGTTCCCGAAGTTGTGCCGACATTAGCGTCTCCAAGTTCTCCGTCGATTGGCTCATTCTTCGAGCAACGCACTGTTCCAACTGCGCCCGTAATTACTCCCTCAGCTCAGTCTCAACCCATTTCCATTGTACCCGCTCAAACGAAATTGCCTCAAGCGCCTTTGGACTCTGAATCTGAAAAACCAACAGTCAGCCCGTGGACTTCTGACGCGCTGGCTCGTTTCAAAAAAATGCCGGACTTTTCAAAACATCGGTCGTACTAAGCGTTTAAACTAGCGGCGACTGATTCGATAATTCGAATCCCCTGCTCCGCTTCGTCGCGACGCAGATTCAGCGGTGGCAACAAACGAATGACCTGTGTGCCGGACGGAATGGCGAGCATTCCCGCTTCGTGCAAACGATTGACGAATTGGATTGCGTGTGATTTTTCGCTGCCAGAAAAAGTCGGGATTTTCTCCGCCAGCTCCAAACCGATAATGAAGCCAAGACCGCGAGCCGTTTTGATGATTTGCGGAAATCGCTCCGCCAGCCGTAACAATTCGCCTTTCAAAAACTCGCCAACATTTCGCGCATTCTCGGCGAGTTTTTCTCGCTCGATAACTTCAAATACTTTTAGCGCAACGGCACAAGCAAGCGGTCCGCCACCGTAAGTCGAACCGTGGGAACCGGCGCTCAGCAAATCGGCGAACGGTTGACGCACCCAAAACGCGCCAATGGGAAATCCTGCTCCAAGCGATTTGGCCATCGAAATTCCGTCGGGCAAAAACGTGCTGCCAGCATCTTGCTGGCAGTTCTTCGCCACGTCGCCGCGCTCTGCCAGCAAGATGCTGGCAGCACGTTCATTTTCAAAAATCCTTTGAAACGCCTGGCAACGTCCGGTGCGAAAATGTCCGTCTTGAACGCTGTCGAGTAACAACAAGAGCTTCCTTTCATCGCAAAGTTTTCGCAAGCCGAGTAGATATTCTGGCGTCGCCGAAGTGATTCCGCCTTCGCCCTGCACACACTCGATCATGATGGCAACGGTCGCGGGAGAAATCGCCTTTCGCATCGCCTCCAGATCATTGAACGGAACATGGCGGAAACCGGGAACCATCGGCTCAAAACCTTTTTTCACTTTGTCTTGGCCCGTCGCGGAAATTCCGGCGAGCGTGCGACCGTGAAAAGAATTTTGCACCGTGAGAATTTCAAATCGCCCTTCGTCGTGGCCAAATTTTCGAGCGAGTTTAAACAAGCCTTCGTTTGCTTCGCCTCCACTGTTGGTGAAGAAAATTTTTCCCGGCCCGATGGCATTAACCAGTTTTTCGGCGAGCCGTCCTTGAGGTTCGCAAAAATAAAGATTTGAGGTGTGAACCAGCTTTTTGGATTGCTCGATAAGCGCTTCGGTAATCGCGGGATGCGCGTGGCCGAGCGCCGACACCGCAATGCCGCCGCCGAAATCAAGATAGCGTTTCCCGGTGATGTCAAAGACGTGACTTCCCGCGCCGTGACTCAAGACGATTTCAAATCGCGCATAGCTCGGCACAACATTTCTATCGAACAAACCTTTGATGGCGGCAACGTCGTTGCGAATAATCGCGGGCGGTGGTGGAACAATATCTTTCATTTATTTTCTATGGCGATTTACGATCTGTGACACGAATCGAATTCGTGAAGAGTGCGTAAATCGTAATTCATAAATCGTCAATGGAAACGATGGTTGGAATTTGAGAAACCGGTTTCAACGTTCCGCCTGAAGGCCGTCCCAGGTTTCGAGATAGAGATGACGAATCGCCGGCGCGACGGCTAAGTCACGAGGCGGGTTCCGGTTCTTGATGATCTCGACGACGTCAGATTTATCTTTAAGGCGATGTAGAGGACTAACCGACCAGCTATCGAGTTTCAGCGAAATTAAATCTTCAAGGCCGACGATTTGCGGTGTGTCGAAAACTTTTTTTGGTTCAGGGAAAGGAACTTTGCAGCCGTGCCGCAAAACTTTTCCGGCGGGAAGCAAATCGATTTTCACTCCGTTGCGGCGGTCGTTCAAACGATCTTCGCAATCGGGAATTCGCACGAACGGCCCGGTCAAATCCGCCGTGAGAAACTCGAGCGCTTCTAAAACATCCGGCACGACGACATCGACATCAAGCGTCACACGAGCGTAACCATGTTCCTGCAC
>JBDSYB010000235.1:0-38184 GCA_039925885.1 Verrucomicrobiota bacterium
TGCCGCAGATTCTGCATCGTTTGATCTTTGATCAAGGCGAGCTTGTTCTCCTGAAAACGAGGCGTGGTGAGAACTCCGCGAAGAATGGACAGGCCTTCTTCCAGATCTTTCGCGAGGAGGTTGAGGCTGATGCTTCCCTGCGTTTCGCCCACGCCGGAATTTAACTGCGCGGCGAGAAAAGCAAGACGTTCCTCCAGTTCCTCAGCCGTCTTGGATTTGATTCCACCCCGCGCGATCAGGTAGCCGGCAATTCCAGAGAGACCTTCTTTGCCTTCCGGCACCACGTAATCTCCCGTTCGCACGTAAATGGCGATGTTCACGAGCGGCAATTCGTGATCCGGCACGACGTAGGCAACCGGCCCACTTTTCAGAGCGACGCGGAAATCCCCAGGTTTGGGCGGCTCATATTTCAGTGGCGGAAAGGAAAGTTTTTCAGGCCGATCCGGAATGACGGCGGCGCTGGAACTGGTGTCCGCATCCACAATCGAAATTCCAAATTGCAAAATACCCAGCAACAACAGCGATTTAATTGGGCTAAAGTTCATTTCTTTTCTTGGGAAGGTTTGGCGCCGAGGCTTTCCGTTGATTTTTTTCTTTGCGCACATAAGTCGCGACGGCGCGATTTTCTTTGGTAAAATATTCATTGGCAACGCGCTTCAGGTCGGCCGAGGTGACCGCTTGGATTTTTGCGTTGGCTTCGTTGATTTCGCGCCAGTTTCCTTCGCCATCGTAATGCAGCAGTTGCATGAGAATCGGCGTGTTGGAACTGAGTTTGCGATATTCATTGGCGGCGAAATTGTTTTTGACCTTTTGCAATTCGTCGGGCGGAACTTCCTCGTTTTTTAATTTTTCCAACTCGGCGTAAAGACCCTGCTCGACTTCTTCCGGCGTGTGTCCTTCTTTCACCTCGCCGCCCACGTTAAAATAACCGGCCCATTTGCGCGCGTCTTGTTGCGCCCAGGCTTCCGTCGCGATTTGCGAACCAAGAATCAATCCCTTGTAAAGCCGGCCCGTGCGCGTCGAGAGAATCTGGGCCAGCACCGCCAATGGGTAGGAGTCCTTGTGGCCGAACGGAACCGCATGCCAAAGAATATCCGTCTGGGGATTCGTCTCCGCTTCGGCGTTCATTCGCTTTTCGGCAGGCTGCTTCACTTCCAAGGTAACGACATCCGGGGCGTCCTTTTTCCCTCGCGGGATGCGACCAAAATATTTTTCCGCCATTTGGGCAGCGACCTCAGTGCGGAAATCGCCCACCAGGATCATGGTGATATTTTGG
Source organism: Verrucomicrobiota bacterium (assembly GCA_039925885.1). Taxonomy (GTDB): domain Bacteria; phylum Verrucomicrobiota; class Verrucomicrobiia; order Limisphaerales; family CANJXF01; genus CANJXF01. The sequence continues at coordinate 1,277 of JBDSYB010000235.1, forward strand.
GGCGCATAATAAATCCCGTAAAACTCATCGGCCTGCGCCTTGGAAATCGAGGGGATGTCCGATGGCCAGCCGATCACGGGCCAGTTGTAGGGATGCGATTCCCAAAACATGGATTCAAAGGTTTCGGTAAATTTGCCCAGTGGCGTCGATTCCGTTCGCATCCGACGCTCTTCAAACACCACATCCCGCTCTGCGTAAAACTCGCGAAAAACCGGCGCGAGCAAGCGGCCCGATTCCATCCACATCCAGAGTTCCAATTTATTGGCTGGCACAGTGATGTGATACGCGGTCATATCTTCGCTCGTGTAGGCGTTCATGCCCGAGCCGCCCGCTGCGGTGTAGATATTGAAGAACTCGTTTTTCACCAGGATTTCACGCTGCCTCTGGATCAGTTCGTTGAATTTCTTTTCCAGCTCCCGCCAATGTGGCGTCATGTTTTCCGGTTTAGCCACGTCGTCGATTTCCCCCGCCCGGTAAGCCACGCGCATTTTCTTTTCTTCGGCGCGCATTTCGTCGCGAACTTGTTCCTGCTCCGCGATAATCTCCAAATCTTTTTTGTAATCTTTCGTCCCAATCGTTGGAGTTCCCTTGAACATCATGTGCTCGAATAAATGCGCAATGCCGGTGATGCCGGGCCGCTCGTTCGAGCTGCCGACATGCGCGACCCATCCGCCGGAAACGGTCGGCTCGTCATTCCGTTGCACCAGCAAAAGTCTCATCCCGTTGGATAAAGTTTTTTCGGTGACTGGAACCCGCTGTGCCTGGAGCGAGCCAATGGTTGCGAGCAAGGAAATCAGGAAAAAAGAGATACGCATGGGCGTTGAAAAATGAAATTCGGAAAACCGGAATGAAGCGACCCTGTTTATATTCACGGGGTTTACCTTCGCACCCCAATTCGTCCCGTCAACGCTAAGAAATTCGGAATTTTAAGGCGTTCTGTTGGGCGCGGTGATCGCACGCCGAATTGAGGCCATGGGCGCGGAGTCGTCGAACCGAATCGCCCTTCCATCGCGAATGACGCCCAAATTTTTCCATAATTCGTTCAAATCCACCATCACGGGCGATGCTTTCCACTCGTCATACATTTCACGCAATACGTTAACGCCCGTGGCGCGATCGCCAGTGTCCAGGGCCCGGTCCAGATCCCAGTCACGCGTAATGTTCCCTCCCGCCTTGAGAATGGCGCGCAACGCATCATCGAGGCCTTTCAAATTTTTTGTGCGGCGATGAATTTCTATGTCCGCCATCAGGCAGAAGAGCGCCCCGCCCCAGTAGGTTCGCCCCCAGGTCGGCGTGAAATCCAACCCGCGATCTCCGCTCTGCGGCAGACCGTTTCGCATTCCTTTCAACATATCGCCCCAGACCTTTTCCGGCGTAAGGTCGCCCGCCCGGGCGCGCGCCACCGGCTCAACGTAGGTGGCTGATCCTTCCTCGATCCAATGATGCGAGCTTGCCACCCCGGGAAAAGCGAGGTGGGTCATCTCGTGCGTCATTTCCCAGTCGTCAGAAAAAGTGGACGCAGTGCTCGCAAGACCTGCGGAGATCTTGATCAAAGGGCCGTTCCATCCAAGTGTCTGGCCGGAAGTGATGCGCCGTCCCTCCTTCAGATTGACCCGGATCTCGAGGAATTTCACGGGAAACTGTCCGTAATAAATCGCGACGGCGCGTGCAGACCGGGCAATCCAACCGAGAAGCAGCGGCCGCAATTCTTCGGTCGGTTCCGAGCTGAACTCCACATGAATGGTCGAGTCTTGAATTTTGAGTGTGGCCTGGTTCGCGGCGCGGAGTTCAATCGGAAACGAGGCGGCGAAAATGAGGAACAGACCGAGAACAAAGGCTCGATCAGTGCCGCGAAAAATAAGGTGACTCATACGATTGGTGCGCAACAAGACCACAATCTATCGCCGGAATTCTCATTTGCATAATTCGGGAAGAAATTTTTCCCGCTGTGGATCAGGCTTTATTTCCAATTCATGTCCGTCCCACCAGCGACGGCTTCAAAGCGCCAGAATTTCACGTCGCACCAAATCCAGCGCCTGTTGCGAGACGACAAATTTGAAAGTTTCGCGGTCGTATTGAAAGACGTGATGGCGCACAACGGTTTTTGCCGAGGTTGCTACGGCAATAAACACAGTTCCAACCGGCTTTTCTTTCGTGCCGCCGCCGGGTCCCGCGATGCCCGTCACCGCGATTCCATAATCCGATTTGCTTCGCGCCCGAACGCCCTTGGCCATTTCCCGTGCGCACGTTTCGCTCACGGCACCGAATTCCGCCAGAGTCTCGCCGCGCACTCCCAGCAACCGTTGTTTCGACTCGTTGCTATAAGTGATCAGGCCGTTTGGAAAGACAGCGGAGCTCCCGGGAACATTCGTCAACCGGTGCGAGATAAATCCGCCCGTGCAGGATTCAGCCACCGCCAACGTCTCGTTTCGTTGTTTGAGCAAACCGATGAGAGTGCTTTCCAGGATGTCATCCTCCACTCCAAAGACGTGGGCCCCGAGAGCCTCGCGAACGATTTGTTCGGCTTCAGTCACAATCGCTTGGGCATCCGAGCCGCGCGCGACCAGCCGGACATCGACTTCGCCGACGCGTGCGCAATAACCCAATTCAATTTTTTCCGGGGCCAAATGGCGGAGTCGTCCCGAAATCTTTTCCTCGACGAATGATTCACCCATCCCAGTGGTTTTCAAAGTCCGGCAAACAAACGCATTTTCGGATGGAAAAGTATTTTCGATCAGCGGGAGAACTTGTTCCAGAAACATTGGACGTAATTCACGGGGCGGTCCCGGCAACATCACCAGCCAGGTCGGTTTGCTTCCAGTGCGGAGGCGGTTGGGATTGATTTCCATGACGAGGCCCGGGGCCGTCCCGTGCGAATTCTGCATGACTCGCGCCCCAGCCGGAATCATCGCCTGCACTTTGGTGCTCTCGGGCATGCGACGCTGGCGTTGGGTGAAGAATTTTTCCAGCCGTTCAAGAACGGACGTGTCGAGTTCCAGTTTCTTTCCCAGCAACTCCGCGATTAAATCCCGCGTGATGTCGTCGGAGGTCGGACCGAGGCCGCCCGTGGTGATGATTAAATCGGCGCGGGCCAAAGATTCGCGAAGAGTATTTTGAATCGGCAAAGCTTGGTCGGCGATGGCGATTTGCCGGGTGACGACATATCCGCGATTCGCCAATTGGCTGCAGAGCCATTGTTGGTGGGTGTTGAGGATCCGGCCGAGCATGATTTCGCTCCCGGTATTGATGATTTCGATTTCCACGATTGATTTACTTTGCTTTCAAATTCCGGCGAGCAAAGCGCAAAATGGTCAGGAACGGCGCGGCAAGCCCGTTGACTTGGCCGATTGCTCGAATATAATTTTTCAGAATGGCAGCACCGCAAAAATTGGAGGCGAAAAAGAGGTTCATGGATTTCCTGGGCGGAAAGAACCTGCGCATCACTTCACAACGCCAGGCAATTATCGAGACGGTTTTCAGCACTGAAGAACATTTCACCGCCGAACAACTTTTGGAGTGGTCCCGAAAACGCGACAAATCCGTGTCGCGCGCGACGGTTTATCGCACACTTCCTTTGCTGACAGAAAGCGGATTGGTTCACGAGATGGATTTCGGCAAGGACCATAAGTTTTACGATCCGAATTACGCGGACCATCCCAACCACAATCACATCATCTGCCAGGACTGCGAAAAGATTGTCGAGTTCGACAGCGAGAAAATTGAGAAACTGGAGGATGAAATCAGCCATCGTCTCGGATTTTCCGTGAAGAAACATCGACTCCAAATCACGGCGAGTTGTGACGAATTCAAAAAGCTCGGCGCTTGTAAGAAAAAAGCCTGCTGAATGCTTTATGGTTTTAGCGAATTTGTGATCGCACCCGTTTCCGGCGCGCGGAACATTTTAGTGTAAGCCTGGATTAACGCGAATTGATCGGGTTTTAGTTTCGATTTTTTCCGCATTTTTGTCATCCAAAGATCCCAATCCGCATCGCTATATTTTTTTGGATCGTAAAGCTCATGGCATTTCGCGCATTTCGTCACGTAAAGTTTTTGCGCCATTTGCGGTTGCGATGAAGTAATCACCGTTTCCGATTGGCACGACGACCAAACAGAAGCGGCAAATAAGCTGACCAAAAATAATCGCATCAAAATCCAAATCCGAAAATCAGCCGGACGTTCAACCGTTCATGTCCTTCAAGTTCGAGGTGGGGGTTCTTGTCCGGGTTCTCAGTAAAATTCGCGCCGTAAATTTGCGGCATCACCGTCAACGCAGCCCACCATTTTGCATTGCGATAACTTACCACGGGACCGAGGTAGACCGCCGTGTTTTCAAATTCTTTGTAATCGGGAATTTCGCTGTGGTTGCGCAGTTCCAAACCGACGGCCCAATTTTTGTTTAGAAAACGCGACATCCCAAAACTTCCTTCCAACTCGCCTTCCGTGCTTCGAAAATGGTCCGCCCATTCGGTGGCGTGCGTCAGATTGAGCGCCCATTTCCATTGGCCGAAACGTTGGCCGAGAATAATTTTTTCTTCGACTTCGGTTTCAACGCCGGAAAAACGCGGCTCAAGATAAAGTGTCAAACCGACTTTGTGTTCGGCAGGATTCAAAGCCATGTACCGATTTTCAATGGAAATGCCATCGAAACTGAATTTGGAATAATTTCGTGCGGGCGAAGTCGTCAGGTCGCGGAAGTTTTCAGACTTCGCGTTCAAATAAAGTTCCACGGTGTAATTATCGGTGACGCCGTATTCAACTGACTCGCGGATTTCCCATTTTTTGTAATCGGCCTGACCAACTTCTTTGTTGCGACCGATGCGAGCCGTGAGCCATTGCTCAAATTCCCAGCCGCCTTTGACCATGGTTTCCGGTTCGTAAGTGTAAGTGAAGAGACGTTCGTTGGCTTGCGCCGCCAGGCAGAGGCTGCCGCTGAGAATTCCGATCCAAATTTTATTTTTCATATTTAAAAATCGCGCTGTATTTTAATGAGACTGAATCTCAGTGTCAATAAATTATTTTTCCAGACGCGATTATTTGGAATCATTTTAGGCGAGCAGTTCTTTGGCGCGACTGGAGATTTCGCTTTCTACCCGACTTTTGAAAAGCAGTGCGGCGAGAGGAAGGTTGATTTCGATGTCCACCGTGGCGGGCTGAACTTGAAGATTTCCGGCAACATCAAATCCCATCGCTTTGAAACCGAAGTCACTGCGATTGCCATTCCAGGATTCGCGCACGTCGGAAACCTGGCCACCGAATTTTTCCTTGGTGTCCGAGATTAGTTTTGTGATTCGGTTTTTGGCTTCGTCGGCACCCAGCCTGTGTGGAACAGAAAGTTTTATGGAAGGCATGGCGAAATATAAAGCAACTCAGTCTTGTTTCAATCGGAAGGGAAATAAAAAAAGCGCCGCGATTGCGGCGCTTGTGTGAAATATTTAGAAAGAATTATCGCTGTCGGCGTTTGACTTTCAATTGGGCGAGCGAATGGGCTAAAGCCGCGCTGACCATCGCTGATTCTTCGTCATCGATTTTTTCAGCGAGGCGAGCTTCGGCGCGTTGGCGGGCTTCTTCAGCTTTGGCTTCGTCGATGTTTTCCGCGCGGATCGCCATGTCGGTCAAAATGGCGACGCGGGTGCCGGTGATTTCAGCGAAGCCTTCGCCGATGGCGAGATGAAAATCCTGCCCGCCTTTGCGCGCGATAATTTCGCCCGGAACAACCTGCGTCATCAACGGAACATGGTTGGGATAAATTCCCATTTCACCAGCGATTCCAGGAAGCGTGACCATGTCCACATCTTCGGAATAGGTTTTTGCTTCCGGCGTGACGATTTCGAGTTTCAACGTGGCCATGTGTTAGTTGAGAGTTGTTAGTGTTGAGAGTTGAGTGAGGGCCGAGCCGGGAGTCTCTCAACTCTCAACTCAAGACACTCTCAACTTCGCTTTACGCTTCCTTAATTTCGTCGATGCCGCCCTTCATGTAGAAATTCTGTTCGCCCACTTCGTCGTGTTTGCCGTCGAGAATTTCTTTGAATGCGCGGACTGTTTCTTCGCGAGAAACCTGTTTGCCTTCGCGGCCAGTAAAGACCTGCGCGACCGTGAACGGCTGGCTCATGAATTTTTGAATCTTGCGCGCGCGGAGAACGGTCGTTTTGTCTTCGGGCGAAAGTTCGTCCATGCCGAGAATCGCGATGATGTCCTGCAAATCTTTGTAGCGTTGCAGAATTTTTTGGACGCCGCGGGCGACGTCGTAATGTTCCTGGCCGACGATTTCCGGCGTCAATGCTCGGGAGTTGGAAGCGAGCGGATCGACAGCGGGGAAAATTCCCAACTCAGCAATCGAACGTTCCAAAACGATGGTGGCGTCCAAGTGTGCGAAAGTTGTCGCAGGCGCTGGGTCGGTCAAGTCGTCAGCAGGCACATAGACGGCTTGGAACGAGGTGATGGAACCTTTCTTGGTCGAAGTGATACGTTCCTGCAAGTCACCCATTTCAGCGGCAAGCGTTGGCTGGTAACCGACAGCGCTCGGCGTACGACCGAGGAGCGCGGACACTTCGGAACCGGCTTGTGAGAAACGGAAAATGTTGTCGATGAACAGAAGCACGTCCTGATTTTTCTCATCGCGGAAATATTCCGTCACGGCGAGCGCGGACAACGCGACGCGAAGACGCGCGCCTGGCGGTTCATTCATTTGTCCGTAAACCAGTCCGATGCGCGAACCGGGTTTCAAAATTGGGAGACCTTCCGCGTTGCGTTTCAAATGACCTTTTTCATCTTTTTCGCATTTGATGACGTCGGCTTCGGCCATTTCGTAGTAAAGATCGTTTCCTTCGCGCGTGCGTTCGCCGACGCCCGCGAACATTGAAATGCCGCCGTGCAGTTTCGCAATGTTGTTAATGAGTTCCATGATGACGACGGTCTTGCCGACACCTGCTCCACCGAACGCGCCGACTTTTCCACCTTTCAAAAACGGACAAATCAAATCGATGACTTTAATACCGGTCGTCAAAACCTGCGGAGAAGTCGATTGATCGACAAGCGCGGGAGCCGCGCGATGAATTGGATAATATTTATCCGCTTTGACCGGCCCTTGTTCATCGACGGGGTCGCCCGTGACGTTGAACACGCGGCCCATCACCGCTTCGCCGACGGGCATGGAAATCGCCGCGCCGGTGTCGGTCACTTCGAGGCCGCGTTTGAGACCTTCGGTGGAAGACATCGCGATGGCGCGCACCCAGCCGTCGCCGAGATGCTGCTGCACTTCGAGCGTGAGTTTGGTTTCGTTGCCTTGCACCGTGAAATTCACAGTCAACGCATTGTAAATTCCGGGAAGATTTTCGCCGAATTCCACGTCAACGACCGGTCCGATAATCTGAACGATTTTGCCTTTATTCATGTGATAAATTGGTAAGCCAAACGAACTTTTGAAACTCAATGGCCTTGCCTGCCCCGACTCCAGCGCGGTTTAGGAAAGCGGAATCTACGGGTTGGGTTGGTTTAGTGTCAAGTTGGAGAATGGAAATTTAACGAGGATTCCCCCGCGCAATTATTATCCTCGAATCACGCGAATCGATGCGAATAATTTGTTGACGAAGGTTCGGGACAGCGTTGCCTTGGAGCCAGACATTCATGCGCCATGCGCAATCCGGCCCCTGCAAGTTCTCACCGCCCGCGCCTGCCGTAGAAGAATCCACCGCCACCGAGAACGAGCACCAAGACCAGAATTATGATTAATGTTTGGTTAGACATAATCAGATTCTGCGAGGAAAACGATTTTCTGGAATAGGCGTCCGCCCCATTTAATTATCATCCCTTGGCCTAAGGTATTTAGACCAAGTGGTCAGCCTTTCAATCAACGTTCCGGCAATCGGTTTCGTAGCATCAAATGACATAAGTTTTAAGAAGTTTAATTTATCGGTGGCGACTGCAGCGGCAATTCGCGACAGAGTCTTGGACTGCGGCGACCCTCTGCCGCCTTTGACCCATCCGATAAAAACGGCTCGCCTTCAACAAAAAGCGCCAGAGGACTGGCGCACTCCACGACGCTACCGCACTGTGTACCACGCTTGACTCGTTCTTTGCGCGCAGGAAAGAATTACGAACTTCGTTTCGTGAAAGATGCGCTCAAGTTTAACCCCGGAAACGCAGAGGCGCAGAGTTCGGAAGATTCGATTTCGTCTTCTCTGCGTCTTTGCGCCTCTGCGGTTGATTATGTCGCGCACGGGAAAGCGTCTTGAAGTGTGTAAATGCTTTCATCAGCAATCACGGGAATTTTAATTTGCCCTCGCACCTTCGCCATTTCAGAAACGTCTTCCGGCGAAACGGGCTGTTCAGCGAAATAAATTCCAAACTCACAGAGCCGCTCAATTGTTTTCACCGCCACATCCGCCGACCAGCCGCCATTCGCATCCACACCCAATTTAATTTCCGGCCCAATCGCTTCGCGCACCGCTTTCACTCGCGCAACATCTCCATCTGGATCAATTCCCACTTCGACCTTCATCGCGCGAAAACCTTGTGCGACCGCCCAGTTCGCAATTTCCGCAGCGCGTTCCGGTTCAACGCCCGACACCGACCACTTTGTCGGAATAAACTCGCGCACTTTTCCGCCGAGTAATTCATAAACCGGTTTTCCAGCGGCTTTGCCTGCAATGTCCCACAGCGCCATTTCCACCGCCCACTTCGTGAAAAAATTTCCGGCAAACGCAGCGCGAAATTTCGCGGTCAAGGTTTCGATTTGAATCGGATCATCGCCCACGATCACTGTTTGCGCTCATAACCATGCTGTTCGCAAAACTTGTGGAGCATCCGCGTTTTGCCTTCCTTGCCGCATCCCTCATAACGCCGCTGCAACCGTTCCAACTCTTCTGTCCGACAACCGCTCTTTTTCATTTTCATCCTCCAGTTTGTCGGTGTCATTTTCCCGTAGGGCTACGTAACCGTTTTCACCACTTTCCAAAGCTTCCCCTCGATGTTCTTTATTTATGAGTCAACTCGCAACAGAGAGTTGGTTGAAAACCGACTTTCTTCTTCGGTGAAAGTGCTATTTTTCGGTTGGGCAAAAGTTTAAGAATTGAAGGAACTCATCTCGAACCATCAACGGAAGGAACGGATTTTCTCATTGGCCTCGAATTCAACGCTTACTTTTTCCCAGCGGCGTGATAGGATGAAACTATGAAAACTGAAACCGTCGCAATTCCTGCGGCCATCCTTTCATCCGTCGAAACTCTTGACGAATTACAGGACTGGCTTACGTCCCAGAATTCGGCGGTCGTCGCGGAATTGCGCGAAGCGCGAAAACAAGATTCAGCCGGCGAGTTCAAACCCTGGAAGCCACGCCATCTGCCATGCCCCACGAAATCGAAGTAGGCCCCAAAGCCAATACGCAACTAGCCGAACTGGACAACGCGATTGGCGCAAGTGTGGAACGAAAGATTCAGTGGCTCGCAGAAAACGCCTCTACCATGGTGCATCGGCGATTAGTCGGAATGCCGATGATCTGGCGGGACTTTGCAAACTTCGAGTCAGCGATTATCGGATTCTTTATTGGATTTATCCCGCGAAGAAGCTCGTTCGCATTTACCGCAGCCAACGCCGCGCCGCAGTTTACAGGCAGTTGTGACATAAATTATTAAGCAAAATTGAAAGCACTCATCTCGAACAACAAACGCACCGAGCGGGTTTTTCTCATTGGCCTCGAATTCAAATCGCGCTCCGCCTTTGAGCTCCGCGATTCCATGGACGAACTCAACGAACTGGCCACCAGCGCCGGCGCTGATGTCATCGGGGACGGCTCGCAAAAACTGGAAACGCCCGTTGCGGCCACGTTCATCGGCAGCGGCAAGGCGAAAGAATTTGCCAACGATTGCCGCGCGCAAGATGTCGATACCGTTATTTTCGACGACGAACTTTCGCCCGCGCAAAGCCGCAATCTGGAAGAAGTTTTTGGCTGCAAAATTTTAGATCGCACTTCGTTGATCCTCGATATTTTTGCGCAACGCGCCCGCACGAAGGAAGGCAAATTGCAAATCGAACTCGCGCAACTCCAGCATTTGCTCCCGCGCCTGACCCGATTCTGGAGCCACTTGTCGCGGCAAAAGGGCGGCATCGGCATGCGTGGTGATGGTGAAACCCAGTTGGAAACCGACCGTCGCCGGGTGCAGGAGCGTATCTCAAAAATTTTAGGGGAGTTGGACGTTGTGCGACGCCAACGTTCCACGCAGCGCAATGGTCGCCAGCGAAAGCTTTGGCCCCTCGCATCCATTGTCGGCTACACGAACGCGGGCAAATCAACGTTGCTCAATGCGCTCACCGGTTCAGCGGTTTTCGCCGAAGAAAAAATGTTCGCTACGCTTGATCCGACGACGCGGCGACTTCGTTTGCCGACAAACCAAAATGTTTTGCTGACGGATACGGTGGGTTTTATTCGCAAATTGCCGCATGGTTTAGTCGAGGCATTCAAAGCGACTTTGGAAGAAGTGGTCGAAGCGGATTTGCTTTTGCACGTCGTTGATATGAGTCATCCGCAAGCTGAGGAACAAATTCTCGCGGTCAATTCCGTGCTTGAAGAAATCGGCGCGGCGGGCAAACCGACGATCATGGTTTTCAACAAAATTGATCGTTTTGAGAAGGACGATTTGCTCAACAAATTTTATGCGCGCTTTCCGAATGCCGTTGGAATCTCGGCGAAAACTGGCGCGGGAATTCCTTCGTTGCTCGCGGAACTCAGCACGCAACTTCGTCCCATCCGCGAATTTGTGGAACTGGATGTGCCGCATCATCACACCGCGCTGATCGCTCGTTTGCATGAAGTGGCGCAAGTGATCGAAAGAAATTACGAAGGCGTCAGCGCGAGATTCAAAGCCCGCATCCCACCGCATTTTCATGCTGAGTTCGCGGCGTTCATCGTGCAGGATCTGCACACGGTCTGAACGTGCTGCCGACATTCTGGAAATCTTCAGAATGCGCTTCTGCAAACCGAGCGCGCTTTTCTGGACTTAGAGCCTGTTTGAAAACTGTAGCGTCAGCCATCCTGGCTGACGTAGAGCCCGGGCTTCCAGCCCGGCGGAAAAAGCGTCGCAACCAAAAACATCCCCGTAAAATCAGAGCGTCCCGAATGTTCCGGCTTTTTTTCCGGGTGGCAAGATGCCAGCCCTCTACGGCAGGCACGGATGCCCACCGCTACTTTTGAAAACTGTAGCGTCAGCCATCTTGGCTGACGTAGAGCCCGGGCTTCCAGCCCGGCGGAAAAAGCGTCGCAACCAAAAACATCTCCGTAAAATCAGAGCGTCACGAATGTTCCGGCTTTTTTTTCCGGGTGGCAAGATGCCGCCCTCTACGGCAGGCACGGATGCCCGCCGCTACTTTTCAAACAGGCCCTTTAGGCGGATCGAGAATGGCGCGCAGTTTTTCGCGCAGTTCGTCCGGCTTGAAAGGCTTTTGGAGAAATCCACTTAGTCCTTTTCCTGCGAAACTTTCCAAGGCGTCCTGCTCATTGTAACCGCTGACCAGGAGCACCGGCGTCTCGGGGCGAATCCGGCGGATTTCGCTAAACGCTTCCTCGCCATTGAGCAGGGGCATCGTCATATCGAGAATGACCGCGCGAATTTTTGCCTGGTTGGCTCGAAAGAGTTCAACGCCTTGTCGGCCATCATTGGCGAGCAATACAGTGAAGCCAAATAATTCCAACATTCTGGCGGCGATGACGCGCACGCCTTCCTCGTCATCAGCCACCAGGATTGTCCCGCTGCTGCGCCATTTTTCCGCCGGAGCTTTTGCAATATCTGCGGCAATTGATTGGGTTCCGCAACACGGTAAAAGTAGTTTGAAGGTCGTGCCGCTGCCCACCTCGCTATAAACTTTAAGAACGCCTTTGTGCCCCCGCACGATGCCGAGAACGGCCGCGAGTCCCAAACCGCGCCCGGTGAATTTCGTGGTGAAAAACGGGTCGAAAATTTTGGCTTTTGTTGCCGGACTCATCCCGCAACCTGAATCGGAAACTTCCAGTGAGACGTAGTCTCCTTCCGGCAAATTGGGTGCCAGAAACGTCTCGGCTAGATAGGAGCGATCCGCCCGCTTCACGGCCGTCCGGATGGTGATGACGCCATTTTTTTCGCCAATCGCTTCCGAGGCGTTGATAATTAAATTCATCAATACCTGGCGGATCTGTGCGGAATCGGCTTCCACCGCCGGCAATTTAGCGGCCAGATCAAATTTCAGGATTACTTTTTTAGCGATGGAAATGCGGAGCAACTGAGTCATTTCTTCGACAATCATGTTCAAATCCAGCTTCTGCACGACGAAATGGCCGCGACCTGAATACGCCAGCATCTGCTTGCACAAATCAGCTGCTTGCAGACAGATTTTTTCGATGTTTTCCAGATAGGGACGGACGGGCGAAACGTTCGAAGTTTGCATTAGACACAGCCCCGCATTGCCAAGGATGCCGGTGAGCAGATTATTAAAATCGTGAGCGATGCCGCCAGCGAGCACGCCGAGACTTTCCAATTTTTGGCCGTCGAGAAATTTTCTTTCGAGCGCAATACGCTGGGCTTCATTTCTTTTGCGCGCGGAAACGTCGCGAAAAATTCCCAGGCAAAGCGGCGGTTGCCCTTCTAACTCGATAATAGAATTGGCGAACTCAACTTCCAGCTTCTGTCCGGTTCGAAATTCGACGGTGCGTTCCAAGAGGGCCGGAATGGTGCGACTAGCAAATCTTTCGCGATAAATTTTTAACGCCTCATCGGAATTGCCTTCGTAGGTGATTGAAAGCGGCTGGCCAATCAATTGTGACTCTGCCATTCCACACAATTTGCAATAAGCTTTGTTGACCGCGATGATTTTTCCGTTTTCATCGGTTAATCTCATCCCGTCGGCCGAATTATCCCACACAGAATGAAATCGAAGCTCGGAATTATGCAGCGCTTCCTCGGCCCGTTTTTGTTCCGTGACATCCACAGCCATGCCTCCCACAAACTTTCGGCCCGCGGCATCTTCAAAAGGAAATTTATGGACGAGCCAGTGGTGCAATTGGCCGTCAGGGCCAGGCACCGTTTCACGGGTTTCGAGATTTTTAGCGGAAGAAATTACATGCTGATCGTGAGCGCGGAGTTCGCGGGCGACGGCTTCTGTCCAAAAATCAAAATCATTTTTGCCAATGAGTTGTTCGGACGTTTTTTGAAAGAAGGTTTGAAAAGGCTGGTTGGCGTAAGCGTAATTAAATTCGTCGTCCTTCATCCAGGCGAGGGCGGAACTGTTGTTCATGAAGGCCGCAAATCGTTCCTGGATTTCGCGACGCTCCCGCTCGGAACGTTTTCGTTGCACCAAAAAAAAGGACATTGTCCAAAGAACGGCTATCGCAAGCAACCGCCGTTGTAATCCTGTGGCAGGATCAAATAGCGATGTTGGAAGGGTCGGGAAAAAGAAACCGATGACGATCAAGACAGTGCAAAGCGCCGAGTAAAAAACCGGATATAATAAACGCTTGGAGTAAGGTGTGAAGAGAATCGGGACGAAGTAAAACATCCATTCTCCCATGCCCCAGGACGTGAAAAGATCCACGGCGAAGATTGCCGCCGCGACCGCCACGGTGGCGATTATAGTTTTGCCGAAAAGCGGTTGTCTCATCGAATTTTTGCCGCAGGAAATGGGACTTGCCACCATCAAATCAGATTCGATTTCAATTCTCCACCTAAAATCGTCACGCCTCAATTAGATTAACTATTTTCATATTCACGGCGTCAATCAAACCCTGGTCGGTCAATTTCAACTCGGGAATAGGCGAGAGACTTAAAAACGACAAGCTCATGAAAGGCGCGTCCAGAGCGCACCCCAGTTTTTTCGCGGCGGCATTTAATTTGTCGATACTTTGACTGACTTTTTCAAGAGGTTGATCAGAAACCAGACCAGCGATGGGAAGTTCGAGCGCGGCCACTATTTGACCAGCCGCGACGGCGACTTGTCCGCCGCGCATTTTTTCCAAGGCCTGAATGGCCGCAAGAATATCGCCGTCATTTGTGCCAATGACGACGACATTGTGGGCATCATGCGCGACGGTGGAGCCAAGCGCGCCCTGTTTTAATTTGAATCCTCGAACAAATCCCACGCCAACATTTCCCGTGGCGTTGTGGCGCTCGACGACGACTAATTTTAAAATGTCGCGCTCGATGTCAGAAACGATCTGGTCATTCTCAATTTTTGGAGTCGCGATCGTTGCTTTTGTGACAATTTGTTGCGGAATAATTTCTATGACTTTGATTTTTTTTGCGCCATTTGCCTTCACCTCAAAATCATGGGGCGCGGAATAACTCATGTTCATTGTGCTGCGGGGACGCGGAATGGTCGCGGGATTTGTCGCCAGATATTTTCCATTCTCCGCCACCAAAACTCCTTTTTTGTAAGTCTGTTTGATGATGAGTTTTTCGAAATTGTCGAACACGATGAAGTCGGCCCAAAAACGGGGAGCGATTGAGCCAATATTTTTCAAACGATAATGGCGCGCGGTGTTGATGGTGCCCATTTGCATGGCCGTGATGGGCGCGACTCCAAGCTGGATCGCTTTGCGCACGGAATGATTGATGTGTCCTTCGGAAACCAGATCGCCCGCCAGTTTATCATCGGTAGCGAAGGAGCAGTTGGCGGAATTTTGCGGAGTGACGAGAGAAATTATGTGTTCGAGGTTCCGTTCTGTGCTGCCTTCGCGAATTAACAGGTGCATTCCCAGACGCAGCTTTTCGCGAGCTTCATCAATCTCGGTGCTTTCGTGGTCGGAACGAACCCCAGCAAGAACGTAGGCGTTCAGATTTTTTCCACGCAAACCAGGCGCATGTCCGTCAATCGCTTTGCCTTTGCCCGCTTTGATTTTTGCGAGTTCACTTTCCATTCCCAGAAAAACGCCCGGATAATTCATCAGCTCGGCGACGCCAGCGATTCGCTCATCCGTAATCATGGAGGCCAAATCTGCGGCCGTAAATTTTGCTCCGGCCGTTTCCAGATGCGTTGCGGGAACGCACGAGGGCAGCATGATAAAAAAATCAATCGGAAGATTTTTGCTCGATTCCAACACATAGTGAATGCCTTCGAGTCCGAGGACGTTGGCGTATTCGTGCGGGTCGATGACCATCGCGCCGGTGCCGTGAGGAACGGCGGCGCGGGTAAATTCCGGCACGGTGAGCATTGTGCTTTCGACGTGGAAATGCCCATCGATAAAACTGGGTGCCAGGTAAGCGCCTTCCAGATCAATGACTGTTTCCCCTTCATAATCTCCCAAACCGATGATTCTCCCGTCATCGACAGCCACATTTTCGTGATAAATTTCGCCGCTGAAAACGTTGACAAGGTTGGCGTTGCGGAACACAAGTTCCACAGGGCGATCACCACGAGCGCCGCTTAGTTTTTCAGGGATGTTTCTCATGGTTTCAGGGAAATCATTAAATAACCGGCTGCGCTGGAAAAATCGTTGCTCATAATCCGACTGGCCGAACCAGAATAAAAGGATTTGGCGAAACTTCCACGAATTTTTCCGCAGAACCGTTGACTGGAATTAAAAGTGGAAGGATGGTGTAGCCCGGAAAAGATTTCGCATCGGAGACCGTTTTTTCTTGTGTCTGGAAAAATGAACTCAAGAATCAAGGTGTGCGCGTGCTAGTTCAGAGTACAATTTCACATTTATTTTTGAAAGGTGCCGATTCCACGACTCAAAATCCTGATGAAGCGCGCGATTTCAAGCATACAGCGAGGGCACTTCGCTATATCAAACAAAACCGATTGGCAGACGTGCAAGTGGTTTTAAAATTCCCGAAGGCCAGTGATGACATTAATCTGGCCATCCTCCATTTGCTCGAGAAAGATTTGCGCTATGCGCAGACGAAAAGCGATTCGTCGAAGTCTTAAGTTTTGAATACTTTGTTCCGCTCAATTTCGCTCGGATCTTTTTTCAGAAAAAAAAGGCGCCCGTTTGCACGAGCGCCTTTTGTGAGATGAATGGCTTACCGTTTGATGCGGTAGAACCGGGTGCTGCCATTGACAGCAATGGTGGCTTGATAAGTGCCAGAGCTACCCGTGATGTTCGCAGCCGGAGCTGTGTCGGTATAAGTTCCGTCAACAGTGGCAGAGCTTTGCAACTTGAAAGCTGACGGTGCATCCGCCGCCCCGCCCGTGAAGTCAATCACCACATTAGAACCCACAACTTGGATTTTAGTGATGTTTGGCGTGGTAATCACTGCGGGTGGCAAGTCTGTGTAGGACATTACCTTTAAGTTATCAACAATCGCGAAACTCATGTCCGGCGTACCAGAAATGCCAGCATACTGATCGTGATAACCAATGAAGACATTAGTCGAGAGGCTTAATGGATCATTGGTCACAGTGGCGATGGTGACGCCGTCGATGGCCCATTTAACAATGTTGGTGGCTTTGGTGATGACAACCGTGTGCCAGGATTCACCTATGTTGCCGACCTGTGTCAGACCGTCTTGAACGGTCGGATAAAGCGCGACTTGCGCCGCTGGCGCAGGAATGCTGCCCCAGATAGAATAGAAGGGGTAAGGTGTGCTTCTGACACCGTCGGCCGTTCCTGCTGCGTAAACCCCCGAGCCATTGGCTTGCAGATTTTCCGCAATGTATGCGTTGGCATCGCCCGCCTGAGAGGTTGCTCCGGAACCACCATCACCGTCGATTGAGAACCAAACTCCGTCGGTTCCGAAGAAGTTTTGCCAGTTTGGATGATCGCCCGTCGTTCCGACGCCGGCATCCAAATGGTAAGTTGACCCAGGGCCGCCATCTGCCAGTGGGCCCGTGACCGGGCCGTTGTAATTGATCCACATGTTGAAAACCAAGCGGTAGTCATTGGTGCCAAGATTCAGTCCCAACGGCGAGAGGCTGATGTCGATAATTGGCGCACCTACAGTGACTTGATTGCAGCGGAGTCGCAGACCAAGGGTATCGCTTCCGCCGGGAAGAGGGCTGACACCAAGTGTTGTGTAATCAAAACCGAAATCAGCGTGTGTATCAGCAAAAAAGTCCTGGCTATTGATTTTCCAGTTCGCCGACGTGTCGCTGCTGGCAACATTGAAATTGTCGGAAAAAAGAATTGTGCCGGGAGAAACTTCGTCATCTATCACAATCGCCGTCGCGGTGTTAGTGGCTCCCACATTGTAACCAACGCCTGAATTTACTCCGGCAATCGCAGTTTGATCACCTTCAAAATTCTGGTTGTTGACCGGTGTGATGGTGAAGTTGGTGGTCACGGCATTGGCCAAGAACGTGACGCTGGAAGGGCCGTTGAACTTTGAGCCAACAGCCGCTTGTCCAGAATAGACGACGTTGACCGTTGGAGTGGCGGATAACAAACCTCTGCGCAAAAGTTGGAAAGTGGTCTTCGCAGCGGAATAACCTTCCAAAAGGCGATTTTCGCCGGTGGCCAGTCCAATGGAAATTTCTGGAGCATCATCGTCCAGAATCGTAACTGTCCGGGTGCTTGGTGTTCCGGCAGCGTAATTTGTTCCGCCACCGATCAGCACTGTGATAGTTTCGCTAAATTCAGAGATGGCATCATTAAAGGGAGTGACAGTAATATTTGTAGAGGTCGCTCCTCCGGCAAATGTGATCGTCGAGGGAATTGCGGGAAGATAATCAACCCCGTTTGATGCCGTTCCAGAGACCAGAAGATTCACCGTCAAAGGATTTACTATATTTCCACTGCGATTGAGCGTGAACACTACCGGCGTTCCGCTGTTTTCAGTAACTTGAGTAACTGTGTTGGTAATTGTGACGGTAGTTGGCGGGACGGTTATGTTGAACGTGCCGTCAGATTTCGTCGTTGCAGTCGTTGTGCCGCCGGGAGACCAGACGCGCAGCCGCTCCGCATTGTTGTTGGCTACATAAAGATTGCCTGCCAAATCCCACGTCACCGAACGTGAATTATGCGCGACGGTGGTGCCAAACGTTGCCAGCAAGTTGGTATTCGACATGTCCGGCAGGCGTCCGGTTACGCCATTGGTGAGCGCGACAAGCACTGTCTGCTGGTCACTGCGGAACACTGCGAGTTTGTTGCCGTCTGGCGAAACTCTCAGGCTGCGCGTGTTGATAAATCGATCGACTCCCGCACTGATGGAACTGAAAAGCAACGTGCCGCCTGGACTGAAGACTTGCACCGATGGTCCAGTTGATGAAAAAGTGGAGCGGAAGTAGTGAACGAAAATATTACCGTCTGGAGCGACATCGATGTCTGAATCCTGTTCAGTCGGTGCTCCCGAGTTGAAAAGCACTGTGGGAGGAATTTCCGATGGAAGTGGGCCTGACCCGATATTCCATTGCATCACCGAGTTTGCTCCGCCGCTCCATTGGCCATCAATTCCCACGACCGTGAGGTTGTTCGAAGCCATCGAGCCACGAACATTGATGCCGTAAACCACAGTATGCAGGTCAGGACGAGCCGTGTTGGCAACTCCGGCGAGAACTAATTCGCCGTTCGCCATATTGGCATCCACACGGGACAGGGAACCGCGCGGATCCTGCGCGTCAGCAACGTAAACGTAGCCATCCTCACCAACAAAAAGTTTCCAAGGCTCGTAACGACTGTTCGCAGTGGGAGCGAAAATGTTCAATGCGTCCAAACCGCCCGTTAATCCGGTGTTGCCTTGGCCGACAGCATCGGTCAGGTCTGGGTTTAATCCGTAAATGCCCTTGCTGATCGTTCGACCGCTTCCGGTTGTTCCGCCACCGGTTGAGTTACCCTGTTCCATCACATAAATCCGCCCGAAGTATAAGCTTTTAGGATTTTGATTCACCGCCACGCTTCTCGGCGCAAAAAATTGCACCAGCGTATTGGTGTCTTGACTAATCTGTGTCCAGACCGGCGCAGCGGATTTTGTGACCTGAATTTCGTAGGATGCAGCACCGCCGCGGGCGAACGTGTAAGATCCACGATTCGTCCCCAGATTTAACGTGCTGCTGGGACCCGCGAAAACCACTTTTACGTTGTCGGCGGTTTCATTCAGGTAAAAGGTGACGTTTCCACCTGACTCACTCACGCTTGAAGCGTATGGCACAGCGTGGGAAATGTTTGGCAGGAAGGACGCCAATATTATCAGTAGGCTCCATAGAGCACGATTTATTGTTAGTTTTTTCATAGATTAGTATTTCTGATTATGTTTTTACTCGCTGAACGGATGCTTTAGATAAATTTAATTAAGGCTGATGTTTGGCTGGGACGCCTTCATCGGTGGAAATCTCACGAAACCGGACATAGGCATCTCCCGCCTTGCCCGTTGCCTTGACCCACTGGACGTGTCCGTCCGCAAAAGCGGCGTTGCCTCCCGCATCACCATGATTATCGTTTGGTGAAGGATAATTATTCGGGTGAAGAGTCTTATCCGAATTTGCGGGCGCGAGATTGTCATCACCGTCCACGGTCAGCCATGTCTGGCTGGGGCCAGGAATTGTATTAACCAGTCCTAATCCTTCGTTACTTCGATGCTTTCTGGACGAAACCCGGCTCTCGGTTTTTCGGCATTGATTCTGGCTTAATGCGGCCAACCCCGCTGTTGGACCTGTCGCTTGGTGAGAATAGGTTGGGTCTCGTCTCCACCAGGAAAAATTCTCGTAACTATAACCGTTGGTGTCGTTTCTAAGTCCCGCGAAATTCGCCAAATCCACCAACTCGATTTCGCCATTGGCATTCACAGTTGTGGCACCGGCTCCGCTGGTTCTGACGTAGTTTCTTGTGCTTGGACAAACAAACATTTGCGGCGACTTTGTGAAAGCTCGGTACATCCAATTCAGATTGTCATCGTAATAACCAGTGGATCCGCTCAGCGCGCCGTTATTTTCCCCCGCATACATCGCGGTGGCCAGCCCTATTTGTTTTAAATTGCTCGCGCACTTGATGCGCAGCGCTTTTTCTTTCGCTTTAGCTAGTGCGGGCAGCAGCAATCCGGCAAGAATGGCGATGATGGCGATGACCACGAGAAGTTCAATCAGGGTAAATCCCCGACGACTTGATTTCAGAAAAAAGTTCATTTTATTAAAAAAAATAAAAATCCCGTGACGAAATTTGTGAAGGCAAGAAATTATATTGCTGGTGCAACTCAAGTCAAGGCTTCGGCCGGAAAATCTCAGGGTTGCTTTTTCAGTTGGGAACACGGTGCGATCCGTTGTCTTCCTGGTGCAAAACACACCGAAAACAGGAGCATTAATTTGCTCCTAATCCCTGAGTAAGTATAATGGTAGAATGAAAATTTGAACCCTAGGCGATTCCATGAATGCGGCAGAGCCAAATTTCACGTCCATCACCAGTGCGGCGAGATTTTTAAGTTTTTTGGAAAGAATCGAAGCCGTGGTGAGCGGGATCGATGGAGGAGCGGAGGAGTTTGCCTTTGATGCCGTGTCGGACGAGGGGTGTTGACGCACGTCAATTCGCGAGTAAAATCTATTTGTCGGCAAACCCATCCCCTATGAAAAAGAGATCGATCATTTCCGGATTCACATTAATTGAACTCCTTGTTGTCATCGCCATCATCGCCATTCTGGCTGGCTTGCTTCTCCCGGCTTTGAGCAAGGCCAAAGCCAAGGCGCTTCGCATCAGTTGCTTGAGCAATGAAAAACAGATGGGCATCGGTAGCCAGCTTTACGCGGATGATGATAGCAAAAAGGCGCTGACGGGGGTGGCAAACTATTCGGATGACGATTTGAATTGGCTTTTTCCCCAGTATGTCCCGAATCTCAAGGCGTTCCAGTGTCCTTCCACCAGAAATGTCATTTCACCCAAAACCCAATTAGTCATAGGAAGCGGACCCAATACCCCGGTGGTTGATGGAGTGCCTTTTTCTTATGATGAGCGACTGCATGGATTTGTTCCCCGCTACGTGGATGATCTGAAGGATAACGGCAAAGGCAAGGATGCGACGAATGGCTCCAGTTACGAAGTGGCTGGATTTTTTTGCGGTAAAAACGGGTCGTTTGCGGACGCGAAAACGAATGTCCGTAAAACTCAGAATTCGGTGAACAGTCACAACTATGTTACGCCACCAACCTCGTTCCCCGCTTTTGATTTTAGAGGCAAAAAAGTTAGCCCTTCGGATGTCTGGATCATCTATGATGAAGATGATTCGCCGCCGGGGCAGAATGAAGATTATCCGGATTCCGTTGATAGCCACGGGACTGAGGGTGGCAATGTGGTGTTCGCGGATGGCCATGCAGAGTGGGTAACGCAAAAGAAGTATGTTCGAAGTTTCATTCTTGGTACGGATGAGTCTCACGCGCCCATTCGGTGACCAGTGCCGAGGTGGAGGATCGTGTTCAAATCGGTTATTCCAAAAAAAAAGTTGTGATAATTTTTAAATGCGGTTTATTGCTTCGCGGAAGTCACGCAATAGTAGAGGTGTCATTTGCCCCTTTTCTAAACAGCAAAAGTAAATAATCAAGAGACTCACTTTATGAAAAACTCCATATTAATCCAAATTTTTACTCGCGGAATATCAATCTTGGCCATCGCTATGTTCAGCCTTGCAGCCAAGGCACAGGTTCAAGTTTATTCCGAGAATTTTGAAACCGATACTACAAGCAACTGGATCGTGAATCAGGGACTTGGCTTAAATAGCGCGGAGTTTTTCTTCGACTACAGTACAGTGGGCATTCCGCTCGCTCCACATTCGACAAGTTCTTCAACTCATGGGTTGAGACTGGAAGCCAATATCGATCCCATCACGCAGGCTGGATCTGTTGCAGGCTATGGAATTAGCGTCTCGCCACTCGGTTTTGGGATTACAGAGAATTTTGAGATGCATTTTGATTTGTGGCTCAATTTTGTAAAAAGCGGGAACGGTTCAACCCAGATTGGTGGCGCTGGATATGGTACAGCCGGAACGGCTGCCCAAGTGGCGGGCGTGGCCGACTCCATTTTTATCGGAGCCAGTACAGATGGTGGGAATGCCGCCGACTATCGGGTATATGCGCCAGATCGCACGATAAGTTATCAAGACGCAGATCATGTGATTCGAAGCGACACAAACACACCGTTCGTTTATGCGGCTGGTAGTCGTAACAACAGCGCTTCTTATTATATCACGAACTTTAGTCCTTCGAATCTTGTGTTTCCCGCTTCACCCGTTCCTTCGAATCAGACGAATCTTTTTCCACGACAAACTGGGGCGGTTGCTCCTGCAGGCACTGCCGGCTTCAAGTGGCACGATGCTTCATTGAAGAAAGTTGCCAATATTATTACCTACAGCATTGACGGACTTCTGATTGCGACTATTGATTCACGCGACGCGACCGGGAATAATCATCCTCTCGGCGGAACCAATATTCTCTTTAACTTTTTTGATATTAATGGAAATGCCTCGACTGATGTAGATGCAACCAACGTTCTTTTTGCCTTGTTTGATAATGTCCGTATTACCAATTTTCCGAACGTGGTCAGCGTAGATGCCATCACGGCCGACGCTTCTGAAACGGGACCGGCCAATGGTTTGTTTACGATTACACGAACCTCAGCGGGAGTTCCGCTTACAGTGAATTATACATTGAGCGGCACAGCTTCTAACGGAGTTGATTATGTCACATTGCCCGGATCGGTCACGTTTGATGCCACCGCAACCACCACAAATATTACCGTGGTTCCGATCGATGATTCCATTCCCGAGACGACAGAAACGGTGACGCTTAACATCAATGCGAGTCCCGATTATGTGGGTGCTGGCAGTGCCACAGTGAGGATTCGTGACAATGAGCCTTCGCAACTGACGATCAGCGCTGTGAATACACAACTGTATGAGCGCACCAACGACTTTGCGCAGTTTCGGATTACGCGACTGGGAGATACGAATGCCGCCGCGTTTGCGGTCAACGTGAGTTTCTCGGGGACGGCGACGTTGGACACCGACTACACCACGAACGGACTGGCCATGATTAATCCCGGAGACGTGGCAACCACGTTCCGCGTTCTTCCCATTGTGGACTCTTCAGTGGAAGGCAATGAAACCATCATCTGCACGCTGAATGCGACGGTGGATTACACCGTGAACGCCGCCAATTCCGCAACGGTGACGCTCGTCGATGCCACATTGCCCGCTGAAACAGTGCTTTTCTCGGACGATTTCAATGTCGATTCTTCGGCTAACTGGACGCGTCTTTTCGCCGCGCTGCCTGATCCGACCGATGATTCATTATCTTTATTTGCCTATGATTACGGAGCCGACGGGATTCCGCCTGCGCCGCATTCAACCAATGATTCGCTCGGCCTTCGTCTCACCGTCAACAAGAACGACGCCACGGCGGCGGCTGCTGCTTTGAACTTTTATCCCAACGGCCAGAGTTTCAGCGGCAATTACGCTCTCCGCTTCGATATGTATCTCGTCAACGGCGCGGGGACATCTTCCACTGAATACGCGCTTTTCGGAATCAATCATTCGGGAACCAAAACCAATTGGTTGCGTTACAGCTCTGGAGGCGTGACAAGCGGATCTTTTGACGGAATATTTTTCGACGTGGAAGCAGATGGAGGCGGCAACGGTGATTATGCGATGTTTAGTTCGCCCACAGTTGCCAATAATCCGACGGTTCTGGCGACCACCAACGCCGCTCCGTTCGCCGCAGTATTCAAATCTCCACCTTGGGCCGTTGCTGGGGTTGCAGCCAATTTTACCAATTCCACGACCCCAATCTGGGCGGATGTCGAGGTGAGCCTCTTGAACAACATGGTGACTTTAAAAATAAATAACACCGTCATCCTACAGAGAAGCAACACAACTTCCTACGCCAGCGGCAATATCATGCTGGGATATGATGACGCCTTCGACTCGATCGGGCCGGGCGGTTCAACCGTGATTTATGACAACGTTCGCGTCGTGCGACTAACGGCAGTCATTCGGCCCATCATCACCAGCATCCAACTCATCAATGGCGGCACTCAGGTGCAGATTGATTTCACTGGTGGCGTGAGTGACTCATTCAGTTTAGTGAGTTCCGGTGACGTCGCAGCCGTGCCTTACACAGCGACGGGTGCAACGATCACCTCCACCGGCGTGGGAACCTATCGAGCGGTGACATCCGTTAACGGCTCGACTCGTTTCTACCAAATCAAGGTGAACTAGAATTCGCCTCATCTTTCACGAGGCGCCTTTTTCAAGGCGCCTCTTTTTTTGAAAAGGGACCATCGTATCCGCGAACCTAAATTATTTCGGAGATCAATGGCGAAAGCTGCGGCGGTTTGTCCCAAATTTCAAAAGCTGTTGCCAATTTTGCCCGCGCGATTTCTGCGGATTCATTGTTTGCCGCATGGATGCGCGCCAGCATTTCGCCCGATTTGATGGGCTGGCCGGGTTTGGCGAGTTGATCGATGCCAACATCAAAATCAATCACGCTCTCTTTTTGCAAACGGCCTCCGCCCAGATCGCGGACGATTTCACCAATGATCCTTGCATCGCACCGTGCCACAAAACCGGCGCGCGTTGATTTTAACTCAATCGTTTTTGGCGCGGTCGTGTCGCTCGCGAGCTTCCGGTGAAACGCATCCAGATCGGCGCCTTGTGCCAAAAGCATTTCGTCCCACTTGCGTCGCGGCGCGCTTGAGAGAAGGCAATCGGTTGCTTTTTCACGAGCAGTTTTCAAATCGGCGGCGCGTTTTGTTTGCACGAGCAAATGCGCGGCACATTCGATGACAAGTTCGCGCAGGTCACTCGCAGGCGAGACGCCTGCGCTCCTTTCAAGGCACGCAACGGATTCTTTGACTTCCAGCCAATTTCCCGCAGCGCGACCGAGCGGGGCATTCATGTCGGTCAAGACGGCTCGCGTGTTGACGCCGCACTCATTGCCGAGCGAAACCATCGCTTGCGCTAGTTCGCGCGCGGCTTCGGGCGTCTGCATGAATGCGGCTGAACCAAATTTAACATCGAGCACGAGCGCATCCAAATTTTCGGCGAGCTTTTTGGAAAGAATTGATGCGGTAATCAGCGGGATCGATGGAACAGTTCCGGTCACGTCGCGCAAGGCATAAAGTTTTTTGTCGGCGGGAACCATTTTTTCAGTTTGGCCGCAGATCACGCATCCGACGGATTGCACCTGCGCAACGATTTCGTCCGTTGAAAGGACGGTGCGAAAGCCGGGAATAGATTCCAATTTATCCAGAGTTCCGCCAGTGATGCCGAGGCCGCGACCGGAAATCATCGGCACGCGAAAACCCAGACAAGCCAGCAGTGGGGCGAGCGGCAATGAAACTTTATCTCCCACGCCGCCGGTAGAGTGTTTGTCCACAAGTGGTCGCGAATCTTTCGGAAACTTCAAGACCTCTCCAGAATCCCGCATGGCAAGAGTAAGCGCGCAAGTTTCTTCGGAGTTCATCCCGCGAAAAAATATCGCCATGAGCATCGCGGCCATTTGGTAATCGGGAATTTTTCCAGCGACATATTCCGAAATGAAGAGATTGATTTGCGCTGGAGAAAATGCGTGGCCATCGCGTTTGGATTCGATGAGGGAAAGGAAGTTCAAGTGAAATTGTCCCCTCTAAGTTTGGAAATGCTCAACCAGTTTGCTGCGATGCTTTAGCTGCCTGGGTGGCAGCAGCTCTTTGCCGGTTAACTTCTGCCACAATGTTCAGCAAACTGGTTGGGGTGACGCTTTCGGAAGCGATGCTGCACAAGCCATAACCCATCCCTTTTAACGGATTGGACCAGCGACCTGCTCCGTTAGTAGGGTCGAGGCAAAATATTTTGCCGTGAGTCGTGGCGTAAAGATTATCTCCATCCAAAACCACATTGACGAAATCACTCCCCGCCAGATGCCCTGTCCAAAGCTGCGCGCCTGATGCAGAATCGAGCGCAACGACCGAACCTTTTATGCCGAGATAAATAACTTTTGAACTCGCCATAAACGCTTCTCCCGCGTCAACCAACAAACTTTTTCGCAACCACTGTCGCGTTGTGTCCACCGAAACCGAATGAATTATTTACGATGGCATTCACGGGCAACTTGCGAGCCGTGTGCGGGACGTAATCCAAATCACATTGCGGATCGGGATTGTCCAAGTTAAGGGTCGGTGGGACGACATTGTCTTGAATGGCTTTTGCGCAAAAAGCCATTTCAATGGCACCGGCAGCGCCCAGCATGTGGCCGGTCGCACCTTTCGTCGAACTGACCGCGAGTTTTTTCGCGTGTTCGCCGAAAACGGATTTAATGGCTTGGGTTTCGCAGATGTCGCCCTGCGGCGTGGAAGTGCCGTGGGCGTTGATGTAGGAAATGTCCGTCGGATTCAAACCGGCGTTGCGTAGCGCCATTTTCATGCAACGCGCCGCGCCTTCGCCTTCGGGAGCAGGCGCCGTCATGTGATTCGCATCGGCGGTGTTGCCGTAGCCCACTAGTTCGCAATAAATTTTTGCGCCCCGCGATTTGGCATGTTCAAGTTCTTCGAGCACGAGAACGCCTGAACCTTCCCCCATTACAAATCCGTCGCGCTCCGCATCGAAAGGGCGCGACGCTTTTTGGGGCGCGTCATTGCGTGTGCTCATGGCTCGCATCGCGCAAAAACCACCGATGCCCAGAGGAACAATCGTCGCTTCCGTGCCGCCAGCGAACATAACTTTTGCGTCACCCATTTTCAAAGTTCGCCACGCTTCACCCAAGGCGTGAGTCGAAGTCGCGCACGCCGAACAAGTGGCGACGTTCGGGCCGCGTAATTTGTAGAACATCGAGAAAAGTCCCGAGGCCATGTTGAGGATCAGCATGGGAATCATAAAAGGCGAAAGACGTCCCGGGCCTTTTTCGAGAAAAACTTTATGTTGCTCTTCCGTTGTGGAGAGGCCGCCGATGCCGCTGCCTATAAAGACGCCAACTTCGTCGCGATCGATTTTTTCCAGGTCAATTCCTGAATCAATCATCGCTTGATGCGCGGCGTAAATCCCAAATTGGGCGTAGCGATCGGTCCGGCGAATTTCCTTGGGCGATGGAAACGCTGGGGTCGGGTCAAATGTTTTTACTTGCCCTGCAATCTGGCAATCAAAACTGGAGGGATCAAAATGCGTGATTTTTTCAATGCCGCATTTTCCCGCCAGGAGATTATTCCATGAAGTTTGGAGATCATTTCCCAGAGGGGAAACGGCTCCCAATCCGGTGATGACGACTCGTTTTTCCATCCAATTGCCTGCCATAAACAAAAAAGGGGCAGCTTGGTGGAAGCCATGCTGCCCCGAGAGATTGGAGAATTATTTTTTCTGCGAATCTTCGATGTACTTGGTGACATCTCCGACACACTGTAATTTTTCCGCCTGTTCGTCGGGAATTTCGTTGCCAAATTCTTCTTCCAGCGCCATGACCAGCTCGACGGTGTCGAGCGAATCCGCCCCCAGATCTTCGATGAATTTCGCCTCGGGTGTCACTTGGTCGGCATTCACGCCAAGTTGCTCGACGATGATTTCTTTAACTCTTTGTTCGATTGATTTATCAGCCATTGGTTTCTCCGTGTTAATTTGGTTTGTGTCTATGCCCCACGTTGCCGAGGGCGTCAAGTCCCGAAATTCTTAAGGAAAGTTGCCTGAAATTTTACGGGCGAACTTCAACTTTTTTTCCTGAACGAATCTATTGTTTATGGCGTTGGCAGGTTCGTCCAGAGGAATTTCAAATGATATTCGTTTTAATTTTACTTTTGTTTACATCACCATTCCGCCATCGACCGTCAGCACTTGTCCGGTGATGTAGCGCGCGGCTGGGCTGGCCAGAAACAAAGCGGCGCTAGCGATGTCTTCGGCTTGCCCAAAAGAATTGAGCGGAATTCTTTTCAAAAGTTCAGCGCGCATTTCCTCGTTCAGAACCGCCGTCATATCCGTTTCAATAAAACCCGGCGCCAACGCATTGACGGTTACTCCGCGCGAAGCAAATTCCCGCGCCACCGATTTTGTAAATCCAATTAACCCGGCTTTGCTCGCCGCATAATTGCACTGGCCTGCATTACCGATCAAACCGATGACGGACGCGACGTTGATGATCCGTCCGGAACGTTGTTTGAGAAACGAGCGGGTAAAAGCTTTTGTAAAAGAGAAAGCGCCCTTCAAATTTGTGTCGAGCACCGCGTCCCAATCAGCATCCGACATCCGCATCAGCAAACCATCTTTTGTCACACCGGCGTTGTTCACGAGGATGTCAACGCGTCCGGCGTCCCCAATAATTTTTTCTCCAATCGCCGCCACCGCTGCGGAGTCAGAAATATCGACGGCATAAGCCCATGCCTTGCGTCCGGCGGCACGAACTTCGCGGGCAACTTTTTCGGAGTTTTCCGCAGTTCGCGAAACGCAGATCACATCTGCTCCTTCCTCGGCGAATTTCAGAGCAATAGCGCGACCAATGCCACGTCCCGCCCCGGTGACCACTGCTATTTGATTCGAAAGTTGGTTCATGGCCCGCACTTTTTACCCTTGAACTCCCCGCATGGCACTGAATTTTTTCAGTGAAGATATGGCGATTGTTCGCTCCGTTTTAAAAAAAATTCCGCTTGAAATTATTTTCCGATCACCTCAGAGCCTTTGACACTTCCGCTTCCAGAAACTTCAGCCTTCACTTCAGGAATCCACTTTTGCAAATCGGCAATGCGTTCGGAATCGACCGGATGAGTGCGCAGAAAACCGGGAGTGCTTGAGCCGCCCGCCTTGTCATTGAAAGCGGAAAAGCGCGTCCAAAAATCCACGGCTGCTTCTGGTTCGTAGCCAGCGCGTGTCATGAATTTCAAGCCAATGTGATCCGCTTCAGATTCCTGACGGCGACTGTGCGGCAATTCGCGCCCGAGCTTGGCACCCACTCCATAGGCAAGACCAACGACAGATTGCGTGATGGGTTGAGTATTTGCCGAAAGCGCTCCTACAAGTTGTCCGCCAGCTTGCAGCGCGGTGGCTTCGCTCATGCGCTCAGCACCATGATGCGCGACAGCGTGCGCCACTTCATGGGAAATAACCGTTGCCAAACCTGCCTCGTCTTTTGTGATCGGTAAGATACCGGAATAAACTCCGATTTTCCCACCGGGCAGACAAAAGGCGTTCGCTTCTTTGCTTTCAAACACGACAAATTCCCATTGGGCATCCGGCATCTGAGGGCCAGCGATGGCGGCGATTTTCTTGCCAACTTTTTGGACGAGCGCGTTGGCAGCAGCGTCTTTACTGATCGGCACTTCTTTTTTCATTTCTGTAAAAGCCGTCAAGCCAAGTTTGGCTTCTTCGCCAGCCGAGACAAAATTTAGTTGCCGCCGCCCTGTTTCTTTGACTGTTGTGCAACCCGCCAACAATGCCACTCCCGCCAGACTTAAACACCACATTTGAAGTTTTTTCATAATCCCTTTTTTGAAGTTCTTTAAATTTCTGATCGAACAAAAATTAACGAAAACAATCATATTTTCAACGCGACTCCGCCTGTATTTCATTTGGGGGAATCTCGGTGTCAGGCTCGTGTTGGACAAACCTGAAATGAATGGTCATTGGCTCGCGGCAGGCTCGCCGGGCGGGCAGGGGATTCCCAATCCGTAAGCGGTGAGAACAACGTTGGAACCTGTCGCGTCAATCAACGAGATCGAATTGATTTCGAGAACGGAAAAATTTCCCAATGGCAAAGTTTTCAAATTTATTTTTCCACGTGGGTCAGACGTCGCGGGTTGGGTGACGCTCTCATTCAAGAGGAGAAGATAGGAGGTATTGGGGGAAAGGCGAGTTGCTCTGAATGATGAATGGGAAGTTTTGTGATTCGCGCGCAGCCTGACAATTCCCGTTGCCTCTGGAACGAAGCCACTGTTCTCCAAATTGCATTTCACGTTGTAGGCCATCTTATCTGGTGTGGAGATATGGGCGCGTAAAACGATCTGGGTTGCTCCGTTCAAAATGGCCAGGTCTGAAATGTCGCAAAGCGGGTTTAGTGCTTCGGGCAAAAGTTGACCCCCAGGGTGCAGGTTACCCTCTCCCTTTTTCAAATAGACCAGATGGAATCTGCCCTTTGGATCAGTAGTGACTTCGGTCACAGGTATGGCGTTCTCTGCCGCGTCCAAGCTTACGAGTTGGTAAGTGAAATTCGGTTCTAAACCCAAGGCGACCAGTTTAAGTCGTTGTGAGATGACTTGTCCCTTTTTAATAAAACTGCCGTAAACTACGCCTCGAGCCACAGAAGTAGAGCCATCGTTGGTCAACGCGGTTTTGAAAGTGTAGTTCAAGTTGGCAGCGGTGACTTGACCTTGGGGGGCATTGGTCGCTGGGGAATTAGTTGCTGGAGGCGTTGGAGGGGCGTTAGTTGTTGGAGGTGCTGGGGCATTAGTTGTTGAGGCAGTAAGGAAAACACCCTGGCTTGGATTGTAATAGGTGCCGCCACCGGAACGTTCAAGTTTCACCGCCCGGACCATGTAGGTGTAAATTCCGGATAATGGAGAGTCTTGATAGGCCGTGGTTGTCAGAGGCGAACCGGTCAAGCGGGCGAAAGGACCCGCAGATGAGGCGGCTCGATAAACGTGATATCCTTGAATTGCAGTATCAGTCGAAGCTTGCCAGTTTAAGCTGATCTTAGCCGAACTCGTAGCAGAAAGATTTGCCGGTGGAATAACAGGGTGCATTCGCAGAGACGGGTCCCCCATCAACGCGATATGAACCTGATGAGAACCCTGCCCTGCAACATACAGCCCATTCGTCTCGTTGTTTTGGGTCAGGCGAATGGAGTAACCGATATTTTCTCCCAGTCCCATGTGGTGATACACCGTTTGAGGAGCACCGGAGTAGGAACAGGTTAGCGTGTAGGTCCTGGTGCCGAGTGGGGCGCGGAGAATGTTGCTTTCGGTATCCCAATCCCCAAACTTGCTTCCCATCAACATCGTGAAAACTACTTGTGGATCTTGCGTGGCGAAATCATCGGAAGTTCCCACCCCGTTACAATAAGTATATTGTCCACCGCCCGCCCCGTAACTCCACAAATAACTTTGGCCGGTCAAGGTAGGAAAATATGTTCCATATGCTCCTTCGGTAACTTGGTTCGCGCCAAAGAAGGCCGATAAATTTCTCCAGCCGCTTCCTGCTGCGGGGTCGAAGTCGGTATTACTAAAATCATCGGTCAGAAATCCCCGCCGCTGCACGGGAAGCAAGGCATGACGAAAATTGTGGTCCTTGTTCAAGTAGCGTCGGAGTAAATCCTTTTCAGATAGTCCTACATTCGAAAAAGCCGTCATGTTGGCCAGATCGACGCGCCCAATTTGCAGATTCACTTCACCCGGTGGGGTCGATTGATCAAACTTGCCGTCACCCGGAAGGTTCCAATTCCGAGTTAGTTCCGCACCGGTGGAAGTGACGGTATTGTCCGTCCAGTTCCCACTCATCTCGCCGTAATAAACATCAGCCGGCCACGCGCCTTGATGGTTCGTATGTCCGTCCGGAAAAATGTCGCCGGAATAAGGAACAGGCACCCGTCCAAAAAGAAAAACGGCAGTGGCGTTAGCAGGATCTGCATCGTAGGCCGATTTGATTAACGCCTTCACATTCGTGACGGGATCAGACCTGTTCACATCGTAACGAATCACGCTCCAGCCATCCCCAATTAAATCCTGTTGGAGCCTTTGTAGCTCGAACGCCAGATCAGCCGCATAGGTGTTTTCGACGACGAGAATAAGTTTTCCCCGGGAGTCGATCATAGGTGCGTTTATACCTGCGAAAAGATAGCCGTAACCGGAATAGTTGCCCGACGTCGTCTTAAAAATTTTATACTCAAAGGCCGACCCGACGGTCACGCTCGTATCCGCATAACCAGTTGCAGTCCCTGGCAATGTCGCCACGCTGTTCCAGGAAGTAGCCTGCTTGGTTTTTCGGGAAATCGTATAACTCGTGGCGTTAGGGTCGGGAGGCCAAACCAGATTGATCAAGGGAGGCGAAACCTGGACATTGGCGCTGACCTGGACGGAATAGAATTTTCGAGGAGTCTGCGCGTTGGAAGTAAATGTCCAAAAAAACTGGGCCGTTAGAAAATAGAAAAATATCCGATTAAATTTTCGGTCTAAAAGGTTCAACATAATTCGACTTTACTGTAACAGAGTTCGGAATTTATGACATCCGGCGCTTCATTTTTTATTTATAGGGAAACCTCTCTTTTCTAAAAAACCGGCAAATCTCCCACCGACTCATTTTGCCTTACGCAAAGTTGAGAGGAATTCTACCAAATCCACTAACTCCTGAGGCGACATCGTTTGCTGCAACCCTGCGGGCATGATGGATGTTTTCATTTGCTGTCGTTTGACAACATCACTTTTTTTGTGGTGCGTCACGATGCCTTTTAAATCTTTCATCACGAGTTCCTCATCTGTTTCGCTCGTAATCATTCCGTAAGCTTCATCGCCCGATTTCAAATCAATTTGAAACGCTTCATAGCCAAAAGAAATGCCCGCGCTTGGCTCCAAAATCGATTCAAACAAAGCGGCCTTGCCAAGTTTGTCGCCAATCTCGGTCAATGCCGGCCCAATTTCCCCGCCATTGCTTTTAATTTTGTGACAAACACTGCAAGTCGTTTCTGCTCTGTAAAAAATCGTTTCGCCCTTCGATGCCTCGCCGCGCTGGCGCATCAATTCATCCAGACCCGGCAAGGGAACAGAGTCGTGGCTTTGCAGAGGCGGCAGCACTTTCGCGGCCTCGACCTTCACCTTTTCCCAGCGCACCTTGTTCAGTTCAGTCGTGGCTGTCAGTTTCAAATCCGCCGACAATTTTCCCTCGGTCGCCAGATCAATCAGTCCTTGCGCGCCCTCCAAAGTCCGCGCCGCCGCTTGCACCGTTTTTTTGCGCAACGCCAAATCTCTCTCTGAATCTATGACCAATGGCATGAGCAACGGCACCGATTCCTTTGAACCGGTATTGCCCAAGGCTTCGACCACAGTCACCGCGTTACTTCCTTCCAACGATTTTATCAGCAACGATTGCCCGCCATTTGTCAGCATCATGCTCATCGCTTCAACGCCGCTTTCGCTCGCAGGAAATTTTTGGGCAATCTCCAGCAGCCCGACGTTTTGATTAGTGAGGTGTAGGTGTTTGACCAGTTGGACAAACTGCGGTGTGCCGCGGGAGCGGGTCAAAATTTTCTCGAGAGGAACCTGCACGGCCGCATTGCTCTCCGCGCCGGGCAGGCGACTCAAGGCTTCCAGCGCAATGTGAAATCGTTGCTCTTCCGTCAAACCAGATTTTTCTTCCGCTGCCGCCAGGGAACAGAATGCCCAGAGCGCCCCCAGATAAACAGTTGCCTTCAATCTCATAATTAAATGAATAGAACTCCTTCTCGCCGCAAGAGCGCTTCCTTCCATTTCAATCCACCCGAGAAGCCCCCAATCTTTCCGCGAATGGCCACGAGGCGATGGCACGGTATCAGAATAGGAATGGGATTCGTCCCACAGCCCCGGCCCACGGCGCGCATCGCTTTGGGATTGCCCAGTTCACGGGCGACTTCGCCATAAGTTTTAGTTTCGCCAATGGGAATTTGTTCCAGGGCGTTCCAGACTTTGCGTTGGAATTCGGTTGTATCGCTTAAATCATAGGGAGGCGGTTTGGTGACGGGTTTTGCCGCCAGCGCTTCTTTGAGCGCTCGGGTCGCCAGTCGATGCCAGCCGGAAATAGTCGCGCGCGTTTCTTTGGAAATTTCCGCCCATGCAGCCACGGCCTTTCGTCGTGATGGGAAATCAAGGCGCATCAAACCTTTCTCCGAATAATGCGCCACAAAAGCGCCTTCTTTGGTCTGGATAGGCAATGAAGCAATGGGTAAATGGTGTGTCACCCTCATATTAATGATGTTTCCAAAACATGGCTGCGATGCCCCAGGACACCAGCAACAGAATCGCCGCCAAAACTAGAAAACGGTTCCGCGCCACCCGTTTTTCGTAGCGCAACGGGCGCAACCCTTGAATGCTTCCCGCCGCCAGATAACTGACCAGCTTGGGATTCGCGGTCGGCCGTGAACGAAAATTATTTTTCCATCGGGAGAAAAAACTGAGCAGATCATATTTTTTAACGCCCAGTTGATTGAACTGCTCCGGCGCAACCGCAGGCGCAGTCGCTTGCAAACGGTTTTGATCCACTTTTTCAAAAATGGGTTCACGCGAGGTCGGCGGCGACGGAACTCGGGGTGAAGTTGAACCCGGAGGAAAACTGCTGGAGCGGACGCGCGGTTGGGTAGAAGGCGGGACTGGTTGCGCCCCGATTTTTTTTATTTTGGCTTCGAGTGCCGCGATTTCCGCGTTCAACGCCTTGGCTCGTTCCGAAATGGGATCCGCTTTTTTGTTGAACAGTCCCATGCGATTTCAAACTAGCGCCGCAAAAGCAGCATTAAAAATATTCCCAGGCCGACCAGGACCAACGGCCACGTCAAGGCGATGCCCATCTTGAAAAGTTGAGACATATCTAGCGTCCCAAAAGCCGAAGGCGCGGCGGGAGCGAAAATGGTTTGCGCTTCTTTAGGATGCTCTCCCGACAAAATCGCGAATTTCAACCGCGCCGCGTTCCATTCCATCCGCGCATTTTCCAGCGTGGTCAATGCGCGGGTCAATTCCACGTGAAAATTTTCCTTGCTCCAGCCCTGGTCGTTGAGCAATTGCACTTTCACCAGCGCTTCCTTTAAATCCGCCACCGATTTCGCCATTTGTTCGGCATCGCGGCGTGCGGCAAATTCCGTTTCCTCCAGCAAACCGACTCCGCGCGTCAGGCTCTGCAACATTTCTTCGCGCCCGGTGGAAAATTCCAACTGGCGACGCCGCAATTCTTCCAGCCCGGCCCGTTCCCGTTCCAATTCCTCCTGCGCGCGCTTGAGTTCGGCCAGCTTGCCTTGCGTCTCCGTCACCCGCGAATCGACTTCTTCCCTCGTGGGTGCGCGGTCGGAAGAACTGCCCGGAGAAGGCGCGGTGCTGGCGTAGCCCGTCTTGCGAGAAGGTTGAAAATCACTGTCCACAAAATCGGAGGCATCAAATTCCGTTGGCATGATGCGAGATTAAACATCCGATTTGATGCTGTAAAGCAGACAGCCCGATTTTTTTCGCCGCGCGAGCTAAGTTCAGCCAAAACACTTGTGACTTCCTTGGATTGCTTTTCAGTGAACTGAATCCAAACCCATTTTCCAACCACTTCGCCCAATGGAGCTATCAAGGATTGCGGTGATGGGATTAACGTGGTTTACTTTCCGAACTGAAAACATCCTTCTACAACAAACTGTTTCTCTGCGCCGCGATGCTGCTGCCCGGAATTCTGGGCCACACCACGGCTCAAGCACAGCTAGGAGGCGTGCCGCTTTGGACGAACCGTTACGACGGACCGGGGAACGCCAATGACGACGCCACGGCCATCGCGGTGGATAGTAGCGGCAATGTGTTCGTGACGGGTTCTTCCTATGACACCAACGGATATTCCGATTACGCGACAATCAAATATTCCGCCGAGGGCGTGCCGTTGTGGACGAATCGTTACAACGGGCCGGGGAACCTCTATGACAGCCCCTCCGCCGTTGCGTTGGACGGTAGCGGCAACGTGCTTGTGACGGGGTATTCATTTGGCACCAACGGAATTTCCGATTACGCGACGGTCAAGTATTCAGGAGCAGGCGTCGCGTTGTGGACGAATCGTTACAACGGGCCGGGGAACAAGGATGACCGAGCAAACGCAGTAGCAGTGGACGGCAGTGGCGACGTGTTTGTGACGGGGTATTCGTTTGGCGGCAACAATGGTGACGATTACGCGACGATTGCGTATTCGGGAGCAGGCGTTGCGTTGTGGACCAACCGTTACAATGGACCCGGGAACGGCAGTGACCAAGCCACCGCTGTGGCGGTAGACGGCAGTGGCAACGTGTTCGTGACGGGATATTCGGTTGCCAGCAACAGTGTTGTTAACGATTACACGACGATTGCGTATTCGGGAGCGGGCGCGGCGTTGTGGACGAATCGGTACAACGGGCCGGGAAACAACGATGACCGAGCAAACGCCATGGCGGTGGACGGCAGTGGCAATGTATTCGTGACAGGGTATTCGCATGGCGGCAGCAGTTATAACGATTACGCCACGATCAAATATTCAGGAGGGGGGGTGGCGTTGTGGACGAATCGGTACAACGGGCCGGGGAACTACGATGACCAAGCCACCGCTGTGGCGGTGGACGGCAGCGGCAACGTGTTCGTAACGGGGTATTCGTTTGGGACTAATAGTAATAGAGCTTTCACAACGATCAAGTATTCGGGTACGGGCGTGGCGTTGTGGACGAATCGTTTCGATGGAAACAGCGATCCCCGACCAAACGCCGTGGCGGTGGACGGCAGTGGCAATGTGTTCGTGACAGGGTATTCGTATAGCAGCGGTAGTTTAAGAGATTACGCGACTCTTGCGTATTCAGGAGCAGGCGTGGCTTTGTGGACGAATCGTTACAACGGGCCGGGGAACGGCAATGACTACGCCCAAGCTATGGCGGTGGACCGCAACGGCAATGTGTTCGTGACGGGGTATTCGGTTGGCGTTATATCCGATTACGCGACGATCAAGTATTCCGCAATCCCGTCGCTTAGCGTCGCCCGCACGACAGAGAATACGGTGGTGGTCTCCTGGCCGTCGCCCTCGACCGGTTTCACGCTGCAATCCACGACGAACCTTGTTTCGCCAGCGGTCTGGAATACCAATCTTCCATCGCCCGTTGTCATCAACGGCCAGAACACCGTGACCAATCCCATCTCCGGCACGCAGCAGTTCTTCCGCTTGAGCCAATAAAATTGCCGCGTGTGCAACTGCTGACGATTGAAGGGTTGCTAAAACAACGCGCCGAAAGTCCCGAATATCTGCCGGACTGGAATTTCAAAAAGCCAAACAGGAAGCGAGCGGGGAGCAGCAGACGTTGTTGTGAAAGCAGCAAGGTAGGGCGCGTCACTCCGTGCGCGCCGTTCGTATCTTGCCAAACAGCGGCGCGCACGG
>JBDSYB010000236.1:0-28348 GCA_039925885.1 Verrucomicrobiota bacterium
GACCAACGGTTTTGTTTACTTGCCGCGCGGAAACAATTCCTTAAAGTCTGTAAAACGCATTGCTTCCCAACCGCAAGCGAAGCGCAACAAAGATAAATGATCTGGATTGCTCCCTCGGGAAAAGATGTGACCACAGACACACTGGAAAAACGTCTTTGGGCCGCTGCCGATCAATTCCGGGCCAACTCCGGCTTGAGCGCAGCGCAATATTCTCAGCCGGTTCTCGGTTTGATTTTTCTTCGGTTCGCAGAAGTTCGTTTTTCAAAGCAACGCGCCAAGTTGGAAAAAAACTCCGGTTCGTCGCGACGCGGTTCGCGCGTGGATGAACCGGCCGCGTATCACGCCGACGGAATTCTTTATCTCGCTCCAAACGCTCGTTTCGATTTCCTGCTAAGTCTGCCGGAAGCCGAAAACATTGGCGCGAAGGTCAACGACGCCATGCGCGACATCGAGAAGCACAACACGCAACTCGCTGGCGTCCTACCGAAAACTTACATCTTGTTCACCAGCACCTTGCTGAAAGAATTGTTGAAAAAAGTTTCTGAAATTCCCGCGAGTCTCGACTACGACGCGTTCGGGCGCATCTACGAATATTTCCTCGGCGAATTCGCCATGACAGAAGGTCAAGGCGGCGGCGAATTTTATACTCCTTCATCCATCGTTCGGCTGCTCACCGAAGTCATCGAACCGTATCACGGACGGATTCTCGACCCGGCGTGCGGTTCCGGCGGCATGTTCGTCTCAAGCGCTCGGTTTGTGGAGGAGCACAAACGGGGACGAACACCCTCATCCCCATCCCTTCTCCCAAGGGGAGAAGGGAGCGGGCACTATCGCGGCGGATTCGACTTCTCCGGGTTGAAGGAACGGGCGCGTGAACTGCGGAAGAAACAGATGCCTGCTGAGGAATTGCTGTGGGAACTGCTGCGCGACCGGCAATGCTGCGATCTGAAATTCCGCCGACAGCACCAGTTCGGTGACTACCTCCTCGATTTCTACTGTCACGAAGAAAAGCTCGCGGTGGAACTCGATGGCGAACCACACAACACCGCCGCTCGCAAAAAGAAGGACGCCACTCGCGATGCCTACTTGAAATCCCAGGGCGTGACCTCAATCCGCTTTGAAAACCGAATCGCCTTCGAAACCCCCGAAGTCATCCTCGAAGCCATCGCGCCACACGCCGCTCCCCCTTCTCCCCTTGGGAGAAGGGCCGGGGATGAGGGTGCGCCGCCAAATTATTCCGGCGACCCAGCGCGTGAGCTTTCGATCCACGGTGTGGAAAAGACAGATGAGACAGGCCGTTTGTGCCGGATGAATTTGGCGGTGCATGGATTGGAAGGCGACATTCGTCACGGCGGACAAGTGAACAGTTATTACGACGACGCGCACGACGCCACCGGCACGTTTGATTTCGTCCTCGCGAATCCTCCATTCAACGTCAACGCCGTGGACAAAGATCGGTTGAAAGATTCCGTCGGCAAAGGTCGCCGGTTTCCCTTCGGCCTGCCGCGCACCGACAATGGAAATTATCTCTGGATACAACTGTTCTATTCCGCGCTGAATGAAAAAGGTCGCGCCGGATTCGTCATGGCGAACTCCGCCTCCGACGCCCGCAGTTCCGAGCAGGAGCTCCGCAAACAACTCATCGAATCCCGCGCCGTGGATGTGATGGTCGCCGTCGGGCCGAACCTGTTTTACACCGTCACGCTCCCTTGCACCCTCTGGTTCTTCGATAAATCCAAGGTAGGGACGCGTTCCACCGCGTCACAAAAATCCAATCGCGCCGACACCGTTCTGTTCCTCGATGCCCGGCACATTTACCGGCAGATAGACCGCGCGCACCGCGAATGGACACCCGCACAGATTAGTTTCATCGCCAACGTCGTCCGCCTCTATCGCGGCGAGGAACTCGACTTCACCCTCAGCGGCGACGAAGCCAAAGCGAAGCTCGAAGAAGTGTTTGGCGTCCCCGTGGAAACGGGGAGCGCACGCGTCTCGCGTGCTCCTTCCGGCGTCGCGCCGGAAGGTTCGTCTTCACGAAAAGTGCCCGGCGCGACGCCGTGCACGGCAGGCGGGACGCCCGCGCTCTCCATTCATTACCGCGACATTCCCGGCCTTTGCAAATCCGCCACGCTCAAGGAAATTGAAGCCCAAGGCTGGTCGCTCAACCCCGGTCGTTACGTCGGCGTTGCGCCGGGCGAAGCTGTGAGCGACGAGGATTTCAAGGCTCAACTCGAAACGCTGAACGAAGAACTTGAAACCCTCAACGCCGCAGCACGGGCGCTTGAGGCCACGATTGCCAGCAACGTCACCGAAATCTTGGAAGCATGAGCAACGATCCTCAACAACCCGGCTTGCCCGCCAAAGGCCAGTTCCTCGTTTATCCCGCCGAAGACGGGCGAGTGAAAATCGAAGTCCGGCTGGAAAACGAAACCGTCTGGCTGACCCAACAGCACTTGGCCGACCTGTTTCAAACCAGCAAACAGAACGTCGGACAGCACCTGAATAACATCTTTGAAGAGGGGGAACTGGCTGAGGATTCAGTTGTAAAGAATTTCTTTACTACTGCCGCCGACGGCAAGAAATACCGCACCAACCACTACAACCTCGACGCCATCATCTCCGTCGGCTACCGCGTCAAAAGCGCCGTCGCCACCCGCTTCCGCATCTGGGCCACGCAAAAACTCCGTGAATACATCGTCAAAGGCTTCGTCCTCGACGACGACCGCCTGAAAAATCCCGACCAGCCCTTCGATTACTTCGACGAATTGCTCCGCAATCCCAACGGGATTGAATCCATCAGCCCAGGGTTGGCGCGCAGCGACTACCCTGGGTGGACGAAAATGTGCGACACAACCCCAACGGGGTTGCATCGGGCGCGGCACGCACGGAGATGCAACCCCTTCAGGGTTGGGGATATTTCTTTCACGATTTCCCAGGGTAGCCCGTGCCGTGCAACCCTGGGCTGGATGATGGAATCCCGTTGGGATTCTCCGGCGTGCAACATCCTGACCCATACAGGAAAAATTTCCCATGAGATGGCGAAGGAACTGTCCGAGGCCGAATACGAGAAATTTAATAGTAAGCGAATTCAAAAAGCCGACCAAGCGGGCGGCGATTTTGAAAAAGCCATCAAGCAACTGCCGCCACCTCCCAAGCCTAAGAAAAAGGGAGGGAAGAAATGAACCGTGGCGGAAATTCTGGAGGTGTGACGATGGCGACGACAAAGGCGAAATGGCCAAGCGTTCGACTCGAAGAACTCGCCGAGTTCCGCAACGGCGTGAACTACAATAAGAGCAGTTTCGGCGAAGGCGTGAAGGTTGTGGGCGTCTCAGACTTTCAAGACTACTCCAAGCCGAGATATGCCGAGCTTGAGCAGATAAACCCGGAAGGCATCGTCACGGAGCGAAATATCCTTCGCGATGGCGACATCATTTTCGTTCGGTCGAACGGCAACCGGGAGTTGATTGGACGGAGTCTCTTCATTGAGCAGCCGCCGGAAGAAATCACCCACTCAGCATTTACGATTCGGTTGCGGTTTAGCTCCCGCGAAGTTCACCCGAAGTTCTACGCTTATTGCTTCCGCACTCCGTTGATTCGCCAATCGCTGACGGCTCAAGGCGGCGGCACGAACATCAACAACCTTAATCAGGATATTCTTAACTCGCTGGTAGTTCCCGTTCCCCCGCTGCCGGTGCAACGGCGGATTGCGGGCATCCTGTCGGCCTACGACGAGCTGATGGAGAACAGTCAGCGGCGCATTCGGATTTTGGAGGCGATGGCCCGCGCCCTCTACCGCGAGTGGTTCGTCCACTTCCGCTTCCCCGGCCACGAAAAGCTCCCGCGCGTCGCCTCCCCCCTCGGCGACATCCCCAATGGCTGGGAGGTGAAACTGGTGAAGGACATTCTCTCGCGATGCGCTGCTGGCACGGTGTATCGCGAAGCGGACGTGAAGCCTGAAGGTGCGATTCCGGTCCTCGACCAATCCACAGATGAGTTCCTCGGGTTTCACGACAACGAGCCAGACCATTCGGCATCCGCTGCCAAGCCGATGGCAATCTTCGGCGACCACACCTGTAAGATGCAGCTTCTTATCGAGCCGTTTTCCGTTGGGCCGAATGTCGTCCCGTTCGCGGCGAGTCAGGAGTTGCCGACCGCCTACGCTTTCTACGCAGTGAACAGCCTCGTCCAAACTCAGGAATACAAACGCCATTGGATTCCGCTCAACGCCAAGGAAATCGTTGTTGCTGACTGCGCGACGGCGCATCGGTTTGCCTCGCTGATTCAACCGATGCTTGTAGCGCAGGAGGCTCTCAGAAAAGCGATTCGCAATCTCCGCCGGACGCGCGACCTGCTGCTGCCGCGTCTGCTGTCGGGGCAGGTGGAACTCCGTGGCCAAGCCAGATCATTGCTCGCCAAATGAACCGCATCGAAATACAATCAACGGAGTATTGAATGACAAATCCGATTCCAGTCTTTGACCACAATCTCGTGCTCCCGCCGCATTTGGGAGACCCGGTGAATTCTGGTCAGTTGTCGCCGTATCCCTGCACGACGTTGGACTTGTGCCACCGCCTCGGGACAACGGCTGAACGACGGACGATTCTTGGGAAGTTTCTCGATTTTCGCGAGCGATTGCGTGGCGCGGGACTGACAACTGGATTTCAATGGCTGGACGGAAGCTTCCTTGAGGACATTGAGGCGAAGGAAAGCCGTCCGCCTAAAGACCTCGACGTTGTAACCGTTTATTGGGGATATGACTTGCCGTTCCAAGTCACTCTCTTGGCGAATTTCCCGGAAGTCGCGAACCCAGCATTGTCGAAGGCAAATTACTCGCTGGACCATTATCCGTTCGACGCCGGTTACAGCCCGACGCTCACTCTGGAACAAACCCGCTATTGGATTCTGCTCTTCTCGCACAACCGGCTCGGAGTGTGGAAGGGCATGCTGAGAATTGAACTCAACACACCTGCTGAGGACGCGGTTGCAAAGCAGGAACTCGCAAAGGCCACGCCATGACAACACGCGCCCAAAGAGAATTTTTTAAGGTTCAACTACTGGACACGCAGCGATTGCGTGACATCGCGGGTCAGCACCCGCTCATGTCCGTGGCACTTGAGGAACGGGAGCGAGAACTCAAAGAGAAAATCGCCGCGCTGCCGCTCGGAAACAAAGAGGCCCGGACGATTCTGTTTTTCTCTGGCGAGCCTGTCCAAGGTTCTGTCGGAATTGATGCGAGCTTTGCCGGGCGTGTCCTCGAACCATTTCAGAGCATGGTGATGGCAGACTACGCAGACCGCTGGCATGGCGTCGTGGGAAGCCGTGGCCGCAGGCCCGGCGAAGCCCAGTCGCGTTTATTGCTCACAGGGTTGCCCCGTGGCTCGTTTGGTTTGGAGTTGGCGCGGGCGGACAACGACGAACTTTTCGAGGAGGGACAGTTAGCAGACACGCTGGCGCACG
Organism: Verrucomicrobiota bacterium; assembly: GCA_039925885.1. GTDB lineage: Bacteria > Verrucomicrobiota > Verrucomicrobiia > Limisphaerales > CANJXF01 > CANJXF01. The sequence continues at coordinate 5,458 of JBDSYB010000236.1, forward strand.
TCACAAAGCTGGTTGAGGCGGCGGCGCGCAGTGACGAGGACTTCGCGGCTGAACTCGACGAAACCGCGCCACGGGTGATTCAGAACCTACGCGAATTTCTTGAAGTCATTGCCAAGGGGAAAGCCGGGCTGCGGCTTGAGAGCGGCGATTTCCGCTGCACGATGAGCCCGGTCGAAGCGAACGACGCCTTTAATCGTGTCGCAGGCACAATCACGAACGACGAACTGGTCAAACTTCCCGGCGTGTTCAAGGGCGTCCTACTGGACTCATGGAAGTTTGATTTCGTCACCAACGAAAACCACAGCGTCGGCGGGAAAATCGATGAAAACTTGACCGAAGAACAGGTCATCGCTTTGAACCGGAAGTTCTTCAACGGGCGTTGCTTGGCCTCGCTGCTGAAGACCACGGTCCTATTCAAGAATGGCCGCGTTCGCACCACCCACACTCTGAATGGACTTGAAGCTCTGGACGAGGCCAATGGGTGACGGCAAATTTCTGCCATGCCCCACGCCTACACTGAAGACCAGCTTGTCGAGCAGCCCGCCATGGGGCTGTTCGCGGAGCTTGGCTGGCAAACGTTGTCGGCCCGAGAAGAAATGTTCGGTAGGAGTCGAGGTGACGAGACTCATTTATCTCAGTCGCAAAGTCAGAGCCTCCTGACGTCGCCTCCTACAAATAACCTTGGTCGTGAGACACCATCCGAAGTTGTTTTGGTTTCGAGGTTGCGCGCGGCGTTGGTGCGATTGAATCCCGCGTTACCGGCAGAAGCGATTTCATCTGCTGTCGATGAATTGACCCGTGATCGTTCGGCCATGAGTCTCGCAGCGGCCAACCGCGAAGTTTATCTACTGCTCAAGGAAGGCATCAAAGTATCCGTGGCGGATACGGGAGATTCGGCACCTCACCCCGGCCCTGGTAGCAGCGGACGTGAGTCCGCTCCATCTACGCCCGGAAGAGATCAGAGCCGACTCACGTCGGCTGCTACAGGTCAGAGGGGCGGCGGACAAAAAACTGTGCGTGTGCGCCTCATTGATTGGGAGAACCCGGCGAATAATGATTTCCTGCTTGTCAGCCAATTCAGTGTCACGGGCGATCTTTACACCTGCCGCCCGGACCTTGTCGGCTTCGTCAACGGACTGCCCCTCATCGTCGTGGAATTAAAAAAACCGGGTGTGCCTGCGCGCTCCGCCTTTGATGAAAACCTGACGCATTACAAAGATAAGAATGGCATTCCTGCGCTGTTCGCATTCAACGCGCTGCTCATTTCATCAAACGGAACAGACAGTCGCGTCGGGTCGCTCACGGCAGATTGGGAACGTTGTTTCGAGTGGAAACGAATCGACCGCGAGGACGAGCCGCGTCGTGTGTCGCTGGAAGTGATGATTCGCGGGACGTGCGACAAAGTGCGGTTGCTCGACTTGGTGGAAAATTTCACCCTGTTCTCCGAACACAAAGCCGGGCTGGTAAAAATCATCGGACAGAACCACCAGTTCCTCGGCGTGAACAATGCCTTTAGTCGATTGCTGAGAATGCGTGAAATGAATTTAGATTTACGCTCTCCCTTACCCCAACCCTCTCCCCCGGGGAGAGGGAGCGGCGAGGCAGCGCGCGTCGAAAGTTCAAGCGGCGTCGCTCTATCGCTGTCGGCGGAGAACGTTTCCCCCTCTCCTGGAGGAGAGGGCCGGGGTGAGGACGAACTACCCATTGACATTTCTAAACCCAATCATTTGGGCGTTTTTTGGCACACCCAGGGCAGTGGGAAAAGTTTTTCGATGGTGTTCTACGCACAGAAGATTTTACGTCGCGTGCCGGGCAACTGGACGTTCGTCATCGTGACCGACCGCGAAGAGTTGGACGACCAGATCGCCAAGACGTTTGCCGCGTGCGGAGCGGTGAGTGATGCAAACGTCAGTCACGCGTCGAGCGGTGAGCATTTGCGTGAACTCCTGCGCGGAAACAATCGCTACGTCTTCACGCTCGTTCACAAGTTTCAACCGGAGCGCGACTCTGTGAGTCGCAGCAATGCCGAAGCAACAAGCATGCTGCGGGTCACAGACCCGCGCTCCGAAGGCGTGATGCCCGTTCTCTGTGACCGGCGCGACGTGATCGTGCTGACAGACGAAGCGCATCGTAGCCAATACGACACGCTGGCGTTGAACATGCGCGCGGCGTTGCCGAACGCGCTGTTTCTTGCGTTCACCGGCACACCGTTGATCGCAGGCGAGGAGAGGACGAAAGACGTTTTCGGCGATTACGTTTCCATTTACGACTTCCAGCAATCCGTCGAGGACGGAGCGACCGTTCCGCTCTTTTACGAAAACCGCACGCCGGAGTTGCAACTCGTGAACCCGGACTTGAACGAGGATATTTACAATCTCATCGAGGCGGCGGACCTCGACCCGGAACAGGAAGCGCGACTCGAACAGGAGTTGAGCAAGCAATACCACATTCTCACGCGCGACGACCGATTGGAAACGGTGGCGCAAGACATCGTGCGGCATTTTCTCGGGCGCGGTTTCGTCGGCAAAGCGATGGTCGTGTCCATCGACAAGGCCACGGCGTTGAAGATGCACGACAAGGTGCGCAAACATTGGTTGGCGGAGCGCGTGCGCGTGGAAAAGGAAATTGTCGAACTCACCCGATACCCTGTAGCAGTGGACGTGAGTCCGCTCAAATCAAAGCCAAAGGCAGGGTCAGAGCCGACTCGACGTCGGCTGCTACAATGCGGAGACGATGCGCGAACTTCAGCGTCGTCTCGAAATTCTGAAAACGACAGACATGGCATTGATCGTTTCGCCGGGTCAGAACGAGATCGAGCAGATGAAGAAGCTCGGCCTCGACATCGCGCCGCATCGCAAGCGAATGCACGACGAGGCGTTGGACGAGAAATTCAAAGACCCACAGGACCCGCTTCGTTTGGTGTTCCTTTGCGCCATGTGGCTGACCGGTTTTGACGCGCCGAGTTGTTCGACCGTTTATTTGGACAAGCCGATGCGCAATCACACGTTGATGCAAACCATCGCCCGCGCGAACCGCGTTTTTCCCGGCAAACACAGCGGCATGATCGTGGATTACGCGAACGTTTTTGCTTCGCTGGAAAAAGCGTTGGCGATTTACGGCGCCGGAAAAGACGGAAAAAATCCCGTTAAAGATAAAAAGAAATTGGTTGAGGATTTGCGGAAGGCCGTAAAGGAAGCGGATAAATTTTGTGCGAGCAAAGGCGTTGTGCTTTCGGTGATAAAACAAGTCGCCAGCGGAAGCATGGAGCGGTTGCAACTGGTGAGTGATGCCGTCAATGCTCTGATTTCTCCAGACGCGCTCCGCCGTGAATTTTTCGGCCACGAACGCATCGTCAATACTCTTTACGGCGCAGTGAAGCCCGACCCAGCAGCGTTAGAATTTGCCGGGGATGTGGCTTGTCTTGCTGCTATCGCAGACGCAATTCGGGCGAAGCTTAATCCGAACCCGGCGAACATTTCCGAAGTCATGGGCGGTATCGGCAAACTGCTCGATGCCTCGATCACGGGTGTCGATATGCCAGCGATTCCGGCGGCGGTTATTGATTTGTCCAAAATAGATTTCGAGGCGTTGGGCAAACGCTTTAAAAAATCGAAGCACAAGAACACTGACTTGGAAGTTTTAAAAGCGGCCATTCGCGCGCAGTTGGAAAAGCTCATCCGGCTAAATAAAACACGCGCAGATTTTCAGGACAAATTCGAGGAGTTGATCGAGTCCTACAACGCAGGCAGTCGGAACATCGAGCAACTATTCGCCGACCTGGTAAATCTGACGCGCGCGTTGACCGAGGAAGAACAGCGTCACGTTCGCGAGAATGTGACCGAAGAAGAACTAGTAATCTTTGATATTCTCATGCGGCCCGCCCCGGAATTAACACCCGAAGAAAGTGCCGAAGTAAAAAAAGTCGCACGCGAACTTCTGACAAAATTGAAAGCGTTGCTGGTGATTAACTGGCGACAAAAATCCTCCGCACGCTCGCAACTCAAGCTCACCATCGAAGATGTTCTCGATAGTGGCTTGCCTCGTGCCTTTGATAAATCGCTCTACGCCCAAAAATGCTCCGCATTATTCGAGCACATTTACGAAAGTTATCCCGAGCGTGATGGAGGAGTTTACGCTCAGGCAATTTAATCATGAGTCGCTATCCGATCTCCGATTATCTCAGCGAAGTATATGCAGACTGGCAGAAAAGCCGTATCGAATTTCCGAGCAACTCAACTGAGATCATAAAGCCGATTCGCGTGGACCATTGCGATAGCCGAATCCAGAAACCCAGCGGATCAATGTTGAAATCCTGCCGATAAAGATCAATGCCCTCGCGCCTGATCAATTGATCGACGGTTTTCTCAGTGTCTCGCCTGATCCTGACGAACAATTCGTTTTTTCCGGGTAACAAGATTATTAACTTTGAAATGTCACCTCCCCGCGCTCAGGAAAAAAGGACAAATTCAACTGGAAACCGATGGCGCGCCAAAGCGCCGTAGGTTTAAATTTTCGAAATAAATTCGGAATAAGCATGGTCAGGTTGAAAGAATTGCCCGTCGGAATAGTTACAGCATGAAAATATTTGTCATCAGTTTAAGCGGTCGGAAACACGCCAAGTCTGTGCGACATCCGTCAGTGTTCATGGATTTCTCATCGGCGTGCGGTGGATGGGCGAGGAGACTTGCGACGGCGCTGTGTGTGGCTCTCGTTGCATTGCTGATGCAAAACTCGGCTTGGGCCGTCTCGACCACTCCAGAAGAATTGACTGAGACGCGCGCGCGGTCGGCGGCGAGATTTGAAGGCGTCCAGTTGGCGCGGACAAATGAACCGGGGCTGGTCGTAGTTGCCAATCACGACGTGGTGCAAAAGAACGGACGCCATAACCGACCGATGCGAATTGGCGATCAGGAATTTTCGCGCGGGCTTTATTGTCACGCTCCCAGCAAACTTATTGTCCGGCTGCCCAGTCCGGGAAAAAAATTCACCGCGATTGCCGGTGTTGATAGCAATGAACAAACCAGTGGCGGACGGGGCAGCGTGGATTTTTTTGTGAGCGTTGGTGGCGCGGAAAAATTTCGTTCGGGCGTGATGCGCGAAAGCTCGGCGGGGATTCCCATGAACGTCGAACTCAACGGCGCAACGGAATTTATTTTGCAGGTGAGCGAAACCCCCGACGGCATCGCGTGCGATCAAGCGGATTGGGCGGACGCGAAGGTCACGCTGAACGATGGAAGTGAAATTTGGCTGGGCGAGTTGCCATTGCGCCAAGGTGAACGACCTGCTTACTCAACAGCTCCGCCATTCTCGTTTGTTTATGACGGAAAACTCTCAAAAGATTTTCTGAAGGAATGGAAGTTGGAGCGCAGTTCGCAGCGGCTCGATGAGAATCGGACGGAACGATTGCTGACGTGGACGGATGCAAAGACGGGCCTGCAAGTCCGTTGCGTCGCGGTGGAGTATGCGGATTTTCCCACGGTCGAGTGGACGGTTTATTTCAAAAACACCGGCACGAATGACACGCCGATTCTCACGGACGTGCTCGCGCTCGATTTGCAAATCGCGAAAACCGGCGGCGGAGATTTCATTTTGCATCACCACAAAGGAACGTTCGTGCGCGCAGATGATTTTGAGCCGCTCACCACCACAATTAAAGCCGACACCAAACTGCGCTTCGCTCCTCCCGGTGGTCGTCCGCTCGGCCAAGTTTTTCCCTACTTCAATCTGGAGCAACAGGGAGGTGAAGGAGTCATCGCCGTCGTTGGCTGGCCGGGACAATGGTTTGCCGAATTTACGGGAGACGTCGGCAAAGGTGTGCGCGTCGTTGCGGGACAGGAGAAAACTCATTTCGTCTTGCATCCCGGCGAGGAAGTTCGAACACCGCTGGCCGTGCTGCAATTTTGGCGCGGCGACTGGGTTCGCGCTCAAAATATCTGGCGACGTTGGATGTTCGCGCACAACGTTCCGCGCCAGAATGGAAAGCCATTCTCTCCGCAAATGATGGGGTGCAGTTCGCATCAATTCGGGGAAATGATTCGCGCGAACGAAGAGAACCAAAAACTTTTTGTGGATCGTTATCTCGAAGAAAAATTGCCGCTCGATTACTGGTGGATGGACGCAGGGTGGTATGACGTCAGCTCAAAACTTTTCCCGCCAGATTGGCCGACTACCGGAAATTGGAAGGTGGACACGAATCGATTTCCGCACGGGCTGCGTGCCATTACCGACCATGGCCATGCGAAATTAGTCAAGAGCATCGTCTGGTTTGAACCGGAGCGGGTCGCACAAGGCACATGGCTTTACACAAATAATCCCGCGTGGTTGCTGGGGCCTGACGGCAATCAAAAGCTGCTTAACCTCGGTCATCCCGACGCGCTCAACTGGGCCATCGAACATTTCAGCAAAATTATTCGCGACGAAGGGATTGATCTTTATCGTCAGGATTACAATGTCGATCCGCTGGCTTATTGGCGGGACACGGACGCGCCGGAACGTCAGGGCATCACGGAGAACCATTATGTCAGTGGCTATCTCGCCTATTGGGACGCGTTGCTCCACGAATTTCCCAACCTCATCATTGACTCCTGCGCCAGTGGCGGTCATCGCAACGATCTCGAAACCTTGCGCCGCGCGGTGCCGTTGCTCCGCAGCGATTACATTCTTGAGCCGGTTGGACAGCAGGGCCACACCTATGGTCTGGCCCAATGGATTCCTTACAACGGAACCGGGCTGACCGGCTTGGATGCCTACACATTTCGCAGCCAGATGAGTTCCACGTTGATCGCGTGTTATGACGTGCGGCGCAAAGATCTTCCCTACGACGAAATTCGCCGCTGGCTGACGCAATGGAAAAAGGATGTCGCGCCGAATTACTCCGGCGATTTTTATCCGCTGACTCCCTACAGCGTAGCGAATGATACCTGGCTCGCCTGGCAATTTGATCTGCCGGAAAACAGCAAAGGCGTGGTGCAAGCATTTCGACGGACGGCGAGCATCTACGAATCGGCCCGGTTGAAACTGCGGGGACTTGAAGCGGACGCTCGTTATGCGGTCGTCAACATTGATGATCCAAAGTCGGAACAAATCATCGCCGGTCGCGAACTGATGGAAAAGGGTTTGCTGGTCACTGCTGCAACGCAACCCGCCGCGCCAGTTTATATTTATCACAAAACGAAATGAACCTTTCACAACGGAGCGCAGGCGTCTCGCCTGCGAGTTCCTTTTTCGTTCACCGACACGCAGGCAAGACGCCTGCGCTCCGATGATTACGGCACTGAGAATTTCCACCTGATATATGCCAACCGCCATCCTTGAACCGCCCGTTAAGAAATCGGATTTAGTCCATCTCTATCGGCAGATGGTTTTGATCCGGCTTTGTGAAGAGCGACTCGCCAAATCGCATCAGCGCGGGTTGATCCACGGCGCATGTCATACTTATGTCGGACAAGAGGCGATAGCGACGGGTGTCTGTGCGCGTCTCAATTCTGGCGACATGGTTTTCAGCACACATCGTGGCCACGGACACGCGCTCGCGAAAGGATTGGAGCCGCAACAATTATTCGCCGAACTTTATGGTCGTGCGACGGGATGTTCGCGTGGTCGCGGCGGGAGCATGCATTTGTTCGCGCCCGAAGTCGGAATGATGGGGACGAGCGGAATCGTCGGTCCGTGCATTCTACAAGCAGCGGGTGCGGGTTACAGTTTCAAATTATTGAAGAACAAACACGTTGCGGTGGCTTTCTTCGGTGATGGCGCGGTTAACAACGGCGCGTTTCACGAAGGCTTGAACATGGCGAGCATCTGGAAACTTCCGGTGCTTTTCATTTGCGAAAATAATCAATACGCGACGGAAGTTTCGTTCGCTTACGCCGCCGGAAATCCTGAAGTCGCGGCGCGCGGCGCGGCCTACGGGTTGCCCGCAATTGCCGTGGATGGAAACGATGTCCTCGCCGTGCGCGCCGCTGCGAACGAAGCGGTGCAACGCGCGCGCAGGGGTGGTGGCCCGACATTGATCGAGTGCAAAACGTATCGCACCCGCGCGCACGCTGAGGGGATGGGCGATTTCAGTTATCGGACGCGCGAAGAAGTTGCCGAGTGGAAAGCGCGTTGCCCGATTAAACTTTTTAAAGAACATCTGTTGGAGAAAAAATTGGCGGACGACGCGGAGCTTGCCGAAATCGAAAAAGAAATTGCGGCGTTGGTGGAGGAAGCGCACACGTTTGCAGAAAACAGTCCGGTGCCGACGAAAGAGTCCGCGGCAAAAAATATTTTTGCGGATGCCGTTCCAAACATCGAATTCGGCGCGGGGACGCCCCGAACGGCTACTGAGACGGCTTCGCTCCCGGAGCGCTCCATCACCTACATGAAGGCGACGCTGGAAGGATTGACCGAAGAATTTGCGAAGAACCCGAAAATTTTTGTCCTCGGCGAAGGCATCGGCCAACGCGGTGGAAATTTTTCCACGACAGCGGGACTGTTTGAAATTTATGGCGCGGAACGTTTGCGCGATACGCCGATTTGCGAACGCGGTTTTGTCGGACTCGCCTGCGGCGCAGCGATGAGCGGGACTAGACCCGTCGTGGATTTTATGTTCGCGGATTTCGTCCTCGATGCGGCGGGCGAAATCATCAATCAGATTGCCAAGATACAATACATGAGCAGCGGACGGCTGAAGATGCCGATACTTTTGCGCGGTTGCATCGGCATCGGGCATTCCGCCGCGACGCATCATTCGGGAAGTTATTATTCCATGTATGCACACTTTCCCGGATTGAAAGTTGTCGTGCCGTCCACACCGTATGACGCGAAAGGTCTGCTCAAAACCGCGCTCAATTGCGACGACCCGGTTTTGTTTCTCGAACATCGCGAATTGATGAGCGTGAAAGGAAATGTTCCTGCCGAGGAATATTTTATCGAATTCGGCAAAGCGTCCGTGGTGCGCGAAGGACAACATGTGACGGTGGTTGCGCTGGCGTTGATGGTTCACAAAACTTTAAAAGCCTGCGAAGTCCTGGCTGCGGAAGGGATTTCCGTTGAGCTGATTGATCCACGCACGGTTTCGCCGTTGGATACGGAAACGATTTTGAAATCGGTCGCCAAGACCGGGCGGTTGTTGATCGTGGACGAATCGTTCGGGCCATTCGGTATCGGCGCGGAGATCGCGGCGCAAATGGCGGATCGTGGTTTCGATGAACTCGATGCGCCCATTCGTCGGCTCAATGGACTTCACACTCCCACGCCTTACAGTCCGTCGCTCGAAAGCGCGGTCGTTCCCGATGTGGACGCAATTGCAAAAGCGATTCGTGATTTGGTGAGCGAATAGGGCGGCATGGTCACACAGCGCCCTGACAACAGACGCGGGCAACCCTAAAATAATTTATGCCAATTGAAATCATTATTCCGCGACTCGGCTGGTCCATGGAGGAAGGCAATTTTCTTGGCTGGCTGAAAAAAGATGGCGAGCAAATCAAAAGCGGCGAACCGCTGTTCACTTTGGAAAGTGAAAAAGCCGCGCAGGATATTGAAGCGACGGACAACGGAACGTTGCGCATCCCGAAGGAATCTCCTCAAACCGGTTCGGTCGTGAAAGTAGGGCAGGTCATTGGTTATCTGCTGGCGGAAAATGAAACGATGGAGCGGGAAATTCCTTCCAAAAAATCGCCAGCGTCTAAAACGGAAGAGGTAGGGCGCGTCACTCAGTGCGCGCCGCCCGGATTGGTTGTCGAAAGCGGCGGCGCGCACGGAGTGACGCGCCCTACCATCAGTCCACGCGCGCGGCGTCGGGCGGCGGAACTTGGCGTGGACGCGACCGGTTTGTCAGGGAGCGGACGCACGGGGCGAATCATCGAAGCGGATGTGCTTAAGAACACGAAGCCAATTTCCTCTCCCGGAATTTCGGTCATGCGTCGAACCATCGCGCAACGCACGTCCACCAGTTTTTCCACCACGCCACATTTTTATCTGCGCGCGGAAGTCGATGCGACGGCACTGATTCAATTGCGAGAAAATTTCCTTCCAGAAATCGAGAAGAGTGCGGGCGTGCGCGTGACGCTGACGGATTTTATTCTTCGCGCCCAAGCGAAAGCGTTGAAAGAATTTCCAGCGGCCAATGCCATTTGGGTGGATGACACAGTTATCAACCTGCCGAACTGTGACGTTGGTTTGGTCGTTGGTTTGCTGGATGGATTGATAATTCCCATTGTGCGCTCTGCGGATGCGGGCGACCTGGCAACTGTCGCGAAACAACGATCGTCTCTCGTAGAATCCGCGCGCTCAGGAAATCTTTCGCTCGATAAATTGCAGGGCGGCGCGACATCTCTATCGAATCTCGGCAACACGCTGGTGGATGAATTCGCCGCCGTCATCGCGCCACCGCAAAGCACCATGCTCGCGGTCGGTCGCGCGGCGTTGCGGCCATACGTGATGGACGGAAAAATCGCAGCGCGCTCCACAATGAAGTTATGTCTCTCGGTGGATCATCGCGTGCTCGATGGCGCGCCTGCCGCAGAATTTCTTGGGCGAATTGTTGAGTTGCTCGAAGCCCCGGAGAAATTGGTGTAATCCTGAAATGTTCCGAGAGAAAGCCGCGATCATAGGAGCGCAGGCGTCTCGCCTGCGTGCCGTGGAATCCCGCGAATAGAAACACGTAGGCGGGACGTCTGCGCTCCGATTGCGCCGCCACAATTTTTCCGCTCATCTCCGTCACGTCAGACTTCCTCCGCAATGACCGGATTCGTCAACGAACCGATTTTATCAATTTCGATTGTGACTGAGTCGCCGGGCTGGAGGAACACCGGCGGCTTCCGCGCGAAGCCGACTCCGTGCGGAGTGCCAGTGAGAATCACTGTTCCTGGCAAAAGCGTTGTGCTGCCGCTTAGAAACGCGATGACCGAAGGAACATCGAAAATAAAATCGTCGCAACGCCAGTCCTGCATCACTTGTCCGTTAAGAACGGTGCGGATTTTCAACGCGGCGGGATCGGGAATTTCGTCCTTCAACACGAGACAGGGACCGAGCGGCATGAACGTGTCGAACGTTTTGCCGCGACACCATTGACTGCCGCCCCATTTGATCTGCCAATCGCGCGCGCTGACGTCGTTGGCGCAAGTGTAGCCGAGCACGTAATCGAGCGCATTTTCGCGTGAAACATTTTTGCAACGTTTGCCGATGACGACGGCCAATTCACATTCGTAATCCACTTCGTCGCTGCGCAGATGGCGCGGTAAAATAATTGGGTCGCCCGGATTTTGCACGGCGGACGTGGCTTTGATGAACAACACCGGACGTTCGGGCGCGGGGACGTTGCTCTCCTCGGCGTGACGACGGTAGTTCAATCCGATGCACAATATGTTTGGCGGCGCGACCGGGGCGAGGAGCTTGTGCGGCTTCACGGTTTTGGCGGTGACTTCAAATTTGCCGAAGATGTCGCCGCTGATTTCGCGCGCGCTTCCATCGGGTTGGAGCGAGGCGTAGAGAATTTCGTTCTTTGCGGTTTGATAGCGGATAATTTTCATTGGGATAAATCGTAATAACGAAACAGTTATTTGCCAGTTGTATAACCGCCATCTATCGAGAAGGCGCTGCCGGTGACAAACGAAGATTCATCGCTCGCCAGATACAACGCGGCCGCGGCAATTTCGGACGGTTGCGCCAGACGCTTGGCGGCATGGGGCGCGACCATTTGTTTCATGTAATCCTCGGGGTCGGCGTATTCGCGCAAACGCGCTTCGACGAATGGAGTCTGTGTGCGGCCAGGACAAATGCAATTGAACCGCACACCGGTCGCACTGTGATCCATTGCCATTGCGCGCGTCATGCCGAGAATCGCGTGTTTGGTAATCGTATAAGCAAACCGTGCCTCCATTCCCATGACGGCGGCGACAGAACCGAGGTTAATGATCGAACCGGCGCTACGCACGATCATCGCGGGCAACACTGCTCGACTCAGAAAATATGCGCCCCGAAGATTCACCTGCCAGAGTTGATCGAGCGTGGCGGGATCGGTGGTGAGAATGGTGCCGACATGACCGATGCCCGCGTTGTTCACCAGCACATCGCAACGACCGGAATTTTCATCGAGCACACGTTTCACAAGCGACTGACACTCGTTTTCTTTCGTGACATCCACGACGGCGAGCTTCGCTTTGCCGCCATGCTTTTCGATTTTGGAAATGGTGTCTTTCCCGCCGGCCTCATTACATTCCGCGACATAAACCAGCGCGCCCGCTGTGGCGAAACATTCGGCAATGGCCGCGCCGATTCCTGAACCCGCGCCAGTGACGATGGCGATTTTGTTTTGAAGTGAAAACATAGATGTGGATTTTTAAAGTTGGTTGGATTTGCAATCAGCGATTAGAACACCCGCACATAAAATATTTTATTTTAGAAAATCTTCGAGCGTTAAACCCGTCATCGCTGCTGACTCTCGCAAGCTTTCAATGACATCAGAAGGCAACGCGATGCCTTCACTCACGGCGCGCGCGTGGCGTTCCCATTCCATTTCGCCCGGCACATAAATTCGTTCGACGCCATCCGCGCGCGGGGCCTGGTGAATTTCATCCACGAGCGATTCGATGCGTTTTGTAAATTCTGCCGCCGGCATCATCGCGTTGACATCTATCGCGATGAACGCCGCGCCGTGATCGGTAGGTTTCGTGCCATCGTCCCACATCCAACTTCCGACCTTCCATGTCACTGACGCTCCGCTCAAAACTCCAGCCAACGATTCGATCAGCAACGCGATGCCGTAACCTTTGTGACCAGCGGCAGGTTGCAGCGCGCCGGTTTCCGGGAACCCGCTCGGATCAGTGGTGGGTTGTCCGTCTTTGTCGATGAGCCAGTTGTTTGGAATGATTTCACCGCGCGTTCGTGCCGCATAAACTTTTCCGCCCGCCACCGTCGCAACGGACATATCGAGGAGAATGGAACGATGTTTTCCTGCTGGCACGGCGTAGGAAATGGGATTGCTCCCAGTGATCGCGCCGCGTGAACCCGGAGCCGCAACGGACGGAACATCATTCGCCATACTGAGACCGATTAATCCTTCATTCGCCGCGAGCGATGCGTAATAACCCGCCGCGCCGTAGTGACAACTGTTCCTCACGCCGACATACGCGATGCCGCAAGTCCGCGCCTTGGCAATCGCCGTGCGCATCGCGAATACCGAGGTGACCATCGCCAGAGCGGAGTGACCGTTCACATTGGCCCAGGCTGGACCTTGGGCGGCGATTTCCGGTTGGGCGTCGGCGCGCAAACCGCCTGCTTTGAGTCTGCGCAAATAACCGCGCAAACATTTTGTGCCGTGAGTGAAAACGCCCCACGCATCCGTCGTCACCAAAACTTCCGCCGCCGTGCGCGCGTCTGTTCTAGAAAGGCCGACGCGCACCAGCGCGGCTTCGGTGAATTGCGTCAGCGATGCAATGGAGACGCGCGTATTTGAAGCGGGAGTGTTCATTTCAGAATGGAGAGGAGCGCAGGCGTCTCGCCTGCGAGTCGGTGAACCGGATGAAACAGAAACACGCAGACGGGACGCCTGCGCTCCGATGGAAATGGCGTTTCAACCATACCGCGCGGTTTTTCATTTCGCTGCCTTCACTCCGTTGACCACGTTGGGCAACGGCTCGCCGCGCACGGCTTTGAGCGCGAGTTGGGCCGCTGACTCGCGCAGCTTCCGAACGGCCGGCGGACTGACGGAAGCAATGTGCGATGCAAGAATCACATTCGGCATTTTCCGAATCGCGTTGTCCGCAGGAATCGGTTCCGGATCAAAAACGTCCAACGCTGCGCCGCCCAGTTTCCCGCTCTCAAGTGCGGCAACCAACGCCGCGCTGTCAGCCAGATCGCCACGACTGACGTTAATAAAAATCGCGCCCGGTTTCATTTTTGCAAAAGTTTCCGCATTGAACATTCGTCGCGTTTGCGGCGTGGATGGACAATGCGGTGTGACGATGTCAGATTGCGCGAGCAGATCATCGAGCGATTTCGCAACTTCGACACCCGCGTTCGTTTTCTCGGAAGCGGAGACGACAGGATCGAAAACCATTACGCGACATTTAAACGCAACCAAACGGCGAACCACTTCACGTCCAATGCGACCAAAGCCCACGACGCCTACGGTTAGATCCCTGAGCGCCTGCATCCCGGTGAGCGGCGTAGCGAGTCCCCATTGACCGGCGCGCAGATGAAAAGTGTTCGGCACGACTTGTCGCGTGGTGGCGAGGATGAACGCCAGCGCGTGATCAGCCACTTCGTCCACGCAATAATCAGGAACATTACAGACAGGAATATTTTTTTGGCGAGCCGCTTCGAGATCCACGTTGTCCACGCCGATTCCATATCGCACAATGACCCGCGCGCGATGCATTGCGCCAATAACCTCCGCATCAATTTTCGCAAACTGCGTGATGACCGCATCGGCGTCCGCGACCAGGGAAATTAAGTCCGCCGCGCTTTTGCATTGTCTGCCAACCACAGAAATTCCATGCGGCTGAAGAATTTCCTCCTCAACTTTCAAATCGGTGAAAGTCCAATCCGTGACTGCTACTTTTTTAGGCGTGTCGTCCATAGGGTCATTCAATTTTAAGAAACAGAATGATGTTAAGGGTGAGAAAAGGATGCGCCTATTTTTTAGGCCAATTCTTCGATGTTTTTTGCGGACGCATCAGGAATTATCTCCGTCCACTTTCTTCCCTGGACAATTCCGGCAAAAACAAACAAACCGCCGCCGCCGCCAGAAACAAAAAACCAATCGCCATGAGCGTCGTCTGAAAATCCACTTTGATTTTTAAAAACAAAACCGTGCCGATGGCTGCGGCGATGCGACCGATGTTGTAACAGAATCCTGCGCCCGTCGTTCGCAGCAACGTCGGAAACAGCGGCGGCATATACATCGTGAACAATCCGAACATGCCAGAGAAAAATCCGATGATTGGAAGCCAAAACAGAAGTGATTCGTAATGGCGCGGAACGGAATAGGTTCCGTAAAATGCCAGGAAAAATCCGAGGCACATCCAAAGAATGGTTCGGCGGTAACCGAGAAAAACGGCGAGCCACGATGCGAAAAAATTTCCAATGATCGAGACGGCGACCACGGCGAAGAAGGCTTTGGTGACGAGTTGACGTTTCGCGGCTTCCGTCCAGCCCGCCAATTCGGGGAGGTTTCGCAAATGTTGCGGATGCCAGAACATGAAAGCCCACCAACCGGTCAAGGTCAGCGAGCAAATTAAAATCGTCATCAAAGTGGTGCGCCGAATCTCTCCGCGAAACAAATCGGCCACGCCCGGTTCTCGTTCCGATTGGGCTTTGGCCGCGTGCCATTCGTCCGTTTCAGGAACATTTTTGCGAATCCAAAAAACCATCAATGCGGGAATCACTCCCACGAGAAAGACATATCGCTCCGGTTGTTTGGCCAAGGCATACGCGGCGACACACGCCAGCAACACGCCGAGATTTACTCCTGTTTGCAAAACGGCGGCGATCCACGGACGCCATTTTTTCGGCCACGTTTCGGAAAGCAAACTTGCGCCTACTGCCCATTCGCCGCCGATGCCGAGCGCGGCAAGAAACCGGCAAATTAAAAGTTGCCACCAAGTCGTTACGAAAAAAGAAAGGCCGGTGAAAATCGCGTAGGTCAAAATCGTTAAACTCAGCGCGCGACTACGACCGAGTTTATCCCCGATTCTTCCGAAGAAACCGCCACCCACAGCCCAGCCGATGAGAAACGCCGCCTGAATCCACGAACTCTTTTCCCGCACGAGCGGATCAGCCGGATTGGGGATCAGCATCAACTGTGCGACGAACGACGCGGCCACGAGCGTGTAGAGATGCATGTCCAGTCCGTCGAAAAGCCAGCCGAGCCACGCGGCAATTCCCGATTTCCATTGTTGCGGCGAGAGGTGAGAGAGACGTGACGCTGGAATAATATTTTTTGCATCGTTCACTTCGGACGGAAGATTGGTTTTTAACGCGCTCAAATTTCTTGAAGGTTATTTGGAAATATTCGCCTGCTTTTGTGTGAGTAGCAACGTCACAAAACAAAATCCAATTATTTTATGTTGCTTGCATCAGTCCGCGCAAATATCCAGCAGCGTAGAGACGTCCCAGCATTTCGTAGCCGGGAGTTTCGTTGGTTTCGCCAGCCATTGAAGGCGCGTGGTCGGGACGCAGAGTGCCGGTGTATCCGGTGCTCTTGAGGGCGCGGACGACGGCGGGCATGTCGATTTCGCCATTGTCGTGCCATGTTTCAACGAAATGTTTTGCGGTGCCGCGTACGTTGCGGGCGTGAACGAAGAAAACTTTTTCCGCCAACAATTGAATTCCGGCGACGACATCCTCGCCCGCAGGATGCAGCGAACCGACGCAATAACAGACGCCATTCGACGGGCTGGGCGCGAGTTTGGTGACGCGATGAAGTGCGGCGTTTGAATAAATGATGCGCGGCTGACCGAGTAATTCCGGCAACGGCGGATCGTCAGGATGCAGGGCGAGTTTGACACCGGACTTCTCAGCCACGGGGAGGACTTCGTTTAAAAATCGTTCGAGATTTTCCCAAAGTTGTGCGGCGGGAGTTGGATGCGGCGGCTTTCCGTCGGCATCAGTGAAGTTGCGCCCGACATTTGCCAGATTGAATTCCGTGACACGGGAACCGCCACGTTCGATGACTTCACAACTGGTGCGTTGCCAATCTTCATCGGGCATCCAGTTGTAGCAAAGCACGTTCATTCCTGCGTCGGCCATTAAACGAATCAGCGTTTTGAAGTCCGCAATCTGTTTTTCCCAACCAGGAAGACGATGAACCATTTTTAAGTGAGGAACTTTCCGCTCCAGATGCGTGAGCTTCATGCCGAACGATTCCACCATGCGCTTTGCGGAAAGAAACGATGCAGGATCAAGACCGGGATAAGTCAGGACAATTTCGCTGACGCCCACCTGCGCGGCGAGTTGGAGATTCCGTTCGGTGAACGGATTGACAATCATGGAAAGTTTCATGCGGAGCGATTGCTGATTAAAATTTGCGCTGCGTATTGCATTCCTATCTGATGATTTGTTCGGATGAATATCAGCGGCTTCAAAGTAGCATGGCAAGGGTATTCAGGTCAGAGGGACGAGCGGGCGCATCCTGGATATAACCGCCGTAGCGTAGTGGGGCAGACATCTTTCTGCTGATGGGCTTCCAACCCCAGTCACAATTTGCGGGCAAGATCCTCTCATTGGCAGACTGGCAGCCTGCCCCGCCAACAGTTGGAAATAAAAAGAGCGAAATGCGGACGAAAAAAGCAGGCGATTGGCGCTCGCCTCTGGTTTCTTTCTCTGCCATGAATCAGCCATTCCGAGCGCCCCGCGCGCGAATCTCTTGCGGGTGAAATTTCCTAAATAAGTATGCGGCAAAAAATGAGCGGCAAAAGAATTCTCGTCACAGGATCGGGAACAGGCATCGGGCGTGAAGTGGCGTTGGAGTTTGCCCGCAACGGCGCGGATGTGGCGCTGCATTACTCGCACAACGGCTCCGGCGCTCTTTCCGCCGTGGAGGAAATCCGCGCCATGGGACGACGCGCCGAAGCTTTCAAAGCAGATTTCACCGACGTGACCCAGGCGCAATCACTCGGTCACGCCGCAATTAAATTTTTGGGTGGCATTGATTGTCTTGTGAATAACGCGGGCATCACCTTCAATCGGCCTTTCCTCAAAGTGACGACGGAACAGTTCGACACGATTTACGGTGTGAACGTCCGCGCGCCATTTTTTCTGACGCAAGTTGTCGCGGAAGATATGCTCAAGCACGGCGGCGGAGCGATTTGTAACCTTACTTCCATTCATGGAGTTTCCGGCGCGCCGGAACATTCCGTTTATGCTGGGACGAAGGGCGCGATTATTTCCTACACCCGTTCGCTCGCGGTGGAACAGGCGCACAAAGGAATTCGCGTCAACGCCATCGCGCCGGGTCGAGTTGCGGTGGAGAATTATGCGAAAGCGATTCCCGGATACAACGAAGACGATGCTCGCAAAACAGCGGCGGAAAAAATTCCGCTGGGACGTTCTGGCGAAAAAAATGAAATTGCAAAACTCGCGGTGTTCCTTTGTTCCGACGACGCTGCTTACATCATTGGCCAAACCATTATTGCGGATGGAGGGACGACGGCATTGATGTCGCTGATTTCTGATTTTAGAAATCCGTCGAGCGCAAAATTTGGCGCGGGCTACGTGCCGGGAGTTAATCCAGCCGAATGAAATTATTTAGAATTTTTGAAATGAGCCGTGAAATGATTGGAGCGCAGGCGTCTCGCCTGCGTGTTTCCATTTCCTCCAGATCATCCACTCGCAGGCGAGACGCCTGTGCTCCTCTCTTTTTTTGAAATGAAATTCCTGCGTAAAATATGGACGATTCCCGAAGCGGGAATTCTGGTGCCGTTGCTGCTGTTCACGTTCGTTTTTTATTTCATCAACCACAATTTTCTCGGAGCAAACAGCGTCGCGGCCATGTTGCGGGCGATGGCTTTCGTCGGCGTCATCGCTGTGGGACAGACGTGGTTGATGATCGGCGGAGGAATCGATCTTTCCGTCGGATCGGTCGCGGGATTGTGCGCGATTGTTTCATCATGGCTGATGAAAGTTCATGGGTGGCCGGTCGAAGCCGGATTGGCGGCGGGAATGGTCGTCGGTCTTCTCGCGGGATTCGTCAATGGCGTTATTTCCGTGCGCTTCGGAATTCCTGCATTCATCGCGACGCTTGGAATGCTTTACGTGGCGCGCGGATTGAATTATCTGCTTTGCAAAGGTTATCCGATTTATCCCATCCCGGATGCGTTGAAGAAATTGGGGCGCGCCGAACCGCTCGGTTTGTCGTGGGCCTTTGTGGTTTTCGTTTTGTTGGTTCTCGTTGGAGATTTTTGTCTTCGCAAGACGGTTTATGGACGGATGGTTTATGCGACGGGCGGCAATGCGGAAGTCGCGCGTATCGCGGGAATCAGCACCAGGCGGGTTCAAATCGGTTGTTACATATTAACCGGCGGGATGGCGGCATTGGCCGGGATGTTGTTGATGTCGCAGTTGAACGTCGGCCAGCCGGAAATCGGCGTGGGCTGGGAACTCGATGTGATCGCTGGAGTGGTGATTGGCGGGGTGAGTTTGTTCGGCGGGATGGGAACTGTCACCGGAACATTTCTTGGATTGCTCATCATGCAAGTGGTGCGCAGCGGGTTGGTCGTGACGGGCGTCAACACGCATTGGCAAACGGTGGCGGTGGGAGTGATTATGGTCGCGGCGGTCGGCGTGGATTTATTACGACGGCGGACAAAAATTTCTTAGAGGAAAAAATTATGAAATTGATGAAGTCTCTAATCCGCATTTCTCCCAATAAAGCTGAAAAGCCGACAGGCTGTCGGAGCGCTGCTGTGTCGTCCTCGACCAGCCGCAGCACGTTTCTTTATTCGACGCGCTGCGGCTGGTCTGCGACACAGCCGCGCTCCGGCGAGAAAGTAATACCGCTTGAAAATTCAGGATTTTTTGTCCCGAAGGGGCATCATGAAAATAGCCCGGCGTTTCAAAGCCGGGGTTTGCAAGAAGGAGAACGAGTCCCGAAGGGACGGCTGACTCGACGCGAAATTTCAACCGTCCCTTCGGGACTTATTCGTTGTTCGCCGATGCCCGGCGTTCAAACGCCGGGTTATTATCGGAAGTCTCTTCGAGACAAAAGAGTGATGCCTCTGATTTGGAGATTTCGCAGTTTCAACCTTCTTCTCTTCGCAATGTTGACTGTCGCACTCATCGTGGGTTGCGGAAAGCAATCGTCCAACAACGCCAACACTCCCGCCGAGAAAGCGAAAAAGTTTTATTGGGTGCAGCCGTTGAAAGGACATCCGGTGCATCAAATGACGCAAATCGCTTTTATCGATGGCTGTAAAAAACTGGGCTACGAAACGGAAATCATCGGCACGGACCAACCGGATATTGGCGGGACAATCGCGTTGGCTGAACAGGCGCTCGCAAAAGGTGACGCCGCTGGCATGGCTATTTGGACCGGCAATCCGGCGTGGAATCCGTTCATCGAAAAAGCCGGCAAAGCGGGCCTGCCAATTATCCTTCCCCATTTTCCTGTTGCGGAAGGATCAATCCCTGGCGCGGCAGGCGTCATCAGCGCCGACCCAGCGGATTACGCTCGTGAAGCAGCGCGCGAAATCGGCAAAGCGATCGGCGGCAAAGGCACCGTTGCCATCACTCAAGGTTCGTTCAATTCAACGGAAAATTTAGTGGCAGAAGTTTTCGCCAAAACGATTAAAGAGTTGTATCCGACAATTAAAGTTCTGCCGTCGCAAGAGGAAGGATTTGACGCGCCCAAAGCAATCTCCACCGCAACTTCCATCCTGCAAGCAAATCCAGACGTTACGGCAGCCCTCTCAACCACCGGCAACGGAACAACGACATGGGCAGGAGCGCAACGCGAGGCCGGGCGCAAAATCGTCGCTGTCGCCATGGACTACACGCGCGTGAATTTGGATTTGGTGAAAGACGGTTCGATCTATGCGGTGATTGCGCAACCGTTGTGGGAGGAATCATACGGCGCGGCGGAGTTGCTCGATAAAATTGTCAAAGGCGAAAAAATTCCGTGGTGGACGAAATTGCCTGCGCCATTTGTCACGAAAGATAAAACCGAACCCTACATGGCGATTCTCGATAAAGTGGAAGCCGCGATCAAACGATGAGAATTTTGGACGGCATTTTTCCCCGGAGCGCAGGCGTCTCGCCTGCGTGTTTCTATTTCATCCGATTCAACCACACGCAGGCGAGACGCCTGCGCTCCTATTTTTTTTGAACGCCACCCCAAATTTCTCGTCGCCGTTCGCGCTGGAGATGCGCGGCATCTCCAAGAGCTTTCCCGGCGTGCGCGCGTTGTCCAATGTCTCCATCCGCGTCCAGCGAAAACAGATCCACGCGTTGATCGGCGAGAACGGCGCGGGCAAATCCACGTTGATGAAAATTCTCGACGGCGTTTATCCCGTCGGAACTTTCGGTGGAGAAATTTTGCTCGACGGCCAGCCGGTCACACTGCGTTCGCCGTTTGACGCGCGCCGACAAGGCATCGGTTACGTCCCGCAGGAAATCAGCGTTATCGAGAATTTGACCGTGGGGGAAAACATTTTTGTCGGGCAATGGAACGAACGCGGCGGCGGCATCGTCAGCTTCCAAAAAATGTTCGCGCGGGCGGCGGAGTTGTTGGGCACGATGCAGCTTCAACTCGACCCGCGCCGCCACGTCATCACGCTCAATGCCAGTCAGCGGCAGCTTGTGATGATCGCCCGCGCGCTCGCCACCCGGCCTGCGGTGTTGATCCTCGATGAAGCCACAGCCTGTCTCACGCTCGACGAAACGCGAAATCTTTTTCGGATGGTGCGGCATTTGCGCGAGCAGGGGCTGACCACGATTTTCATCACGCACAAGATGAGCGAGTTGTTTGAACTCGCCGATCACGCGACGGTGTTGCGCGACGGAACGGTTGCAGCAGAATTTGAACGCGCCGACTTCAACGAAAACAAAATCGTGGCGGCAATGGTTGGTCGGACGATTGAAAATTTCTATCCCGCGCGCGACTCCGCCATCGGCCACGAGGAAATGTTGCGCGTCGAAAATCTCACCGTGCCGCATCCGCATCTCGCGGGGTGCGATGTGGTGGACGACGTCAGTTTTTCTGTCCGGCGCGGGGAAATTTTCGGCATCGGCGGACTGGTCGGATCAGGTCGAAGCGAAACGGTCAACGCGCTTTACGGGCGGCTGCCGCACACTGGACGGATTTTCATCGAAGGACGCGAGATTGTTGTGCGCAATCCGCGCGACGCGAAGGCCAGCGGACTCGGCCTGCTGACGGAAGATCGCAAGCATGACGGATTGCTTTTCAATTTCGCCATTCGCGAAAACGTCACGCTCCATGATTTTTCACAGGTGTCGCGTTTCCGCGTGCTGGATCGCGCGCGCGAAACAGAATGCGCGACACATTACCTTCAGAAACTTTCCATTCGCGCGCCTTCGGTGCGAACACCGGTCGCAAACTTGAGCGGAGGCAATCAACAGAAGGTGGTGCTGGCCAAAGTTCTTTTTCCAAAACCGCGCGTGTTGTTGCTCGACGAGCCGACGAAGGGCGTGGATGTCGGAGCGAAGAACGAGATTTACAAATTGATGATGGATCTCGCGCGGCAGGGAATCGCGCAGGTGGTGATTTCTTCGGAACTACCGGAACTGCTGGCGCTGTGTGATCGGTTCATCGTCCTCTCGCGTGGCAAGGTGGCGGATCAATTCACGAAAGAGGAAGCAAACGAGCAACGTTTCATGCTGGCGGCAACCGGCGCGGCGACCGGAGCGGCAAAGTAGCGGCAGGCATCCTTGCCTGCCGTAGAGGGCGGCATCCTGCCGCCCGGAAAAAACGGTGGAATGTTTTCGGTGCATGGTAAAATTTTCAGCGGCTCCGGTGTTTGTGAGTTTTTTCCGCCGGGCTGGAAGCCACGGCTCTACGGCAGGCAGGGATGCCTGCCGCTACGGGAAAAACGGAAAGAAACCGAAGAAAACAAGTTGAGCCTCGCCGTTTAACGCTGGCACTCTCAAAAAATGAAGGTTGATCTCTCAGGCCAGGTCGCTCTTGTCACCGGCTCGGCGCGCGGCATCGGTCAGGCCATCGCGGACATGCTTGCGGAAAATGGCGCGCATGTCGTTTATGCCGATCTCGATTTGGAAACGGCAAAAATTTCGTCGGCAAAATCAAAATCCGGCACGGCTCTCGCCATGGATGTGAGCAGCGAAGCGCAGGTGGAATCGGGTGTCGCGCAAATTCTCAAGGAACAGGGCCGCCTCGACATTCTCGTCAACAACGCCGGGATCAACACGATGAAACATCGCGTCACGGTGGACC
>JBDSYB010000237.1:0-8742 GCA_039925885.1 Verrucomicrobiota bacterium
ACATCATCGCTCAATTTAGCGGCTCCTGAGCAGTTTGTCGAGGAAGCGGTGCGTCTACAAGGGACGCAGAAAAAAACTTTCCAGAGGCGAGAGAATGGGATTTCCCGGCGAAGAACGGCTATCTGAACTCTCCAAACCCGAATGCCTTTGGGAGCATTCGGAAAGCGATGCCGCCCTTATCATCCGCCTCGACAAATTGCGTGATCTGTTTATCCCAAGCCGCCAGAATCGGATCCTCCCGGCTTTTGTTCCAATGCAGCTCCGTCGGCGCGGAAGCGAACACGAACAACCGGTCGCCATCACGATAAATTGCCATGTTCACACCGTTCGCGCGCATTCCCTCGGCGATCGCTGGCCAGAGTTGCTCATGGGCGAGTTTATATTTTTCGTAAGCGCCGGGGCGCAGCGTCATGGCGAGGCCAAAGGTGAACATAGATTTTAGCGTCCGGCAATTTTCCGGCGAAGGAAATCCCGCAGCAAAATGGTTTCGGAAAGATTGTCCACTTCGTTGCAGTGTTCCCAATCCACCCAGACGTATTCCACGCCGACGTAACCTCGGAAGTTCGATTTTTTCATCGCGCGCAAAACGCGCGCGTAATCTATTTTATTTTCCTGGAACGAAGTTTGCAAACGGCTTTTGCGTGCGCCTCGGGCGTGGAAATGCGAGGCGTGCGCGATGAGCGGTTCGGCAGCGCTGTCGGGTAATCCGGCGCGGGTGAAATGCGTGTAGTCCAGCGTGAGGGTTAAACCGGGAACGTCTTTCACGAGACGCAAAGCAGCTTTCGGGGTCGGCGCGATCGAACCGACGTGAGCTTCCACCCCGAAGATAATTTTATTTTTTTCCGATTGTGCAACGCGCCACGCAAGCTCATCGCACATGCGTCGCCACGACTCGGCTGCTTTTTCGTTTTCAAAATTAACTCCTGGAAGGGTCGTGACATGCTTCGCGCCCGCCGCCGTCGCGTAATCCAAAGTTTTCAAAAACCAATCGCGTGCGTGGCGACGTCGTGCCGCCTCAGGATGATTGATTGCGTAAGGAACGAAACTTGGATTCATCTGGAGAAAAACATCCGCGCAACGCAAGCCGCGATCAGCGAGTTTTTTGCCAAGTTGTTTTCCAGATTTCACGGACGACTTTAATTCCTTGGAAGGCCAGAGATGCGAGCGTCCTTCAAACAATCCAATGTCCACGCCGTCGAATTCGAGCATCGTAATCAGATTCAATACTTTGTCGTGCGACAGAAGTGGAAATGTGAAATCGGCACAAGCGAGTTTTAGTTTCATATTTTTCCTTTGCGATTTGGTTACGATTTTTCTCCTGTAACAACTGCCGTGCCCGACATGGCGTGCATCAGTTCACCCTTGGAGACTTCGTCCCGTTGAAATTCGTGAATCACTTTTCCTTTCGCGAGCACCAAAACACGGTCCGCCAATCCCAGAATTTCCTCCGTCTCACTGGAGGCCAGCAGGATGGTCATGCCTTGCCCGGCCAGTTGATGGCAGAGCGCATAGATTTCCATTTTCGCGCCGACATCGACGCCACGGGTCGGATTATCCAAAATTAAAATGGAAGGGCCGAGCGCGAGCCATTTTGCCAAAAGCACTTTCTGTTGGTTACCGCCACTGAGGTTGACCACCTTCGTCTCTTGTTGGTTCGTGGAAATTCCCAACCGCTGAATTAAACTGCCGGTCGTAGAACGAACTTGATTTTTATCAATCAAGCCAAGCCGGTTCAACAGTTTGTCGAGGATCAGCAATGTCGCGTTGCGGGCGATGGACCAATCCATCATCAATCCTTGCTCGCGTCGATTCTCTGGAATCATCGCCCACCCTCGGCGCATCGCCGCACTCGGTCCGGTGGACTCCTGCGGTTCATCACGAACCACAATCTGGCCACTGGTCATTTCATCGAGTCCAAAAAGCACGCGAAACAATTCATTCACTCCCGCGCCTTCCAGTCCGGCAAACCCCACGACTTCACCAGCACGAGCGGAGAAACTAATCGGCCCCAGGCGCGGCTTCCGACATAACTCTCGCACTTGCAACGTCACCGGCCCCTGCGATGCGTCCGCCTTTTTTTGTGGAAACAAATTTTCCGCCGGGCGCCCGATCATCACGGTGATGATTTTTGGAATCGTGGTGTCGCGCGTTTCGTAGGTGCCTTGATATTGGCCGTCGCGCAAAACCGTGATGCGGTCGGCAATGGCAAACACTTCCTCCAGTCGATGCGAAATATAAATGAGGGTGATGCCGCGCCCGCGCAGTCGGCGAATAATTTCAAACAGACGTTGCGATTCCGTTTCGCCCAAAGCGGAATTCGGTTCGTCCAAAATAACAATTCGGGCTTTCTCTTCCAGCGTCCGGGCGATTTCAACAAATTGCTTTTCGCCGATGCTCAACGAGCCGACCACCGCGTCGGGCGACAAATTCACGCCTAATTCACTGAGGGCCTGTCGAGTGGCGTCGCGCATTTGATTGCGGCGCAGCCCGCCCCAGCGATTGGTTGATTCGCGATTGGCAAAGACATTCGCCGTGACCGTGCGGTGGGGAAATAAATTCAGTTCCTGAAAAACAATGCTCACTCCTTGACGGCGGGCGTCGCGCGGATTTTTCAATCTCGCCGGTTGCGACTCGATTTTAATTTCACCTGCATCCGGTTCGTAAACTCCCGCCAACAACTTCATCAGCGTGGATTTTCCCGCGCCATTTTCACCAACGACGGCGTGGACCTCGCCTCGGCGAATATCAAAACTCACCTCGTCCAACGCCGTTACGCCGCCAAAACGCTTTGACAGACGATTGAGTTGAATGAATGAGGTTTCCGGCACGGAAATAAATTTAATTTTTCGATTTTGGAAGTGGTTTGGCGACGGCGTTCAAATCTGAAAAGTTCCTGGCAATGTAATCCGCATACCATTGAGTCTGCTTTTTTTCGTCGGCCTCCCGTCCGTAAATGGCATCGACATTTTCGCGCGTGACAATCTCCATGCCGGTATCAATCCAACCCTGAGGCAGCGTTTTCTTATCGCGCAAGTGGCGGGCGAACGCCAGGACTGGCAGGTAACCTTGCAAATAAGGATGCTGGCCGAGCGCGATTTGGACCGTGCCCGCTTTGATGGCATCCATCGTCTCGCGACCGAGGTCATATCCGCACACCAGCCACGACGCTTTCATTCGCACTTTCAACTTCGCAAGATTCGGCAAATCCATCGAGCAAAGCCCGACGAGCGCGACGATGTTGGGATTGGCGGAGGCCAAATTTTCCCACGCGCCGTAGTTGGCGGTGTTCTCGGTGTTCACATCAAACGGTTCGCTGATTTGAAATTTCGTGTTCGCCATTCCTTTCTTGAATCCTTCGTAACGTTCCACCAGCACGTCCACCCCCGGAGCGCACATGCCGACAATGATTGGTCCCTCGGTTTTATTTTGGGCCGCAAGAAGTTTTTGCAACTCCGTCGCGAGAACAATTCCGCTGGCAAATTCATCCTGTCCGAACCACGCCGTCGAAGCTGAACCGGCGCTGCGGACATTCGCGGTGAGCACCGGGATGCCTGCCTCAGTCGCTTGACGAATCGGCGTTACCCAAATTTGTCCGGGCATCGGCACGACCACCAATCCGCCGATTTTTTTTTGCGTCATTCCCTCGAACATCGCGATGGCGTCCGACGCTGAAAATCCCGCAGGCCCAACCACGTTGACCGAAGCGTTTTCGGCGCGACCGGCATCTTCTGCGCCTTGTTTGATAATTTGGGTGAAGTCATTCAACCCATGCAGCACATAACCAATTTTCGGTTTGTTCTGCGATTGCGCGGTATCGTCGTCCGCCGGTTTTTTATTGCATCCGGCGGTGAACAAAACCGCGAGCAGCAGCGGCACGCTCGCGAACATCGACCCTGATTTTTTATTTTTCATTTCGTTCTTTGTCCTTTCACCAAACCGCCGATGGCGACGGCGGCGATGATCACAACGCCCGTGACGACGGTTCCCCAGTAAGCGGAAAATTCGAGCAGCACCAGGCCGTTGCGAATGACGGCGATTAATAACGCTCCTAAAATTCCGCCGACTACCGAGCCGCTGCCGCCAGCGAGCGCAGTGCCGCCGATGATGGCCGAAGCAATCACGTAAAGTTCATAACCCTGTCCTGTCGTCGGGCTGCCCGATTGAAGAAACGCCAACTCCATCACCCCCGCGATGCCCGCAACCAAACCCATGATGGTCATGGCGAGAATGCGATAGCGCGCGAGGGGAATTCCGGAAAATCGCGCCGCTTGCGCGTTGCTGCCAATGGCCTGCGCGCGCCATCCAAATGCGGTATGGCATAACAACAGATGTCCCACAAATCCCACCGCGAGCATGACGAGAACGCTGGTCGGCACGCCAAACAAATTTCCACCGCCCAGATTGAACAATGCGTTGTCTTTGGGGAAATTTCCAACGGGCGTTGCTTTGGAAAGAACTAACGCCAACCCGCGAAAGACACTCATTGTGCCGAGCGTAATAATGATCGTGGGAATTTTCAGCGCGACTCCAAGCAAGCCGTTCACGAAGCCACAGACCGCGCCGCTGGCGAGTCCCGTCAACACCGCAAACGGCATGGGCGTTCCTTCCCGCAACGCGACGGCGGTAACAATGTTGACCAGCGTGAGAATTGCGCCGACGGACAAGTCGATTTCGCCCATCGAAAGAAGGATGACCATGCCGACGGCCATGATGCCGTAGCTCGACGCTTGCCGCGCCACCTGTAATAAATTGGTGGGCTGAATAAATTGATTTCCACTGAACAGCCAGAGCAACCCGCAGACGCTCAACAACGCCACGACCACACCAATTTCGTCGAACGCGAAAAGACGGCGGCGGACAAAAGGAGAATCTTTGATTGAAGCAACACTCATGGGAAATCTGGTTACGATTCGCGCCATGGTTGCGCGCCAGACTCGTCGCCCCAACTTGAAATGGGCGCCTGCAATCCGCCTTCAATCCAAAGAAATTTGCCGTTGGTTTCAGCCGCCTCATCGCTCAACAAGCGAATCACGAGGTCAGCCGCTTTTTGTGGGTCGTCGCCGCCGGTTTGTTCCACCCATCGAACCCAGTCGCGATATGCTTCCGCTTCCGGCCCCATCTGTTCCGCTTCCGCGCGAATCGCCGCCCACATCTCTGTTTTCACATCGCCCGGATGAAGCACGTTGGCCGTGACGCCCGTGCCTTGCAATTCGACCGCAAGATGTCGCGTAAATTGGTTAAGAGCATTTTTGCTCGTGGCGTAGGCGCTGTTCAACGAACCGGGCGGATGCAACGCGGCGGCTGAAGTAAAATTAATGATCCGGCCCCATTCATTTTTAATCATGCCGCCAACGAACGCGCGACAGGTGAGATAAGGACCAAATAAATTGATGGCCACCGTGTCAATCCAACGCTGGGCGTCGCTGTCTTTGATGAGTTGGATGGGGCCGAAAATTCCCGCCGCATTGACGAGAATGGAAACAGGACCAAAGCGTTCTTCGACTTCTTTTTTTAATGCGTCCACCGATTCCGGGCGGCTGATATCGCCCGGTATGGCATGGCCAACACCACCGGCCTGTTGGATGGATTTCTCGGTGTCGCGCAGCTCTTTCTCGTTACGAGAAACAACCACGACTTTCACGCCGCGCGCCCCAAGATTGAGCGCCGTCTGCCGACCCAAGCCCCGACCTGCCCCGGTCACCAAGGCTACTTTGTCTTTGCAGGAAAAACTCACTTTGGTTTTCTGGCTGCCGTATTTTTTTTAACCGGTTGTTCCCAATGAAATATTTCTTCCAACGGGCTGGCATCCACTTTGCCATCATCTCGAAAGAGCATCAGCGGCTCCATGAACTTCGCCCATTCGTCATGGATTTTTGAACTCCATAATTTGTCCCATGCCGTCTGGTCGTGAATTTCGGAATAGAGAAAAAGGTGCAGGTTGTTTTCGAACGTCGTGATCTGCGCGATGCCGGAGGATTCAATTTCGCGGACAAGTTCCGGCCAGATGTTGTCGTGGAATTTTTTGTATTTGGCCAACGATCCCGGCTTCAATCGCATGGTGAAAGCGCGGCGAATGACGCGAGCCTTCTTTTTCGTTTTGGCGGATTTCATCTCTTTCGATTTGTTCACCGGAATACTTTGCTTTCCTTCCCGCCGCGATTCGCATCGAGAACATAGATTTGATTCACCGTCTTGAAATGCGCGTGATCGGCAAATTCCCAGACGACCTTTTTGTCCCGCGTCACTTCAAATGCCTGCGGTTGTTTTCCCATAAAATCACCCGGCAGATAATTGCAGATGATTGTGTTTCCATTGGGCAAACGCTGGCAGCCAGCGGGCAGTCGCAACGGATTTCCCGGCAACTCATTTGCGTCGAGTTGCCAGACGATTTTCAGATCCTGGTCGAGTTCGATGACCTTGGTCGCCTGTCCGAGCGTGATGAGCAAATGTCCGTCCGGAAGTTTGATCGCAGCGTGCGGAAATCCATCCACCGGAATTTCGTGGAGCAGCGCACCGTCAGGCGAAAGTTCCACGATTTTCTTTTCGTCCATCAAACAGACCCAATAATGTCCGTCCTCCGTTTTGCGCGTGCCGCGAAATTGATGGCTCATGCTCCTGGCTTGTGAAGCGACTTTGATTTCCTTCGCAACTTTGCCGTCTCGCCCAGCCTCGATGATCCGGCTCATGCCGCACTCCGCCACCAGCACGCGACCGGCGGGCAACGGTTGGCAGGAATGACATCGCGCCTCGGCTGGGGCTTTGTATTCCCAGACGACTTGCTTGTTGGGAGAAACTTCTTTCGCGCCGTTGGTGTAACAGAAAAGCACATTACCGTTCGGTAACATCCAGCAATCCTGCGGAGTCTGCGCGGCGAATTCCCATTCGATGGAACCGTCGGCTGCGATGATGGAAACTTTGTTGCCTTGATAATCGCAACAGAGAAAACGATGGCGCGCGGGTTCCTCGCTCCGGGCTTCCATGGGACAGCCCGCCGCCGCAAGGCCGATAACGGAAACGGTTTGCCGGACAAAATCGCGACGAGAGAGGAAGGATGAATTCATGGTGAACATTTGAGGAGAGACGCCTCGGTGAGGCGTCTCAAGTTGCGTGGCGAGTCGATCATTTTGCGACGGCCCACCGAGCCGTCTCTACAGTTCTTCAAAGATTTCATTCCATGAATTTCGTTTTGCCGGGATGTTCCCATTCGGCGGCGGTCAGATAGCCGCCATCCACGACGAGAGACGTGCCCGTGACACCCGCGGAATCTTCGCAGGAAAAATAAAGCACGGATTTGGCGATGTCGTGCGGCGTGAGCGGCACGCCCATCGGCACGCGGCGCAGGCGATTTCGCAACGCGGCGTCCGGGTCTTTGTTCATGTTCAGATGCTCGCGCAACATCGGCGTGTCGGTGATGCCGGGGCAGACACAATTGCAACGCACACCGTCGGCGGCGTAATCCAGCGCGATGGATTTGCTCAACATCAATACCGCGCCTTTCGATGCGGTGTAGGCGGGCGTGGAGCCTTGGCCGATGAAACTGCCGACCGAACCGATGTTCACGACATAGCTGCGCGGATTTTTTTTCAAGTGCGCGATACCGTGCTTGATGGAAAGGAAAATGGATTTGACGTTGATGTCCATCAGCCGGTCCCAGTCAGCCACGGCGATTTCGTGCAGCAGTTTCACCTGCACAATTCCGGCGCAGTTCACGATGGTTTGCAGCCCGCCGAATTCCTTCACCGTCTGTTCCATTGACGCGCGCACCGCTGCTTCGTTTCTCACGTCGCACTCAATGAAAATGGCGCGGCCACCCTCGGCACGAATTTCTTCGGCGATCGCCAAACCTTTTTTTTCCTGAACATCGACAAGCGCAACCGCCGCTCCTTCACGAGCAAACAATCGCGCGATTCCTTCGCCCATGCCGGACGACGCTCCGCTGATCCACGCCACTTGATTTTGAAGTCGTTTGCTCATGCTGGAGTGGTTGTAAAAGCCAGATCGTAACGCAGTTTAAAAATGGGGAGCACTGCCGCCTCGGCTGTTGTTCGGCGCGCCCTCGCGCCGAACGTTTCGCGCGGTGGATACACGAATTGGTTCACATATACGCTATCTGATGCCGACGACGAGGGCGTCGTCGGCTGCACCCGAGGCGGGCGCGCTCCCCATTCCAACTGAGCCGAGTACTTTTTCATTTCATCTGCGCTTTCGCCTGACTTTGCAGTTCGTAGAGCGAGGCGTATTTGCCGACGTTTGGAATCAACGGACTCGGTCCGCCAAAACGGGCAAAGCGCGCTGGCTTGCCACGAACAGGGCGATGTTTCGCTTCAGCCAGATTGGTCATCTCACCGTAATAAATTGGGAGCGCGTCGTTCGCGCGGTATTCGTAAATGAGAGTTCGTCGCGCGCGGCTGGATTTGTTGGGCAGCGAAGCGTGCGGCGTGATGCAGTGCATGAAAATCACACTCCCCGCCGGTGCGGGCAGACTTTTGGGTTTGCCGAAGTCGCTCAAATTTTCCGTGATCATTCCTGCAAAACGTCCATCCGGACCGGCGTGATCAAAGTAATGCGTGTGATGACGCGGCAAAACTTGCAGGCAACCATTCTCCTCGGTGGCTTCGTCGAGATGGATTAGAGTTGTGACAAGATCATCATTCGTGTGCGGGAAATACGCCATGTCCTGATGCCACTCGACCGCCGAGCCGACTTTCGCGGGCTTCATGTTCAACTTGCTGTGCTGCAAAT
>JBDSYB010000238.1:0-4627 GCA_039925885.1 Verrucomicrobiota bacterium
CGCATGGCCACGCAGCATGGCATCAAGCTCTTTGTAATTGACTACCTCCAACTGCTCCATTCTACTTCGCGCCGCGCCGACAATCGCCAGCAGGAAATCGCGGATATTTCCAGCGGAGTAAAATCGCTGGCCAAGGATTTAAAAGTGCCGGTGATTGTGTTGAGCCAGTTGAATCGCGAACTGGAAAAAGACAAAAGTCGCAAACCGCGTTTGTCGGATTTGCGTGAATCTGGTTCCATCGAACAAGACGCGGATTTGGTGGCGCTGCTTTACAAACCGAGCAGTGGCGATGATGAAGAAGCCGGGCAGGAACAGGACGCGATTCCGGTAAATTTGTTGATCGCCAAGCAGCGCAATGGGCCGACGGGCGATGTGAATTTGACGTTTTTGAAAAGTTATACGCGGTTCGAAAGCGCCGCTAAAGTCAGCGCGGATGATGTGCCGATAGAAAATTAAATGACTAAGTTATTGCTACGCTTCGCCGGGCCTCTCTGCCTTTTGTTTTCGCTTTGCTCTCTCCTCGCGCAAACGCCTCCGACCGTTGGAAAAATCGAGATTAAATATATCGGGCCTCCGACCGTCAGTGAGGCGTTGATCCGCGCCAATATTCGCCTCAAGGAAGGCGATCCTTATTTGCGTCTGAGCATTGATGATGACGTGCGCAATCTTTATGCGACCGGATTTTTCCAGAACATCCGCGTGGGCGAAGAAATCTCCGCGAACAAAGTCAATCTCACCTATCACATGCAAGGCAAGTTGCTCGTGACAGACATTAAATTCAGCGGCAACAAAAAATTCAGCGTCCGTAAGTTGCGGAAAAAATTAACCGCAAAAATCGGCGAGCCATTGGATGAACGAAAACTTTTTGCGGACTCGCAGGAAATGCAAAAAAGGTATCAGAAGGCAGGCTACCAAAAAACGACGGTCAAACCCGTGGTGGCGCCGGATGAAGCCAGTGGTCGAGCGGTGGTGACGTTTGAAGTTTCCGAAAGCCCCAAAGTTAAGATTGAGGAAATCCGGTTTGTTGGCGCGAAGGCTTATTCACAAAAGAAATTACGCAAAATTTTGAAGACGAAACAGCGCTGGCTGTTTTCCTGGCTGACGGGAAGCGCCGTTTTGAAGGATGAACAATTCGAGGATGACAAGGAAAAGCTGATCGAGTTTTATCAAAATGAAGGCTACATCGATTTCGAAATCAAGGACGTGCAATTTGATTATATTACGCCCGCAAAACTGGTGATTCGTTTCATCGTGTCAGAAGGCACGCGCTACAAGGTTGGCAACATCGCTTTCAAGGGAAACGCCCTTTTTTCCACCAACGAAATTTACAAAGGAATCAGGGTCGAGGGCCGCGACAAAAGGATGGAAATGACGGTTGGGAAAATTTTTACGCCCAAAGGTTTGCAAAAAGATAAAGAGGCGATTCAGGATTTTTACGGAGCAAAAGGATATATCGATACGAAAATTGCGCCCGTGAAAAATGCCAATACTCAAACGGGAGCGATGGACCTGGTTTACAACGTCGATGAAGGCATCAAATCGTTCATCGAAAAAATCGAGATCAAAGGCAACGACAAAACGAAAGATAAAGTCATTCGTCGCGAACTGGCTGTTTCACCGGGAGAAGTTTACGACATGGTGCGCGTTAAACTCAGCCGCGAACGATTGGAAGGATTGCGCTATTTTGAAAAAGTGGACACTCAATCCGATGAAACAGACGTGCCTGACCGCAAGAATCTTGTCATCGGGGTCGAAGAAAAAAACACCGGCAATCTCACACTCGGTGCGGGATTGAGTTCGGTGGACAGCGTGGTGGGTTTTGTCGAAATTTCGCAGGAAAATTTTGATTTGTTCAAGCCGCCCACGTTTACGGGTGCCGGGCAAAAGTTTCGGTTGCGGGCGCAGGTCGGGACCCGGCGACAGGATTATCAACTCACGTTTATCGAGCCGTGGTTTCTCGGTAGGAAGCTTCAATTTGGAGTGGATTTATATCATCGCGACCTCGGATATTTAAGTCATCTTTACGAGGAAACACACTCCGGTGGCACGTTGAGTTTGAGCAAAGCTTTGGGCACCGAATTATTGATAGGCCGTGTGGCCTACACATTGGAAAGTATCGACGTGAACGTGGATTCTTCGCGCCATACTAATACCATTGTGAAAGGCACGAATGTCTTCAAACCAAATATTTCGCGCGATATTTTTGAAGAAGACGGGCGGCGTCTTGTTTCCAAATTGGGGACGTCAATCGCGTATGACACTCGCAACAATGTTTTTCTGGCGAACCGCGGCCAGCGCACCGAGCTTTCGGCGGAAATAGCTGGTGGTCCGCTGGGTGGCGACACTGACTTTTACAAGATTGAGGCCAAGAGCGTTTGGTATTTTCCGGGCTTTTTCCCCGGTCATATTTTAGAAATCGGTGGGCAATCTGGTGTCGTGAGCAGTTACGGCAATGGAGATCGCGGACGGGACAGGGTTCCCATTTTTGATCGCTGGTTTTTGGGAGGACTTTACTCGTTGCGCGGTTACCGCTACCGCGATGTTGGGCCGCACGACAGCTTTGACGAACCAATCGGTGGCAACACTTTTTGGTTCGGTTCAGCCGAATACAGCTTGCCAATTATTGAACGATTACGCTTCGCCATGTTCTATGACATTGGCAATGTTTATAGTAAGGAATTCAGTTTTAATTCGGAAGGTCGGGGCTTTTACAATGACAACTGGGGTGTGGGCTTGAGAATCAACATCCCGTTGCTTGGGCCGTTGCGTCTCGATTATGGTTTTCCATTGACTCACGATAAAAATTTAGGAAACAAAGGCCGGTTTAATTTCGGCGTCGGATTTCAAAGCAGATTTTAATCATATGAAACTCACCATGAAAAAGATAGTTATCGCGTTCGGCGTTTTCTCGTTATTGATTTCGGCGGCGCACGCTCAACCCAAAATCGCCTTGATCGATCTGCGAAAAGTTTTCGACGAATATTACAAAACAAAACAGGCGGACGCCAATCTCAAGGATGAAGCCGGTGATCTCGAAAAACAGCGCAAGGAGATGTTGGAGGATTTGAAAAAGGGCGAAGAAGATTGGAAGAAATTGATTGATAAATCGAATGACCAGGCGATGGCCGCAGAGGAGCGCGCGAATAGCAAAAAAGCTGCGGAGAAAAAATACCTGGAGTTGAAAGACACGGAGCAAACGGTGGCGCAGTTTGAACGAAGCTCGCGCGCCAAGCTGGGTGAAAAACAACGGCGCAAACGTGACGCCATCCTGGTCGAAATTCGGGAAATCGTAAATAAAAAGGCGAAAGCCGCCGGTTATACGATGGTGGTTGACAGCGCTGCTTCCAGCATCAACGACACACCAGTTATTTTGTATAACAATGGTGAAAATGACCTGACAACGAATGTTCTCACGCAGCTCAATGCTTCGGCGCCGCCGCTTTCCAACACACCCGCCGAGAAGCCGCCCGGAGAGAAACCATCGGCCGGGAAGAAATAATTGGTTTTTGATTTCGTCCTCTAACCGCGTCAACCGATGAGTCGCTTTCTGTTCCTGCGCAAAAGCGGTTGCCGCTGCTCCGCATTAGAACTTGCATGACGAAAAACCGGGGCTAAAGTTTGGCCTCATTTTGAAACCACCCGACGGTGGTTTTATTTTTTTCAAAACACTTGTGAAGATTTTTGCTGGCACATCAAACCCCATCTTGTCCGAGAACATTGTTGCGTCGATTGGTCTCGAACTGGGCAAATGTACCGTCAGTTCGTTCCCCGACGGCGAAACCTTCGTCAAGATCGAGGAAAACGTGCGCGGCGAAGATGTTTTCGTCGTGCAATCGACTTCGCCGCCGACCAATCACAATTTGATGGAGATGTTCATCATGATGGATGCGTTGCGCCGGGCCAGCGCGTCCAGGATCACGGCTGTTTTGCCTTTTTACGGTTATGCCCGTCAGGATCGCAAAGATCAGCCGCGCGTGCCCATCACCGCGAAACTTGTGGCGAATCTTTTGGTGGCGGCTGGCGCGAATCGAGTTTTGACCATGGATTTGCACGCGCAACAAATTCAAGGCTTTTTTGATATTCCAGTGGATCATTTATATGCCGCGCCTGTGATGTATGAATTTCTCAAGAAAAAACAAATTCCTGACATGGTCGTCGTCAGCCCGGATGTTGGCGGACTGAAAATGGCGCACGCTTATTCGCAGGTTTTGGAAGCTGGTTTGGCCATCGTGGCGAAACGGCGCAAGAGCGCGACGGAAATCGAGTCGATGACGGTCATTGGCGAAATTCGCGGAAAAAATGTTTTGATGGTCGATGATTTAACGGAAACGGCGGGAACCCTGACGACGGCTGCGAAGCTGTTGAAAAAGAAGGGCGCCAAGAAAATAATCGCCTGTGTTTCGCACGCGATTCTGAACGATTTGGGCATTGAACGCCTGCGAAAATCAAATATTGACGAACTAATAACTACTGATACCGTCCTTCGCCCTGCGATTGACGGAGTGAAAATCACCACGTTGTCGGTGGCGGGATTGTTGGGCGAAGCGATAAAGCGGATCAATTGTAACTCCTCTATAACTTCGCTGTTTGAATTTAAAGGCGGGCGCACCAGTTAGGTCGTCGGCTT
>JBDSYB010000239.1:0-21491 GCA_039925885.1 Verrucomicrobiota bacterium
TTCAGAACGCTGTCGATGCTCACGGCGTTGCGCGCTTCGATGGCTTTAAGCAGGGCGACTTCAATAAGAATTTTCTTCGAGGCGGCGTCGCGCAATTTCCCTTCGCAATCGGTGAAAACTTCCATGATGCGAGTCAAGGCGTCTGATGTAAGCTCGGCGGATTGCTCCTGCAAAACCGCGCCTTCGGTTTCGGACACTTCCAAAATACGCATGTCGCCTTTCGAGACCTGAAAAATAAGGAGGTTGCGAAAATGGTTGAGCAACTCGGAAAGCAATCGCGCCAGATCTTTTCCCTGTTTGGCGAGGTCATTCAATTCGCGCAACGCGGGTTCGACTTCTCCAGCGAGAATTGCTTTGGCGAGCGAATAAATCTGGCTTTGCGCGGTCAATCCGAACATGGACAAAACGTCGGCCTCCGCGATTTCATTGCCGCAAAAACTGATCAGTTGATCGAGAGTCGATTCGGCATCGCGCATCCCGCCATCGGAACCGCGCGCGATAGCGTGAAGGGCCGGGTCATCGATTATTACATTTTCCTTTTTCGCAATGTAGCCGAGGTGTTCGACAATCAATTTTGCGGGAATGCGGCGCAAATCAAAGCGCTGGCAGCGGGAAAGAATGGTGGGGAGAATTTTCTCAGCCTCGGTGGTGGCGAACATGAATTTCACATGAGCGGGCGGCTCTTCCAAAGTTTTGAGCAGCGCGTTGAAGGCGGCCGTCGAGAGCATGTGAACTTCGTCAATAATATAGATTTTATATTTGCTGGAAGCGGGCGCGTATTTGCAGGTCTCGCGCAGTTCACGGACTTGTTCGACGCCATTGTTGCTCGCGCCGTCGATTTCCAAAACGTCGAGCGCTCGGCCTTCAGCAATTTCCTGAACCTTCGGATCGTTTTCTGAAAAATCGGCATTCGGCCCGCCGGTGGCGTTCAATGCTTTGGCAAAAATGCGGGCAATGGTCGTTTTACCGGTGCCGCGTGGCCCGACGAAAAGGTAGGCGTGGGCGATGCGATTTTGCGTGATGGCGTTGGAGAGCGTTTGCGTGACGTGTTCCTGCCCGACGACATCCGCGAACCGTTGCGGACGATATTTTCTGGCGATGACTTGATACGACATTTGATTTGAGATTTACGATTTACGATTTACGAGCAGTGCTCAATCGCAAATCCGAAATCGTAAATAAAATCGAACAAGCCAGGGTGACCACGGCGGACGCGGAGCAAACTACCGTTGCTGCATTCCTGCCCTGGCGGGGTTCGTAAGTCCTCGTTCCATGGGCCCTGGCAAATTCGAGCAGCAAAATAATCGCGCCAGGCAAACGCGGCAAGTAATATCCCGCGCATTTGTGAAATCTTAAAAATCTTTTCATCTTCTGCGTCGCTGTTCATCTTTTACGTCATTCAAATGAGAACAATCCTGTTCATCCGGTTTATCCCTGTTACAACTTTTCCCGCAAACGCCTTCATTGGTTATGGAAGAAAAAATTTTAAAACTGCTCGCGGGAAATAATTACGCGCCTTCGAATGTTCCAGAGTTGCTGCGCCAACTCAGCTTGCGCGCCAATCAACAGCAGGAGCTTCAACAAAATCTCGCCGCGCTTGAAAAATCCGGCCAGATCATCCGCACCAAAGGCAACCGCTACATTAAATCGCGCGAGGCAGATCTCATTCCGGGCGTAATTCAAATCAATCGCTCTGGAAAAGGCTTTCTTCGTCCAGACGAAACCGGCGCGCAGGAAATTGTCATCCCTGCAAACGAAACTTCCACCGCGCTTCACGGAGATCGCGTTCTCGTTCGTCGCAATCCACCGGGCCGAGGCGCGCGCCCGCAAAAAGAAGGCGAGATTACCGGCTCCGTCATTCGCATTCTGGAACGCAAACGCGCGCAACTTGTCGGCACCTTGCAGCGCGGCAAACAATTTCTTTACGTCATTCCCGACGACCCGCGCATTCCGCACGATGTTTATGTTCCCGAGCCACGCGATGTCGGACGACCCGCGCACATCGGCGACAAAGTTGTGGTCGAACTGGTCAATTGGGAATCACGCAACACCAGTCCTGAAGGAGAAATCATCGAAGTGCTCGGCGCGCCGGATGAAGAAGGCGTGGACATGCTTTCCGTTTTGCGCCAATACGAATTACCGCTCCATTTTCCGAAACCGGTTTTAAACGAAGCCAATGCCATTGCAAAACTTAAGGAGCCGTCGCCTTCGGAATTCCAAGGCCGCGTGGATTGCCGCGAGCATCTCGTCGTCACGATTGATCCTGATGACGCGAAAGATTTTGATGATGCCATTTGCCTGAAGCGTGAAACCCAAGATCGCTGGAAACTCTGGGTGCATATCGCTGACGTTTCAAATTATGTGAAACCGGGCACCGCGCTCGACACCGAGGCGCGCAAACGTGGCAATTCGACTTACCTCGTGGACCGCGTGATTCCGATGTTGCCCGAAGCGTTGAGCAACGAACTTTGCTCACTGAAACCTAATGTCGCGCGATTGACGAAGTGTGTTGAATTCGCCCTCAACAACGACGGAAAAGTTCTTGAAACAAAATTTTATTCAGCAGTGATTCACTCGAAACGTCGTTTCGCTTACAGAGAAGTTTTAGAGATTTTGCAAAAGGCGGCGCGTCCCACGGATCCGATTGAACGGATGTTGCATGATGCAAATGAAATGGCGCAACGTGTTCGCCGCGCCCGCTTCAAAGCCGGCTCGCTCGACCTCGATTTTCCCGAAAACAAAATTCGTTTGGACGAACAAGGCCGCGTCCTGCGCATTGAGCGGATGGAAAACGATATTTCTCATCAATTGATCGAGGAATATATGCTGCTCGCCAATGAAGCAGTCGCCGCGCGTTTGATGAGCCAGCGCAAACCCGCCGTTTATCGCGTGCACGAATCGCCCGCCGAACGGCGCTTGAACGAATACCGGGAAGACGTTCGCGAACACGGCATTCAAGTGGGCAATCTCAATCATCGCCCCGAAGTGCAAAAACTTTTGGCGAAACTGAACACGCTGCCGATTGGACAGGCGTTGAAAATTGGCTTTCTTCGATCGCTCATGCGCGCCCGCTATGCTGTGGAAGCTCTCGGTCATTACGGTTTGGCAAAAACCAAATACACGCACTTCACATCACCGATTCGTCGTTACGCTGATTTGATTGTGCACCGCGTTTTGTTCGACGATGTTCACGCGCCGATTGCAAAACTTAAGGAAACTGCGGACCACATTTCTGATACAGAACGCAACTCCGCCGATGCGGAACGCGACAGCAAAGACGTAAAACTTTTCGCGTTTTTGAAGGCGCAACTAAAGTCGGGAAATTTGCAAAGTTATGCCGCGCTCGTCACCGATGTTCGCAACATGGGATTTTTTGTTGATGTTCCTGGCGTCGGGCTGAGCGGCTTGGTTCACCTCTCGTCGATGCAGGATGATTTTTATATCTTTGATCCCGCTCGAAATCATCTCGTTGGCCGACGCAGCCGCCGCATTATAACGCTCGGCGATAAAGTCACGGTGCAGGTTTACAAAGTGGATTCTTTCAAAAAGCAGGTCGATTTTCAATTGGTGCAGCCGGTTCCCGCTGCTCAAGTCGCTCGCGAAAAATTCCGCGCTCATCCTCCGCGACAAAATATTCCTTCCTCCCACAAACAGTTTCGTCAACGCCCGCAAAAAAAGTAAAACGTCAACGCCTATGAAAAAACTATTTCTTCTCGTCTCACTTGCCATCGTAATGACTGGCTGCAAATCCCGCTACGATGTCACCCTCAGTAACGGCACCCGATACACCGGCGTCAGCAAACCAAAGCTCGATAAGAAATCCGGGAAGTATCAATTCAAAATGCCAGACGGTCGCCTGGGATCGTTTTATCCGGCGAACATGAAACTGATCGAACCGCATCGCGCCGCCTACGAATTCAACCAGACGCAGAAGAAATAAACTTCTCGACGTATTTGCCCAGTAGATCGCCTTCAAGATTTACGGCGTCGCCAACTTTTCTTTCGCGCAACGCCGTGACTTCATTCGTGTGCGGAATGATCCAAACGGCAAAACTTTTTTTGCGAACTTCCGCGACCGTCAAACTGATCCCGTCAATCGCGATTGAGCCTTTGAAAATCACGTAGCGCATCAGTTCGGCGGGTGCGGCAATTTCTAAAAAATGATCCGCGCCACGTTTTTCCCAGCGAAGAATTTTCCCCATGCAGTCGATGTGACCGGTGACGAAATGTCCTCCCAGTCTTCCGTTTGTTAGAACTGCGCGCTCTAAGTTCACTCCTGAACCAACATTCGCGAATTGCAGATTTGTCCTGCGCCAGGATTCTTCCAGCAAATCGACTCGCACCGATTTTTTTCCACCCCGCCGGGGAAAAATCTCAACAACCGTCAGACAACAACCATTGACCGCGAGACTATCGCCAACGCGCAATCCGCCACCGCAAGCCTTCGTTTGCAGCATCAGCTCAATGGCTTTGGCTGTGCATTCGATGCCTTCAACCACGCCAACCTCTTCTACGATTCCAGTGAACATTTTTGTGATTCAACCTTCCACAACTCGCGCGGTCAAAAACAAATCTTCTCCCAACGTTCTCCATTCTACTTCGCGCAATGAAATTTTTTGCTCCAACCGTTCAATCCCCTCCCCTGCGACACTCTTCCGCGCATCCCGTCCGCAAAGAATTTTTGGCGCGTAAAAAAATGCAATTCGCTGAACCAGTTTTTGCTCAAGAAATCCAGCATTCGTCTCACCGCCGCCTTCAACCAGCAAACTCGCGATATTTTCAGAACCAAGTTTTTTCAACAGCCAGCGCAAACCAATTTGTCCAACACGACTTGGCGCAACCAGCACGTTCGTTTTGCTCGACAACTTTTCGACGCGATTTCTCAGCGCAGCTTTTGTAACAACAATTGTCGTCCAAGCCGTAAATTCATCATTTACAATTCTCGCCGACAACGGTGTCCGAGCATTTGGATCGAGAATGATCCGCCGCAGCCTACGATGTTGGATGTTCGCTGTTGGATGTTCGATGTTCCCCATTTGGCGAATGGTGAGACTGGGATCATCCGCAATCACCGTGTTCACCCCCACCAAAATCGCATCCGCCCCTCGACGAAGTTTCATTCCTTTAGATCGCGCCTTCTCGCCGGTGATCCATTTCGATTCACCACGCGCGGTCGCGATTTTTCCATCGAGCGTCATCGCCGATTTTACCGTCACGAACGGTCTGCGATGAACGATCCAATGGTTGAAAGCTTCGTTGAGCCGAGTCGCTTCGTCGGCCAAGGTTTGGAGTTTCGCGTTCACGCGTTCTGGTTGCGAGGCGTCGCCCGAACCGCGTAAACGCGGAACTCCAAACGCCTCTACTTCAATGCCCGCGCGTTTTAAAATCTTAAAACCTTCTCCGGCGTGTTTGGGATTCGGATCCGTCGCGGCGACGACCACGCGTTTGATGCCAGCGGCGATAATGGCATCCGTGCAAGGCGGCGTGCGTCCGTGCGTGCAGCACGGCTCCAGCGTCACAAAAAGGGTCGCTCCTTTCAGGTTTTGCTTTTTAGATTGCGCATCGCGGATCGCTTCGATTTCGGCGTGCGGCCCTCCTGCGTGGCGATGCCAGCCTCGGCCAATGCGTTTTCCGCCGTTCACCAAAACCGCACCAACCATCGGATTGGGCGATGTTGCTCCCAAGCCGCGTCGCGCGAGTTGTAAAGCCAGCCGCATAAAAACCACGTCGGACATGGAAACATGGTAGCGGCTCCTAAAATAAATCCCAAAGAGATTTCATTATTACGCTGAAACCGGGCTACTAAGGATGCGACGCTGTTGGTGGAATCTTGATCGATGACACATTGATTTGCAGAACCTGCGTGGCGAGTTGGGTTTGTTCCACGGGCTTGTTGGGAAAAATTCCCAGGTAAAGCATTCCAGCCGCGCAAACGAGCAGGACAATTTTTGCGGAAATAGAAATTTGAATCGGCGACAAATCTGTTGGCTCTTTCGACCAATAAATCGCGCGGATGACGCCGAAATAATAGTAGAGCGAAATGACCACGCCGAGGATGGCGATGCCGACCAGCCAGTAATACGCGGAGTTTTTTGCACCTTGTTCCACGACGGCTTTTAACAGCAGAAATTTCCCGAAAAATCCAGCCAGCGGCGGTATGCCAGGGAGCGAAACCATCGCCAATGTCATGCACGCGGCGAGCAGGGGAGAACGTTGATTTAATCCAGCGAGGACGGAAATGTCATCGGATTCGCGTTCGCGTGTGACGAGCGTGATGACCATGAAGGCGGCCAGAACGGCGAACAGGTAGCCGCACAAATAATAAAGGATGGCGGAGAAACCGGTTTCGTTGAGCGCAGCAAACCCGAGCAAAAGATAACCGGCGTTGGCGATGCTCGAATAACCGAGGAGGCGTTTGAGATTGCGTTGCGGAATGGCGCAGAGATTTCCGTAGAGAATCGTGATGGCAGACAAGCCGATGAGCAATTTATCCCAATGCACCGCGACTTGCGGCACGGCGGTAAAGAGAACGCGCAACAAAAGGACGATGCCCGCTGCCTTGGAACCGACGGCGAGGAACGCGGTCGCGGGCGCCGGTGAGCCTTGATAAACATCCGGCGCCCAGATTTGAAATGGGAATGCGGCGATTTTGAACCCGAGTCCGACCATTACGAACAGGATGCCGAGGATGAAAGCCGGTTGCGTGACGAGTTCAGGACTGCGCGTAAGGAGACTTCTGATCTCGAAGAAATTGGTGAACGTCGTTGTGCCGAATATAAACGCGATGCCGAAAACGAGAAACGCCGCCGAGAGCGCGCTAAGAATTAAATATTTTATGCCCGCTTCCAGTGACCCGAGGCGATCGCGCTGGAAACTATTTAAGATGTAGAAGGTGACGGAGACGAGTTCGAGTGCGACGAAGACTAAAATAAAGTCGTTGGCCGAAGCGGCAAACATCATTCCCGCGAGCGCAAAGAGGATGAGCGAATAAAATTCGGAGATGCCATGCTCGATGCGTTCGGCGAATTCGATGGCAATGAAGAGAACAATGATGGCGGCTGCGATAAAGAAACGTTTGAAGAAGAGCGCGAGGCCGTCGATGACGAACATGTTGTTGAACGCCAAACCAGACGGAGGTGGCGCGAGAAAGCTGAAGATAAAAATCAGGATAAGACCAAACGCTGCGGCGTAACCGAGTTGTCGCTTTTGCGGCGCGGGCGTCCAGAGGTCGCCCAGCAAAATGGCGATGGCCAGAATGACGACGGCAATTTCGAGAGTGATGAGATTCATTTTCTATTTCACAACCGCTTGCAACGCGGCGCGCACAGGAAGTTTGGCGGCCCTCTTGATTTGGTTCTGGCCAGTGGCGGCTTCCACGATGGCTTGCGCCGTCGGTTTAATTTTGTCGGTCAAAAGCGACGGTATAAAGCCGAAGAGCAACAAACTGGCGAGCAAGAGCCCGTAAGGAAATTTGCGCCAGAGCGAAATGGCGTCGCGCGGTTCGAGGGGAGTCGCCACGAGTGGGCCGTGTAAAATATTTCGCACGGCGCGCAGCATGTAAATTGCGCCGATGACCAACGCGCCCCAAACTGCGAGCGCGGTCACGAACGGAAACACTTTCCACGAGCCGAAAAGGACGAGGGCTTCGCCGGGAAAATTTGCGAATCCGGGCAGACCGCAACCGGCCATTGCCGCCATCACAAGTGCCGCGCCGATGAACGGGATTTGCCGGAGCAATCCGCCCATTTTACCCATGTCGAGTGTGCCGGTTTGTTGATAGAGATAGCCGCTCAACGCGAAGGTGAGGGCGGCGAGCAACCCGTGCGCGATCATCACGGTGACGGCGCCGGTCACGCCGATCAAACTTAGACTCGCGATGCCGAGAAAACAAAAGCCCATGTGGGCGACGGAGGAATTGCCGATGAGAAGATTGAGGTCGCGTTGGCGCATTGCGACAAACCCGCAGTGAATGATGTTGCCGAGGCAGAGAAACGCGAGGACATGCATCCAGCTTTGGGCGGCGTCGGGCATGAGCGGAAGGGCGATTCGGAGCAAACCGTAAAGGCCGAATTTTTTCAGCACACCCGCGTGCAACATGGCGGTGGCGGTTGGCGCGGAACCGTAACCGAGCGGAGCCCAGGTGTGAAACGGCCAGAGCGAAACCAAAATCCCGAAACCAAACAGGAGTAACGGGAAGATGAATTGTTGCGCGGCCAAAGTCATTGGTTGCGCTTTAAAATATTTCGTCAGTTCAACGATGTTGAACGTGCGATGGTCTAAGGGAAGTTGCAGATAAAGTGCGATCAAGCCCGCCAGCGCCAGCAACGCGCCGAGA
The DNA here is from genome assembly GCA_039925885.1 of Verrucomicrobiota bacterium. Taxonomy (GTDB): domain Bacteria; phylum Verrucomicrobiota; class Verrucomicrobiia; order Limisphaerales; family CANJXF01; genus CANJXF01. The sequence continues at coordinate 8,336 of JBDSYB010000239.1, forward strand.
CTGAGGTAGAGGGTGATTTGAAACGTTGCGTAGTTCTTGTTTTCGCCGCGACCCCAGACGCCAATCATGATGAAGGTCGGGACGAGCGCGAGTTCGTGGAAGAAATAAAAGAAGAACAAATCGAAGGAAGCGAATGCGCCGAGAATTCCGCCCGTCATGACGAGGAGCAGGATGTAAAATTCTTTTTCGTAGGTTTTGATGCTGCGCGAAACGCAGACCGCCGCGAACGCCACGATTGTTCCCATCAAAATTAAGCCGACGTTTAAACCATCAACCGCGACGTGGTAATTAATTCCAAGTGAAGTGACCCACGGAATTTTTTGGGTCAACTGTTCGCGGCCGTTCCCGATGATAACGAAATCGAAGAAAAACATTTTGACCGCGAGCACCATTGAAACAGCGGTGGCGATGAGCGCGACGGTGCGGATGATGAAGCGATAATTGCGCGGAATGCAGAGCGCAACGAGTGCGGCGATGAGCGGTGCGAGGATGATTTGAGTCAGGATCGAGTTCATGAGCGGAACAAAACGAGGTAAAGAACGACTGCCACGCCAGCGACGAAAAGGAATGCGTAGGTTTGCAGGTTGCCGGTTTGCACGAGTCGCAAACCACGACCGAAAAGTTCCGTGGTGCCGTGTGCACCGCGCACCATGAAGCCAGCGATTATCCAGCGGTCAACAAAGTTGGCCAATCGGGAGAGCGCTTCGTGCGTGACGGCGATGAGACCGCGATAGATTTCGTCGAAATAAAATTTGTTGCGCATCAAGGTCGAGAGAACACCGAGCATTTGCGGCAACGGATCGCGGGTCGCTTTGGCGTAGAGTGACCAGGCGAGACTGAATCCAACGATAGCGGCGAAGATTCCGAAGAGCGCGGCGAAAGGCGCGTGACTAAACGGAGCGACGATTCGTTCAGCGAATGAAAGGGCGTGGGCTTCCGGCTCAAAAAATTTCGCGATGAAGGTGTCGATTCCAATCAAGCCTCCTATGACCGAGAGCACCGCCAGAAATATCAGCGGCATGGTCATGACCGAAGGAGATTCATGCGCATGATCGCTCGCTTCGGATTTCGGCGTGCCGAGGAATGCGACGAAGAAAAGTCGGAACATATAAAATGCGGTGAGCGCGGCGACGAGGGTGGCCACGATGAACAGTGCGATGTTTTGATGAAACGCCACCGCGAGAATTTCGTCTTTGCTGTAGAAACCGCTGAACGGAGGAACGCCCGCAAGCGCGAGTGTGCCGATTAAAAATGTCCAGAAGGTCAGGGGCATTTTCTTTTTCAACGCGCCCATTTTCCAGATGTCCTGCTCATGATGCAGCGCGTGAATGACCGAACCGGCACCGAGGAACAACAATGCTTTGAAAAATGCGTGCGTCGTCAGATGGAACATTGCAGCTTCCGGTCCTTGCAGACCAACGGCCATCACCATGAAGCCGAGTTGCGAAAGTGTGGAATAAGCGAGAATGCGTTTAATGTCATTTTGCTGCACGGCAATGACGGCGGCGAGCAGCGAAGTGAATCCGCCAATCCATGCGATAATTTCCAGCGCAGGCAAGTTGAACAAAAAGAAAACGCGGCAGAGCATGTAAACACCGGCGGCGACCATCGTCGCGGCGTGGATGAGCGCGCTCACCGGAGTGGGGCCTTCCATCGCGTCCGGAAGCCAGACGTGCAGCGGGAATTGCGCGGATTTTCCCATCGCTCCGCAGAAAATCAAAAAGCCCGCGAGCGTGGCGGATGCGCCGAGAATTTGGGGATTGGTTTTGAATGTTTGTTGGAGCGCGGTGAAATCGAGTGAGCCACCCAACGCCCACACCATGATGATGCCGAGGAGAAATCCGAAATCGCCGAGACGATTTGTGATGAACGCTTTCTTCGCGGCATCGGCGGCGGAAGCCCGTTCATACCAGAATCCGATGAGCAGATAACTTGAGACGCCGACCAGTTCCCAAAAAATAAACATCTGGAAAAAATTGTTGCTCAGCACGATTCCGAGCATCGAAAACGTGAACAGGCTCAAGCTGGCGAAATAGCGCGAGACGCAGCGGTCTTCGTGCATGTAACCCCAGGAATAAATATGAATCGCACTCCCGACGCCGGTCACGATGAGCAGCATTAAAAGGCTGAGCGAATCGAAGCGAAGTCCAAAATCAATTTGCAGATCGCCAATCGAAAGCCAGTTGAAGGCGAGTTCAGTTTTTCCTTCGTGACCGAAAAGTTGGAAAAACAGCATTGCACTCAAAACAAATGACGCGCCGATTGCGGCAATGGAAATGCCCGCGCTCAAGCCGCGATTCTTTTGCGTGAAAAGCGCGATGACCGCTGCGGAAACGAGCGGAAGAAATAAAATCAGCCAGGGAGCAATTTCGTTCATGGCTTAAAGTTTCATCGTCGCCAAATCTTCGACGTGCGCGGTTTGTTTTTTGCGATAGAGCGCGACGATCAGCGCCAGGCCGACCGCGACTTCCGCCGCTGCGACCGTGATGATGAAAAACACCATGATCTGGCCGTCGAGTTTTTCGTTGAATCGCGAAAAGGCGACGAGCGCGAGGTTCGCGGCGTTGAGCATCAACTCCAGCGACATATACATGATGAGCAGATTGCGTCGCACGATCACGCCCCAGAGTCCGAGGCAAAAGAGAAGGACGCTCACGATTAGAAAATGGTGAAGGCCGACAGGTGTCATTTCAGATCCTTTTTGCTCAGGAGAATCACGCCAACCATTGCGACGAGCAGCAGCAGCGAAACGATTTCAAAAGGCAAAACGTAATTGGTAAAAAGTAGTTTGCCGAGTGACGTGGTTCCGCCTTCGATCTGCGGCTTTGTGGCAGAAACGGTTTTTGAGAATTGCAAAACGGTTCGGACGAGCAGAAATGCGATTGCGCCGACGGCAATTGTTCCAAGACCCGCGCCAACCATTTTGATTTTGCGCCGCTCTTCTTCCTTCAAATCCAACAGCATGATTACGAATAGAAACAGCACCATCACCGCTCCGGCGTAAACGAGGATTTGCACCGCAGCCAAAAAGAACGCGTGAAGCAAAACAAACAATCCCGCCATGCAGATAATCGTCAGGACAAGAAACATCGCACTCGTCACCGGATTGCGACTGAACGGATTCGCGACGACCATGATTGCGCAAATCACGGTCAGCGCGGCAAACAGATAAAAGAAAATGTCCTGAATGTTCATTCGTTACGGAGCGATTCCTTGGGCCTTGGCTTCCACAGCTTTTTGTTTCCACTTGTCGATGGGGCTGTGGTTTACGCCGCCAAGCGCGAGGAGTTTTTCTTTGTTGTAAATCATTTCGCTACGACTGAGTCCGTTGAGCGAATAATCCTTTTGCAGAAAAATCGCTTCCTCAGGACAAACTTCCTGGCAAAAGCCGCAGAAGATGCAGCGGAGCATATTGATCTCAAATTCCTTCGGCATCTTTTCCGAGTTTGGACGATCCGCTGCGCCATCCGGTCCGGGTGGAACAATCTTGATCGCTTTAGGCGGACAGACGAATTCGCAGAGCTGGCAGGAAACGCATTTGGTGTTTCCTGCGGGATCTTTCACGAGATAGGGCGCGCCGCGATAGCCTTCGGCTACCGTCCATTTTTTCTCGGGATAAAATCCGCCGGACAAATCTTTGGCGACCGTTTTCCCTTTGAACAGAGTGCGCCCAAAATGGCGCGCTGTGACTTTGAGTCCGCCCAAAATGGCGGGCAGATAAAGCCGTTCCCAGAAGCTTAGTTTTTTTCGATTAACGATCATTTCAAATTTTCAAAGCCGTTAAAACGGCTCTCTTTCAATCGCGTCTCTCACACCGGGCTAAAGCCACGGTGTTAATGAAATCTGTTCCGATTCGGTTCTTATCGATTCTCATCTTCCAATTCTCAGATCGCTGAGTTCTCTCATCTCATTAACACCCTGCTTTAGCTGGGTGTTTGTGGGACGCAAAAAATTGGAAACCGTTTTAACGGTTTTTATCATCGTGCCACTCCAATCCGTACCGCTCTACAAACAACTTTAATTCTTCAGCAAAGCTTTTGGTGCGATGATGTTCTTCTTGTTCCGCGATATATTTCGCAACTTCTGCCACGCCCGATTGCGAAACTGAAAAAGCTCCGTAGCCTCGCGCCCATCCAAATTTGCCCGGAACTAAATTGCTTTCGTTGATCCAATGCGACGAACTGCCCTTGAAAAGCTGCATCAAATCTTCGATGGATTTGTTTGTCGGCAAATCAATCAGCAAATGCACATGGTCGGAATTTACATAATTGATCTTCATGTAAATTCCTTTTTCGTTCGCGTAATTCGTCAGGAAATCCGAAGTTTTTACTGCGGCATCTTTCGACAACATTGGTTCGCGTCCAAGTGTTCCCCAGACCAAGTGCAACCAACAACGTGAGTAAGAGTGCTGCGACATAAACTTAAACCGTTAAAACGGTTTGGCTCCTTTCCGTTCGCACGACACCCAGCTAAAGCAGGGTGTTAATGAGACAACTGCGGACGTTTGATGCCCGTCGTTAGTGCCCAAATTATTGTGATTTGCTGATCTCATTTGCTCGATTCTCTTATCCAAAGCACAACCGCTGTGACCAAAATATTTACCAACGCCAGCGGGATAAATTTTTTCCAACCTAAATCCATCAATTGGTCGTAGCGAAAGCGCGGGAGCATCCAGCGGACCCAGATGAAAATCACCATGAACACCAATAATTTTCCGACGAAAATTCCGATGTGCGCGAAACCCATTGCAATGCTGGTCGCGGGTTGGTCGAGTCCCCAGAATGGCAACGTCCAGCCGCCGAAAAAGAGGACGACCATCATCGCGGAACCGGTGATCATGCTTGCGTATTCGCCCATGAAAAAGAGCGCGAATTTCATCGAGCTGTATTCGGTGTTGTAGCCCGCGACGAGTTCGGTTTCCGCTTCCGGCATGTCGAACGGCAAACGATTTGTTTCCGCAAAAGATGAGACGAGAAAAATAATGAAAGAAATCGGCGCGTAAATTATTAGCCAATGGTTTTGCGATTGGTAAGTGATGACCTGGCTGAGATTCAAGTCGCCGATGATCATAAAAACGGGAATGACCGACATGCCCATCGCGATTTCGTAGGAAATCATTTGCGCGCTGGAACGGATGCCGCCGAGAAATGGGAATTTGGAATTCGACGCGTAACCGGCAAGCACGATTCCATATACGCCGATCGAAACGATGCCGAACGTGTAGAGAATTCCGACATTCAAATCGGCGATGACCATTTTCTGGCTACCGAGCGTGGAGCCGAATGGAATCACCGCAATCGTGAGAAATGCGGGAATCAAAGTGATCGCAGGCGCGAGCCAGAAATAAACTTTACGCACGTAGTCGGGCGTAAAATCTTCTTTGAGAAAAGATTTCAAACCATCGGCGAGCGGTTGCCAAATTCCCCAGCGCGTCAGGAGTGGGCCGAAGAACGGAATGCTGCCGATGAGCGGAAGCGAAACGCGATTCGGTCCGACGCGATCCTGGATGAACGCGGAAATTTTTCGCTCGGCCAAAACCGAGTAGGCGACCATCGGCAGCAGTGCGAGGAAGATGACGCAAAGAACTTTCACCACGCTCCAAAGCGTGAACTGTTGTGTTGGCGATAAATGTGAAAGGAAATACATTTAATCTTTTAGAATAATTTCATTAACACCGTGGCTTTAGCCCGGTGTTCCATGGGGCTGATCAATGAAAACCGTTTCAACGGTTTCGTGCCGCTGCCAAAGCCGTTAAAACGGCTCAGACTCATTCCATCATCTCTTCCACCGGGCTGAAGCCACGGTGTTAATGAGAATTCATATTTTTTGGAAAGTTGCATTAGATTTGAATCGTTACGCCGGTGTCGCCGAGCGCGGCCCACGTCACGCCCTTGAACGCGGGAACTTCCTGCGCCATTTGGTTGAACAAACCTTCGATGCTCGCGAAACCGTTTTGGCCGGTGATGTTGAAAACGAGTTCGTGCAAAAATTCCCATTCGGGACGCGAGTCGCCTTTCGGCTGAGTCGCCTGGAGAAAACGTTGCACGCGACCTTTGGTGTTCACAAAACTGCCGCGCTTCTCAACGTGCGCGCAGCCGGGCAAAAGATAGTGCGCCAGTTCCGTCGTCTTGTTTGGCAAAATGTCGGAGACGATCAAATGGTCGAGTTTGCTGAGCAAATCTGCGCCGATGCCGTGCTTTGTCACATCTTCGCCGAAGACGATTAAAGTTTTGATTGTTCCGTTGCGAATGCCGTCGGCGATCTTCGGAAGATTGGAACCCATTTCTGTGGGAGCAATGCCGATGAGTTTTGCGCCGTTGCTGTTTGGATTGCGGTCGGCGTTTAACAAAAGTTTGTCGGCTTCGCCGGTGCGCGGAATGGAATCGGTGATCGCATTTGATTTCGCCGCTAGTTTTTTCAGCAGGAAAAGTTCTTCGTTGGTCTGGCGGGCTGATGCGACGAATGCGACGGAATGGGACAGAGCTTTTCGGAGAATTTCAGAAATTTCTTTGAGCGCGGTTGGCCAGTTTCCACTCTCAGTTTTTAATTTTGCATTTTTAATTTTTAATTCCGTCAGCCGGTCTTCGCGATTGATCCATTTGTAATTCAAACGACCGTAATCGCACATCCAGCAGGAATTAACGGCGTCGTTTTCGCGCGGTTCGTAGCGATAAACTTTTCCTTCGCGCGAACCGACAATCACGTTGCAACCGGTCGCGCAACTCGTGCACACGCTTTTAGTTTCCTTCAAAAACCAGACGCGCATTTTGAAACGAAAATCTTTCGAGGTCAGCGCGCCGACGGGACAAATGTCCACGGTGTTGAGCGTATAATTGTTGTCGAACGTTTTGCCGGGAAAATTTGTGAGCGTGTTGTGGCTGCCGCGTTGCGCGAAACCGAGCGCGTCGTCGCCGACAATGTCTTTGGTGAAACGAACGCAGCGCGAGCAGAGAATGCAACGTTCGTCGTCGAGCACAATGCGCGGGCCGAGATCAACGTGCTTGGGTTTGTGAACTTTTTCTTCGATGAAACGGCTACCGGCATTTCCGTGATCGACGGAATATTCCTGCAACTTGCATTCGCCCGCTTGATCGCAAATCGGGCAGTCGAGCGGGTGATTGATGAGCAACGATTCCAGAACCGATTCGCGCATTTGTTTTGTCGCGGGCGAGTTGGGATAAATTTCCATGCCCGGCGAAATCGGAGTTGCGCAGGCAATCGCGCCGCGGGGCGACGTCGGTTCGTAAGGTAAAACGGATTTCGCAATTTTCGGCGAGCCGTCTTCGTTGAGAACGGGTTTGCGATCCGGACCCACGGCGGGCGTCCCGAATTCAACGAGGCACATGCGGCAATTTCCAGCGATCGGAAGTTTCGGATGATAACAATAATGCGGCACGTCGTGACCAGCGAGCGCGCACGCCTGAAGCATGGTCGTCGGCTGCGGTTTGCCCTGCCAATCCGGCATCATCTTCGGCACTTCGATTTCGCGCCCGTCGATTTTAATTTTGATCTTATCGACTGGCGGCGGTGCCGGTTTTGTTTCAGTTATTGTCGCGTTCGACATGATTAAATTTCGGAAATCAATTTCTCGATGATGCGGACTTTATTCGCTTTTCTTCGGCGGTTCTTCGCGTAACGCGTATGAAGTTTCCGCTGGTTCACGCGGATCCAGTGAAACTATTTTCCAACCTTCGGCTGCAAGTTCTTTTGTGCCGTCCCGAAGTTGGTCAAAAATTTTGTGAATATCATAATCACACTCGCGGGCATGTTCGGCGCGAAGCTGGTAAATTTCATCGAGAATTTCGTTTGTTTTCATAATCAAGGGTTCATCAATTCAGTCGGAGTGCAAATGACCGGGCAAACAAGGCCGCAGGTGCGGCAGGCACTCTCGATACGCCGTTGCAAAGCTCGATTATTGATATGCCTACAGTTCCACGTCAGCAGATAATCCATGTTGTTGGCTGCGGCAAAACCAAGATGAGCTGCATCCTCGGCGGCGATTGAAGGGATTATCCCATCCTTAAGTAAACGCTCCGCCAATTGTTCACCTGCTACAGAGGGAGAAAGCACTGGAATTTCGTGCAGTTTGTCCAAACGCGCTGCGGCAAGGCTGGCGTTACCACGGCTGCATTCGGAAATGACAATGCGCGAGACGAACAAATCGAAATCGCAGCGCCTTTGTTCCCACCATTCTCTGGTGGCTTCCTGATCTGCCAGGAGCCGCACATCCTTGTTGGGCCGTGCAACTAAATAGCTCGGAATAGTGGTTTCCAGATAGAGTCGTGGTTTCATTTCAGACAATCGGACTCGCCGCGATTTTCATTTCGCTCGTTGGGCCAGCGCCTTTGTTGCGAGATTCATCAGCGGCACCTTTGGCTTCGAATTCATCTTTGAATTTTTTCACGAAACTCAACACCGGCCAGGCGCAGGCTTCGCCGAATGCGCAGATCGTTCGTCCCTGAATATTTTGCGCGATGTTGATTAAATAATCCGCGTCTTGTTTGCGGCCTTCGCCGTGCGTCATGCGATGCAGCGCTTTGCTCATCCAGAGCGAACCTTCGCGGCAAGGCGTGCATTGGCCGCAACTTTCGTGCGCGTAAAATTCGCTGAGATTCGCGAGTGCTTCGACGATGTCCACGCTGTCGTCCATCACGATAATCGCACTCGAACCGGACATGCTCCCTGCGGCCTGGAGCGAATCGAAATCGTAAGGCAAATCGAGAACGTCGGTTTCGACGACGGTCATCTGGCCGTCCGCGCCTTTTTTCTTGAGCTTAAATTTTTCGCCCGCTTTGAAAACTTTCGCGGACGAACCGCCGGGAATTATTGCTTTCAATTTTCGAGGAGGCATGCCCGGCTCGGGCTCGAGCAAACCGCCGCCGAAATTTTCGTGATTGATCAGCTCACCAATCGTGACTTTGCCGACTTCGATTTCGTAGTAGCCGGGCTTTTTCACCTGGCCGCTCAAGCTGACGATGCGCGTGCCGGTGTTGTTGGGCGTGCCGAGCTTCGCGTAATCTGCGCCGCCCATGTTGATGATGTGCTTAACATGGCAAAGCGTCTCGACGTTGTTGACGATGGTCGGGCACATGTAGAGGCCGAGGATCGCGGGAAAATAGGGCGGCTTGATGCGGGGATAAGCGCGCTTGCCTTCGAGCGATTCGATGAGGCCGGTTTCCTCGCCGCAAATGTAAGCGCCCGCGCCGCGATGAATATAAATTTCCAGATCGTAATCGCTGCCGAGAATATTTTTGCCGAGGAAATTTTTTGCCTTCGCGTCAGCCAACGCGCGTTTTAAAATGCGCGCGCCTTCGGGAAATTCGCCGCGAATATAAATGTAAGCGAGATGAACATCGTTTGCGTAACAGGAGATGATCATCCCTTCGATCAACTGATGCGGATCTTTGTAAATGATCTGGCGATCTTTGAAGGTGCCCGGTTCGGATTCGTCGGCGTTGCAGATGAGATAAATCGGTTTGCCACTTTTGCGATCGACGAAGCTCCATTTCAATCCAGCGGAAAAACCGGCACCACCACGACCGCGCAAACCGGATTCCAGAACTGTTTTACGAATCTTCTCCGGACCGCTCACCGTGCCGCCGTCGGGCGAGACGCGCGGGCCCATCTCAAAGGCTTTTTTCAAAGCTTCGTAGCCACCGTGGCGTACATAACAATCGAGATCGTTCGTGTAACCCGGCGCGTCGATATTTTTTAAAATTAGTTTGAACTCTTGCGGCATTTGGTGAGGTCAGTTTGAATTCGTTAATCTTCGGACGATTCGAGTGACTGCTCTGTATTGGACGGTGCTAATTTATCCAAAATGAGATTCCAGTTATTTTCATATTTTTCGACATCAGGAGTCCAGAAACGGCAGTCGTAAGATTCTGGAGAACGCGGGCGTTTCCATCCGATTTTATCCATCCAATCGGAATATCTTTTTATGCAAATCTCTTGCAGTTGTAATTTGGTCAAAACAAAAAAACGGTCTTTGGAATTTTTTCCATCCGGGGAAGCAATGACCACATTTTTAATTTCTACACGGCCGAGATTTTTTTGCGTTTTTGTTTCTTGATCGAAAGAGATATTCATCCAATTTCGGGCGTCGCTCGGCCAATTGTCCGTTCGAGAGGCTTTAACTTGGATTGGAACGGTGCGGCACAGTTCATCGGCAGCCAAAATATCGAACGCGGGAACATTGCCCGCGAATAGCGTCGCAATCAGATTCCGTCTTCCAAGTTCAGCGCAAACCAAATATTCCCCAATCTGGCCTGCTAATTTGTTATTTCTACCACTTCTCATGTTGAATAACCGTCATCGTCAACTTGACTCTCAAAACCAATCTTTTACCTTTGACCCGCTACGGCCTGCCCGATGGTGTAACGGTAGCACAACAGACTCTGAATCTGTTTGTCATGGTTCAAATCCATGTCGGGCAGCCAAATTTTTTCTTTAAGAAATGCGGTTAATTTTTACCGAAGCCATTTTGCGGCCTGATTGTTTCTCGCGTTTCCGTAAATCGTTTCCCATCGCATGCGTGTCACCACCAAATTTTGCGGCATAGCGATCCCGGTATTGGCGGATTTCTTTAAGCAATGGATCTCTCACAAATCCTGCGCTCTCAATTGTTCCGGTGAGCATATCTTTGGACATCGGTATCCTTTCTTTTCGCAGACTTTTTCGATCTGCCAAATGGTGTCAATGTTGTTGATGTGTTTGCAATTCCAAGTCAGCAAATAATCCATGCCGTAAACGGCGGCGAAAGCAATGTGCATGGCGTCAGCAGCAGCTTTGGTCGGCAATAAACCGGCCAGCAGAATCGTATTGGCCAACTCATCAACTTCTTTTCGCGCTGGTAATTGAGTCAACTCTACCAGCACGTCTTGCCGTTTCTTAACTTCATTTTTGTCGCCAGCCAAAGCCTCGTCCCAGACAAGCTGTGAGTAATGTAATACGAATTCTTCGCTGTGCTTCGCCCACCATTCGTTCGTCGTTTCCTGATGCGCTGCCGTCACCAAATCGCGGCTCAAGCGCGCCACCAGGTAGCTGACAATTGTTGTTTCGACATAGACGGTAGGTTTCATTGTTGTGCTATTTACATTTGCCGACGATCTCATCCGCCTTTTGATTCGAAACGGCTTCATAAAAATCTTCGTTGCACATCATCACCGGGCCGGTGCCGCAACTCGCGAGGCATTCAACAAATTCGACGGAGAATTTTCCGTCTTTGCTCGTTTGCACGCCGTGCGCGTGGGAATCCAAACCGAATTTTTCGCAGAAATGTTTGTGCAATTTTCCCGAGCCAGCGAGCGCGCAACTCAACGTGCGGCAAACTTTGATCTGATATTTTCCCGCCGGTTCCTGGCGGAACATCGGATAAAACGTGACCAGTTCGTAAATATTGATGGGCTGCAATTCGAGTTTTGCTGCGGTCCATTCCATCGCTTCTTTCGAGATGTAGCCGAAGTGTTCCTGAATCGCGTGCAGGAACATGAGCGACGCGCTCCGCTTTTGCGGATAATGCGTCACGAGTTCGTTCAACTCTGTTTCTAATTCGGCTGGAACGGTGAAAGTCATTTCAAAATTTCAACGCAATGACGCAAAGGCGCGAAGCCGCAAGAGAAAAAATTCTTGGCGACTTAGCTTCTTTGCGTCTTTGCGTTTCATCTTTTTATTTTGAATGGAGCGCGATGCGATTGCCTTCGCTGTCCAAAACCACCGCGCGAAATCCGTATGGCCCAATTTGATGTTTCGATTGCAAAACTTTTCCGCCGTTCTTTTCTACGGTCGCTTCGGCTGCGTCGAGACGACCTTCACAATTCAAATAAATCAATGGCCCGTCGGCGGAAGGCTTTGCTTCTTTCGTCACGACCAGACAGCCGCTCACGTTTTCTCCTGCGTGCGGCAAGACGCCCATGTTCATGTCGCCGAAGGATTGTTTTTCGACCTTCACACCCAGAACCGCGCTGTAAAATTTGATCGCGCGATCAAGGTCTTTCACTGGAATGTCACACCATACAATTTGATCAGGCATACGTTTCCTTTCTTTTTAGCGATCACATTCTCCCATCACAAAATCCAACGAACCCAAAATCGCAACCGTATCGCTCATCATGTGGCCTGGCAGCAAGTGCGACAAAATGCTCAGGTTCACGAATGATGGAGCGCGGATTTTCATGCGGTTCGGTGTGCCGCCGCCTTTGCTGTTGATGTAAAAACCAAGTTCGCCTTTCGGATTTTCCGCGCCAAAATAGATTTCGCCGACCGACGCGTTGAGGCCTTGCGTGACGAGGATGAATTGGTGAATCAATTCTTCCATGCTCGTCAGCACTTTGTCTTTTTTCGGCAAAACGATTTTGCCATCGGCGACGTTGATTGGGCCGTCAGGCAATTTGTCGAGGCATTGGCGCAGGATGCGAACGCTCTGACGCATTTCTTCCATGCGAACGAGATAGCGGTCGTAGCAATCACCGACGGAGCCGCGCGGAATATCGAATTCCAAATCGGCGTAGCAAAGATACGGATGCGCTTTGCGCAAATCGTAATCGACGCCGCTGCCGCGCAGGTTCGGGCCGGTCAATCCGTAATCAATCGCATCCTCTTTGGAAATCACGCCGATGTCGCGCGTGCGATCGACGAAGATGCGATTGCGTGTCAGCAATTTTTCCGATTCATCAAAGTTAACAACCACTTCGTCGAGGAATTTGCGACATTGCTCAATCCAGCCAGCGGGCAAATCTCGGGCAAGTCCGCCGATGCGTGTGTAAGTCGTGGTGAAACGCGCGCCGGTCAGAGCTTCGATGAGATTATAAATTTTTTCGCGCTCGGTGAATGTGTGCAGAAAAACCGTGAGCGCGCCGACATCCATCGCGAAGGCGCCGAGCCCGAGCAAGTGCGCGGAAATGCGGGCGAGTTCGCAGCAAATCACGCGGATGTATTGGCAGCGCGGCGGAAGTTGTTGGTCGATGCCCATTAACTTTTCGACAGCGAGCGCGTAGGCGACGTTGTTGGCGAGCGGCGCGAGATAATCCAGTCGATCCGTGTAAGGAATGAACTGGGTGTAAGTCATGTTCTCGGCGATTTTTTCGTCGCCGCGATGGAGATAGCCGACGTCGGGAATCGCCTTCGTGATAATTTCGCCGTCGAGTTCGAGAACGAT
>JBDSYB010000240.1:0-9752 GCA_039925885.1 Verrucomicrobiota bacterium
ATTATTTTGATGGACGAACCGGCGTCCGCGCTCGATCCAATTGCCACCGCGAAAATCGAAGAATTAATTTTGCAACTGAAAAAAGATTTCACGATTGTGATTGTCACGCACAACATGCAACAGGCCGCGCGCATTTCGGATTTCACGGCATTTTTTTATATCGGAGAGTTGATTGAATATGCGCCGACTGCAAAAATATTCACCAATCCGGCGAAGAAACAGACGGAAGATTATGTGACGGGGAGATTCGGATAAAATATGCAAACACACTTCGATCAGGAACTCGGCGAATTGAAAAATAGATTGCTGACAATGGCGAGCCACGCCGAAGCCGCCGTGACGAATGCGGTCAAAGCACTGATGGATCGCGACGATGAACTGGCGCAGAAAGTGAGTGAAGATGATGAGATTCTCGATCAGTTCGAAAAGGAAATTGACGAAATGGCGATTCAACTTTTGTCCAAAGCGCCACTCGCGATTGACCTTCGACTCATTACTGTTGCGATGAAAGTTTCCCAAAATCTGGAACGAGTGGGCGATGAAGCGGCAAAAATTGCAAGGCGCGCGCGCGATTTAAATCAAGAGCCGCAACTCAAACCCTGGGTGGACATTCCAAATATGGCGGGAATCGCCTTGGGCATGTTGAAAGGGGCGCTGGACAGTTTTGTGCAACGCGATCCGGACAAAGCGCGCACCATCATTCCCCGCGACAAAGAAGTTGATTTGCTGAATAAACAACTGCACCGCGAGTTGGCGAGCTACATGGTTGAGAACCCGAGCACGATCACACGCTGTTTGAATCTGATGGTTATTTCAAAACGGTTGGAACGCATCGCTGATCACGCGACCAACGTGGCTGAGGAAGTGGTTTATCTTTGCGAGGCTCGGGACATACGCCACGCGGGTCGCAAAACAGACGCGGCGGCATGAAACCAACGATTCTTGTTGTCGATGACGAGCCGGACTCCATTGAATTGATTGAGTTTAATCTGCAGAACGCAGGCTTCCATGTGAGAACTGCCGTTGATGGCGCGGAGGCTTTGGCGAAAGCGCTCTCTCTCCTGCCGCGTCTGACTGTGGCGGACGTGATGTTGCCAGAAATGGACGGCTTCGATATTTGTAAAATCTTGCACCGGGGATTCCGAACATCGTACTCACGGCCCTTTTTGGCGACGGTTCGCGGAGTCGATTATGCTTTTAAAATGGATTAGTTATGTGGGCGATTATTGCAGCGTTTTTTCTCATCGCTATTTTCGTCGTTCATGTTCGCTGGGCGAAAAAATTTTCTCGGGCCATTGATTTAAGGGACAAAGAACTGGCGCAAATCCGTCAGCGTGAGGGTGCCGCCTTCCGCAAAGCCGAAGACCAGCAACGCGCTCTTTTGAACAGCATGATCGAAGGTTTGCTTTTGTTGGATAACGACGGCCGAATTCAACTTGCCAATCGCGCGCTGGAAAATTTGTTCGGGGTGACTGCCGGCATTTACGGAAAAACGATCATCGAGGCGTTTCGAAATCATCAGCTGGCGGAATTGGCGAATCGACTGCAAAGGGAACGCGAGATCCTCGAATTCGAGATTCAATTGTCGGAATTGCGGCCCCGTTGGTTTCAAGTCAATGCCTCAGCGATTACGGACAACGATGGGAAACAAATCGGAATGATTTTCGTTTTCCATGATTTGACCCGACTGAAGCAACTGGAAAATACGCGCCAGGAATTCGTCGCCAATGTCAGCCATGAATTGCGCACCCCGCTCTCGATGATTAAGGGCTACGTCGAAACCTTGATGGGCGGGGCCAAAGATGATCCGGCCGTGGCGGGAAAGTTTTTGCAAACAATCGAAAGGCACACCAACCGGCTGACATTTTTGATCGAGGATTTATTGACGATCTCCGAACTGGAGTCGGGCCGGATTGTTTTGAATTACGAAGATGTTGAACTTCGTTCGGCAGTTCAGAAAATAATTCAGGATTTACAAGAGCGCGCAGAGGAACGGGGCGTGGAACTCGAGAATCAAATTCCGTGCGATTTGACGACGAAGGCGGACGCGAGTCGCGTGGATCAAGTTTTTTGGAATCTAATTGATAATGCAATTAAATACGGGAGTCGCGCGGTGGTTGTCTGCGGCCAGGAAATCGGTGACACGGGAATTAAAATCTCCGTGGCCGACGACGGCGACGGTATTCCGCCCGAGGCGAAAGAACGGATTTTTGAAAGATTTTATCGCATGGACAAAGCGCGCTCTCGCGAAACCGGGGGAACGGGTCTCGGATTGGCCATCGTCAAACACATTGTTCAGGCTCATCACGGGAAAATCTGGATCGAAAGCCAAATCGGAGAAGGAACCACGTTTCATTTCACGCTTCCGGGAATCATGGGCGCCGATCCCAACCCTCCGTCTGAGTGAGCAATTATTCACGCAATCAGCTTCTATTTTCGCCCCGCTTTTTTCATCACGTCGCTGATTTTCACCGGGCAACCGCCTTGCCGTTTACTTTCGTCCGCCGCTTCCATGAATGCGAAAATTTCAAGCGTTTCCTCCGGAGACACTGGCGCGATTCCTGTTTGGAAAAACTTCATCACCTCGCGCAAGAAGGGCGTGTAGTCGCCCTCCAATTTTTTATCCAGAACCGCTTTGCTGCCGAACACCGTCATGCGATACGGCTCCGAGGCATTTCGCAATCCGCGCAAAGTTCCGACTTTGCCATCTTTCCAGATCCCGGTCACCACGTCGGTGTCCGCCGTGGCGGTGCGCACGACGCTTTCGCAACCGGTTCCCATCACAGTGAAGAGCGCCTCGGTGGGATGAATCCCATACCAAAACAAATCGGGATGATGCGGCTCCTTGTGCGCGGGGCCGACCGAGATCGCGCCTTTCAATTCGCCAATTCCGCCGTTTTTCAATTCGTCAATCGTGGGATAATAACGGAGCGACGACGCAGAAAAACAGGGCACGCTGCGCTCTTTGGCGAGACGAAAAATTTCGATAGCGTCGCGCAGACTTCCAGCAACCGGCTTGTCGATGAACAGCGTTTTTTTTGCATTGAAAACCGGGATCGCCTGCTGCAGATGCGGACGACCATCGACGCTTTCGAGCATGACCACATCTACTTGCGAACACAGTTCTTCGATGCTTTCAACGATTAGCACTCCGTATTTTTCCTGCAATTGTTTGGTATACTCTTCGACACGTGACCAGCTTTCCTTGATGTCAGGACTCCCGCCGCGAAACGCCGCGACGACTTTTCCTCCGGGGACATGGTTTTTATCGTTCGAGTCATTGAACCGCCGTGTGAACTCCGTGCAGTGCGAGGTGTCGAGACCGATAATTCCAATCCGAAGGTCAGCGCCCAAAATTTGCAAATGAACAAACAACAGGACAAACAAGGCAGCACAGAGAGTTTTCATAATGAATTTTCGATGAATCTAATAAAAGGCTGAAAGGCAGAAAAGAAGTTAATTCCAGCAAAAATGCTTTTCGGGTCTGCTGCTTTGGGATTGATTTTCAACATGAAACTTTTGGTCATTGGTTCCGGTGGACGCGAACACGCGCTGGTTTGGAAACTGGCGCAGTCGCCGCACGTCACCGAAATGTGGTGCGCGCCGGGCAACGCGGGCATCGAGATGGAACGTCTGCAAAATGGAAAACCCGTTTTGTGCGTCAACATCGCGGCGGACGATCTGGAAAACTTGCTCGCCTGCGCGCAGCTCAACCAAATCGATTTAACGGTCGTCGGACCGGACAATCCTCTTGCGCTTGGCGTGGTCGATTTATTTCAGGAAAACGATCTCCGCATCTGGGGGCCGAATCAAAAAGCCGCGCAATTTGAATCGTCCAAAGTTTTCGCGCAGAAATTCATGGAGAAACACGGCATTCCCACCGCGCGCTCCGGGACTTTCGTGAACGCGAAACACGCGAAGAAATTTGCCGAATCGCTCGGCGGACTCTGCGCGGTGAAAGCTGATGGTTTGGCGCTCGGCAAAGGCGTCATTGTTTGCGGCGAAATTTCCGAAGCGAATCGCGCCATTGACGAAATTCTCGTCAGCAAAGCGTTTGGCAGAGCGGGCGCGACGATTGTCATTCAGGAATTTTTGGAAGGAACGGAGATTTCGCTGCACGCGCTTTGCGACGGAAAAACCGCGAAACTTTTTCCGACCTCGCAAGACCACAAACGCATTTTTGATGGCGACAAAGGACTGAACACCGGCGGCATGGGAACCTATTCGCCCACGCCATTTTTGAATAGTGGCACGGGCGTCCCGCCCGTGAGTTTCGAAGAAGCGGAGTTAAAAAACGTTGGTGAAAAAATCCTGAATCCGTGGCTGCGCGGTTGCGCGGAAGAAGGAATTGATTTTCGCGGCATCCTTTATCCCGGTGTGATGTTGACGAAAAACGGCCCGAAAGTTTTGGAATTCAACGCGCGTTTCGGCGACCCGGAAACGCAGGTTTACTTAACACGATTGGAAAACGATTTGGTTGAACTTTTGGACGCGAACGTCGATGGCAAGTTGGGAAAGATGGATTTGAAATGGAAGCCCGGCGCATCGGTTTGCGTGGTGATGGCGAGCGGCGGTTATCCCCTCAATTACGCGAAGGGAAAACCGATTTTCGGTTTGGACGCGGCGAATGCGCTCCCGAACACCAAAGTTTTCCACGCGGGAACAACGTTGAAAGAAAATCAAATCGTGACTAACGGCGGACGG
Source organism: Verrucomicrobiota bacterium (assembly GCA_039925885.1). Lineage (GTDB taxonomy): Bacteria > Verrucomicrobiota > Verrucomicrobiia > Limisphaerales > CANJXF01 > CANJXF01. The sequence goes on from JBDSYB010000240.1 coordinate 4,705, forward strand.
GTCTTGGGCGTGACGAGTTGGGCAAGTGATTTGCGTGCGGCGCAATCAGCGGCCTACGCGGCATTGGAGAAAATTCAGTTCGACGGTGCGCAATTCCGTCACGACATCGCGGCGAAGGCGTTGTAGCGTCAGGCATCCCTGCCTGACGTAGAGGGCGGCATCCTGCCGCCCGGAAAAACGTGGATTGGTTCGAGAAGCACAAAATTTTCCGGCGACTTCAAAAATTCCAAGCGACTTGTATTGCTGAGGTTTTGTATTGCTTGAGGTTTTTTCCGCCGGGCTGGAAGCCACGGCTCTACGGCAGGCAGGATGCCCTGCCGCTACATCGGCGAAGGCGATGCCGTAGGTTTGCCGTTATCGCTGGGCAGAAAGCGGCGGAGGGCCGCCGCACTCCAAGACGCTGGCGCGTTTTCCGTAGGCTCTCGATCTTCGCGAAGCGTCTTGGACTGCGCCAGTCCTCTGGCGCTTTTCGGGAAACTGAAATCGTTTCGTGCAACGCTAACGCCGATTCGTGCGGATCCAAATCGGGACACGATCAACTTTCCTGTTCAGCGACCGCGTGACTGATACCATTTTTGAAATCCGCAAAAAGCGAGCGTTGGGAAATGTTAAACGATTCAAAAAACAAAATTATTTTGAACCCGAGTTTTTTGAGGGATCTTCAAAGCTCCACCCTTCAGCTTTATGTTCTAACACGAATGATAGGTTGAAGTTTTTCAGGAACTCATTGGTTTCGTTTCCATTACGTGCCTCCGAATCCAGTCGCACATCATATCGTTGACCGTCATCGCTTGTTTTTGAACTCAAGCGAAAGCCTGCGGCATTGGTAAATGTACTCTGCATCATTTTGAAGATTGCCGCTTCGGTTTCCGAGATTTCGCCGACCACATCGCCGGGCTTTATCTGACCACCGAACGGTGTGGCAAGTTGCTGAAGCCGATCCACCTTGCCTTCACGGATAGCCCAAACAAATGTCTGCAATAATGCTTCGGCTGTGCCGTTGCCAGCGTCCGAAACATTTTCAACAGGCAGATATTCACCCAAAGCGCCGAACCCTTTATCGAGATGTTGAACTGTTCCGGTGTTTTCAGGTTTGTCGTTTGCTTGTGCCAGTATTTGGTTTTGTCTGCGAAGCAAACCAACCTCTCCCCGCAATTTCAGCAGTTCGCTGCTATCCCTTGTGACTTTTGCAATCTCGTTGGTTAACGAGGCCAGCCGGTTCGTGGCTTCGTCTCGATCTTCTCGCAATTGCCTGATTTGTTCCAGCGGCCCTTGCAATTCGCTGATTTGTTTGGCCAATGGCGCTTGCTGTTGCTGAAGCGTTTGGTTTTGTTCGCGCAATTGCGTGGCTTGACGCGCTTCGTAAATTCCCGTTCCGACGGCGGTGACGAGTGTGGCGGTGATTAAAGTTTTTTGCAGTGTGGTCATGACAATGGTTTTGGTGATGGTTGCAGTTGTAGTGGTGGCAATGGTTGTTCCGCCAAGAATGGCGGCGGTGGAAATGGTTGCGGCCAATCCAATCGGCGCGGCTTGAACTGCGTTGGCGGAAAGAACAATTGTCAGCGCGGCGGCGGGACCCTTGATGCCGCGTCGCGACAAATTCTCGCGCAATTTTTCGAGAGCGCGGGTCACTCGCTTTTGCGCGGTGTCATCGCTCACGCCGAGCGCAATGCCGACGGTGCGCAAATCACGATTTTGAAAAAAGCGCAGGACCAGCGCGTCGTAATCCGGTTCGTTTAACTCGGACATGGCTTCATCGAGCACTGGATGCAGTTGCTCCCAATCCGGCGCATTTTCAGAAATTGTTTCGAAATTTTCCATGGCCTGCCTTTCACGGGAATGTCGGCGAAAATCGTCGCGCCGGAGGTTGAGTGAGATGTTGCGCGCGCTGCGAGAAAGCCAGCCGGCCAGGGAAGCATGTTCGGCGAAGTGAAGTGACAATTTTTGAGCGCCCTGCGCCAATCCAATGAAAACGCGCTGCGCCACTTCAGCGGCCTCATCCGGCGATAACACCTGACGCAGCGCGGCGGAATAGACGAGGTTGGTGTGTCGAGTGACGATTTCCGCGAAGGCGGCATTTTTGCCATGTTCGGCATATTCGCGAAGCAATTGAGCGTCGGTCATGGGCTGCATTTCACCATTAAATAACCGACCGGGCGAAAATCCGACAAAGTTTTAACGATTGATTACGTTGCGGGGCGCATCTATAAAAATCCACATGGTACCGCACGTTGTCCGGAGTGGACGGAGTTTTTCCAAAACCTGCGGGTTTACGCTGATCGAATTGCTCGTCGTCATCGCGATCATTGCCATTTTAGCCGCACTGCTTTTGCCCGCGTTATCGAACGCAAAAAAGAAAGCACAAAAAACGAATTGCACTTCCAATTTGAAACAGATCGGCCTCGCCTTCCAAATCTGGGCGGATGACAACAACGATTATTTGCCGCCGGGAGAAAGCGCGACGAACGGCCTTTTCATGGGGCAGCGCACCGATTATCTCGAAGACGGTGTCACAACGAAATACCGCAGCCAGTTGGTTTATTATCTCGCGGAATATATGCACCTGCCCAAACCCGACGCGCAACTTCGCAAGGCACCCGTTTTTTTCTGTCCCGGTTCGCGCGGCTACATCACGAGCGACGCGAATTTTTCCGGGCGCATTTGTTACGGCATAACTTCGACAAATTATTTCAAAGACGATTCTGGCAAACCGAAACTTTCGTTCAATCCGTTTGGTTATCCACCCGGTTCGCCGGGGCTTTACGAAACGGAAGAATCGAGACCGTCCCGCATTTCGCGCATCGCACAGGAACGTTCTCCAGCGGAAGTTTACAGCCTGGTGGATTTGGACAAAGTTGCCGTTCCGCAAACGTTCATTATCTGGCAAAAGCAATTGCCGGACAAACCGGTTCACGGCGAGAGGCGAAACTATCTTTACTTCGATCATCATGTCGGCTTTGAAAAGGTGAGAAAGCCCGGCGTGTTGTGATGATGCTGTCGCCGCGAAGTTCCAACCGGCTGCGAAGGCGAGTGAAGAATTGATTCACGAACTTCAACATCATTGCCGACAAGCCGCCGCGCCCTACAAATACCCGCGCGAAATTGAATTCGTAAAAGAACTGCCCAAGACAATCAGCGGCAAAACGCGCCGGGCGGAATTACGGAAGAAGCGCTAATTTTTCGCCAATTGAGCGGCGACGTTAGGCGTTGTCGCTGGGCGAAAGCGGCGGAGGGCCGCCGCACTCCAAGACGCTGGCGCGTTTTCCCATTGGCTCTCGATCTTCGCGAAGCGTCTTGGAGTGCGCCCGTCCTCTGGCGCTTTTTGAGGTGAGTGGAAAGGATTTGATGGCGCGCAATTCCGCCGCGACATCGCGGCGAAGGCGATTTAGTTCAATTCCCGTATTGCGCTGCCATTATATGCATCGACGGGTTGCCATTCGTATCTATCAATCCATAAACCCATATTGATTCGCCTCGCGGGTTTATGATGGGATTGCGATTTCGCAGAATCAGCGGAGTCCCTTCAAAATCGACAGTGCCCGGAGCAAGGAAAACAAAATCACTAAAACCAAGACTACCAGCAAGGTTGGTTGGTGAGATTTCAACCGAAGCCTTAAGCTCATCAAAATCGCGCGGGTATTCCCCACTGTGAATTTTAGAAAACTTCTTTACTGCTTCGATAATTTTCCCCATCGCATCCGAAGAGTGCATTTGATGCACTTTGAAAACATCTTCCGTGGTAAAAGTCAGCCTCTCATCTTGTTTCAGTCGGCTAAGTTCAGTTGCTTTTTGTTGAAGAACACCAACATCTCCACGCAACTTCAAAAACTCGTTTTGATTTGGATTCGATCTAAACCGCGCATTCTCCGCGAGCAATCCAGCCAGCCCCTTCGTTGCATCGTCGCGTTCACGTTGCAATTGCTGAATTTGTTCGGCAAGCGGCGCTTGCTGTTGCTGGAGCGTCCGGTTTTGTTCGCGCAGTTGGGCAACTTGGCGGGCTTCGTAAACCCCCGCCCCGACGGCGGCGATAATCGTGGCGGTGATCAAAGTTTTTTGGAGTGTGGTCAGGGCAATGGCTTTGGTGATGGTTGCGGTAGCGAGAAAAGTTGTTCCGGCGAGGGTGGCGGTGGAAATGGCAACAGCCAATCCAACGGGCGCAGCTTGGACGGCATTGGCAGAAATAACGACGACGAGTCCGCTCGCGCCGATGGTGACGCCGCGTTTGGTGAAAAATTCTCGCAATTTTTCCACAGCGCGGCTGACGCGTTTTTGCGCGGCGTCATCGGACGTGCCGAGAGTTTCGCCGACTTCGCGTAAAGTTTTGTTCTCAAAATAACGGAGCAGAACGGCGGCGCGGTCAGTGGCGTCGAGCGCGTGCATGGCTTCGTCGAGAAACGGTTCGATCTCTGTCCAATCGTCGGCGGTGGCATTCATAGTCGTGAGTTCATGGGCGACTTTTTCGCGGAGTTGTCGGCGGGATTCGCGGCGCACGACATCAATCGCGGTGCGGCGCGTCACTTCGTAAAGCCACGCGGTGAGAATGGTGTCGGGTTTGAGTTTCGTTGCGCTCTGCGCGAGATCGGCAAAAACGGATTGCGCAACTTCCTCAGCCAATTGCGGCAAGCGCACCTGCCGCATCGCCGCTGAGAAAACCAAATTCAAATGGCGATTGACCAGCGTGGCGAAGGAGTCTTGCGAATTATTTCGCGTGTAGCATTGCAACAATTCCAGGTCGGTATCGCTCATTTCAGAAGTGTATCGCCGCAGGTTGGCGGAATCCGACAAGGAATTATCGAATTAACGCAAAGGCGCAAAGGCACGGAGACGCAATGAAAAATTTAAACCCGAACTCCGAAGTAGGAATAGGGAGCGCACGCGGCCCGCGTGCTGATTTGGGCGGCCCCGCCCAAATCTTCGTCCTACATTTTTTGTCCCATTTCCCCGGTCCAGAAAATTTGTGGAACGAGGTTTTCGGCGAGCCGCCGAAAACCGCACGCCAGCGGCGTGCGCTCCCCACCACGCTCAACTTCAACTTCGGAATTCGGGTT
>JBDSYB010000241.1:0-4447 GCA_039925885.1 Verrucomicrobiota bacterium
TTGTTGAAGCGGCGCGGGATTCCGTTTGGGCAACCGCATCCCAGCCCGTGGATCACGGCAATGATGCGCGCGATTCGCAAAGGGCAACGGGTGCAGGCGATTGATCATCTGGTGGTCTTCTCGCTGATCGAGGGGCGCAGTTGCGAGAAATTCCAAATGCTGGCGAATGCCCTGCCAACGATTGACGCCGAACTCGCAATATTTTACGCGAGTCTCGTCGAGTCCGAAGGAAATCATTACGCGACGTATTTGTTGATGGCGCGGGAAATTGACGAAGCCGAGACGGAGCGACGATTGGATTTTTATTTGGACCTCGACGCGCAACTGATCCAAAAACCTAATCCGTTGCCGATGCTCCATTGAACGCGGTTCTAAAATCCAAATGGGCAACTGTTTATTTGCCGCGCCGATTTGACCCGTGATCTGCCCGGTCTCCGCGATTCCTGCCATTCCCGGAATTTGAGTCCTTCGTTGTTATCTTGTTCAGCCACCCCCCGCTGCGCGACAGGTAATTTTTGTAGATATCCGGAGTGAGCGTAACGCTGAGGGTTGTTTTGGTATCGTTGGCGATGGCTTGCATCGAAGCGACGCGCAACTCGGGAGAGAGGTTTGGATCATTTTGAATCCTTTTCAATTGATTTTCCGCCGCGAGACGAACTTCGTAAAGCATCTGCGCTTTTTCTTTGGGCAAATTATAGCGTTGGGCGAAGTCGAAACTTTCTTTGAAACGATCATCCTGCGCCAACTTGTAGTCGTGATAACGTTCGTCGCCGAGAAGGGACTTCATTTGTTCGTCGAGTTTGGCTTCCGCAGCTTTTTTTTCCGCGCGCGCCACCTCATCGCCACCCTCGCGAGTAAAAGCGAATTGGTCATCAAAAGTTTTTCGCGCCTGAAAAATCTGGCGAAATTCTTCTTCGCTTGGCTCAAAACCAGAAAGATTTTCACGCATGTTTCGGGCAGTCCGGGACGTGCGCAGTTGATATTCCTCGAAATCTTCCGGGCCAAGAAGCGTGGCCGTTTCCAGTTCGCGCTCCGCTCGTAAGGCCATAAATTTTGCGCGGCTCTCGGCAGTGAATTCGCCGCCTTTGAAAACGGCGCGTTCAAGGTCGTGATATTTTTCTCGCAACGCTTTGACCTGCTCTTGTTTCTCCGGCGAGAGGAAACCATAACGCAAATCTTCATCGCTCGGTTTGCCGGAAAGCCGGGCCATCTCAGCCTCGTAATCAATCCCGAGTAATTCCCTGAGCAACTCGCGCTTTTCTTGTTGAAAATCGCGCGATTTTTTCTCGCGTTCCTTTTCCTCGTTCCGCGCCAATCGGTCCTGCACGCGCCAGAACTTGAAATCTTTGGCCGTCGGGTAAAGCCCTGCAATCTTGGACGCGTATAGCTTATTGACGTCGGCGATAATTATGTCGCGCACCGTCTCTTCCGGGCACCCGATGGCGCGAAGATTTTCGATGTAGGCACGATAATCTTCGGACTCAACACTCCGCCAATCCAAAGCTGTTTCGCGATTGACTGTGATCGTGGACACACTGCGCCCCGCCCGTGATTTTTTGGTCACGGGCGCGCTAACGAGGTTGGTCTCCGCGTTTTTTTGGACGACCACGACAGGTGAAGTGCGGTTCATGAACCAAGCCGCCGCGAGGATGGCGTTTAAACAAAATGAAGAGACAAGAATGGTTTTTGTTTTTGAGGCCATTAAAAACTGGACGCTCGCCAGAATAAGATTGTTACAGTTTAATGCGAACTCACTTACAAACTTTCCGGGGCGGACTTTTCTTTGTCCGCAACTTCGTCGCCTAGGGCTTCCAGCCGCTCGCGCTCGCTTTCTTCGCGCTCTTTTTCGAGACGAGCGGCGTTTTTGTCATCGTGAAGCGGAATCCAGTAACAGCCGTTGATCGCCTCAATAAAGTTTTTGTTGCACAGCCCTTTTAACTCCCCCGAGGCCCAGGTTTTATCCCGCTCATATCGGTCTGCATCAATTTCCTTGCTGATTTCTTTAACCGAAAAAACGCGGCCCGGCTGCGCTCTCAAAAATTCTAAAATGTCACTCATGCTTTGAAATAACTATGGAATCGACGTACTGGCAATCCCTCTCCGCCGGTGAAAAAAACATTTGTCATCACGCATCGCATGAATCTAAGCGATGCCGCAGAGGCCTACTAAATATTTGTAGAGAGAGAGAAGACAAGTGCATTAAACCGGAACGATGCAGTAGAAGTCACACGCGAGGCGACCGGAGCGCGGAATTTATTCCGCTTCAACTCGATTTTGACCTGCCGAGATCGAACACCAAATGATTTGCCATATTTGAAGCGGATTAAAGTCCGCGCTCCGGGCGATTCGCCGCCTCGTGACACGTCCGGCGCATTTCTCAACTACATCGTTCCGGTTAAAGTCGTCTTCCCCCCAGAAGATGAGAGGCGCGATTGGCTCCCACTATTTCTTCCAACACTGAAATTCAAAAATATTGCAAAACCTGACGTTCCTCCGATTGATCCTATCCGCCCACTTCTGCTTTAGCCTCCGCAGCGAGCGGCGTGCTGAGGTAACGTTCACCAGTCGAGCAGGCGACCGTCACGATGATCTTGCCTTTGTTTTCCGGTCGCTTGGCCAACTCGATGGCCGCGACCACATTGGCTCCCGTGGAAATTCCGACCAGAATGCCCTCTTCTTTCGCGAGTCGGCGCGCCATCGCGAACGAATCGTCATTGCTCACTTGAATACATTCTGTGATTTGTAAATTTCCCTGACTGTCTTTGAGGTGAAGATTATTGGGAACAAAGCCCGCGCCGGTTCCTTGAATTTTATGCGGACCAGGCTTGATCGGCTGTCCGGCCAGCGTTTGGGAAATGACCGGGGAATCCTTCGGTTCAACGGCAACCGCTGTGAAAGAAGCTTTGCGAGGTTTGATGACCTCTACGCAACCCGTAATCGTTCCGCCGGTTCCAACTGCTGCAACAAAAATATCCACTTTGCCATCCGTATCAGCCCAGATTTCTTCGGCAGTAGTTTTTTTATGAATCTCCACATTGGCGGGATTTTCAAATTGTTGGGGAATCCAGGAATTGGGAGTTTCTTTGGCGATTTGTTCGGCGCGCGCGATGGCCCCTTTCATTCCTTCCGCGCCTGGAGTCAAAACCAGTTTTGCGCCGAGCATCGCGAGCAATGTCCGCCGCTCCAAGGACATCGTTTCCGGCATGGTTAAAATCAATTTGTAACCCTTGGCCGCCGCGACGAACGCCAGCGCGATTCCCGTATTTCCGCTGGTCGGTTCAACGATGATTGTTTCTTTTTTAAGTGTGCCGTCGCGTTCCGCCGCTTCGATCATCGCCATGCCGATACGATCCTTGACGCTGCCGAGCGGATTGAAAAACTCGCACTTGAGCAAAATAGTGGCGTTGACGCCGTCAGTGACTTTATTCAGTTTGACCAGAGGCGTGCGCCCGACAGTTTCCACGATGTTGTTGTAAATTTTTCCCATAACAAATTTTTCTTCAGTTAATGATGTTTGGCAGTTTGGCTTTCCGCTGAATCTGGGCAAGTTTTTATTTATCGCGGTTTTCAAAGAAATTTTCGCGGAGATTAATTGTTTAAGCAAACCTGAAAACATGACGGCTTTTTTTACAGAGGTCTCACACTTTCACCGAGCAGTTTAAAAACAAATATCCCCGCCTGACCTTGCGGTCAAACGGGGACAAAAGTGGGTTTGGGAGTTCGCCATGCTCTCTTTCCCGGACTGACATTAGGCGCCTATTTGGCTGCCAGTTTCCCGACGCCATTCTCCACGGCAAGCGGAGTTTTCTCGGCCTCATAGCAGGGCCGTCCAGCGCTTTGCAGTCGCTGAATTTTGAGTGAGGCCTCTAGGCTCGCTTCGGCTGGCGTTTGCGGACGCCGGCTTGCGAACCGGGACAAGACACGTTTGTGATTTGCTTTCCGCGTCTTGACCATTTTTACGCTGGGACAGCCATCGCTTTTGGCGATGCGTTGGCCCAGTGCCACGGGTCTGACCTCTTATCTCTCAGGTTGCTTTTTGCTCACAAGCCAGCGGTGTCGTTTTTAACATCGCCGGCGTTTTGGAAGTCTTACGAGCCTTTGCCTTCGCTCGGATACTTCCCGGTGCAGCGCTCATTTTGTTTCGCCTTTCAGCGTTTTTCAATTGGCAGATTTTGTTTCCAAAACCGCCAGAGTCATCTGCCTCGTGCTGACGCACAGTCGCAACCATTTACCTCTTGGGTAACTGCGATTCACTCAAACCCGAAACCAGTTTGAGTTACTTGACTCGGCTCGAAACGGTTTCTAATTCGTTTCTAACCGCTCAGTTCCTTTTTCGCGTTACTGGCGACTCGCGAAAGCCGCCAGAGGAACTGGTGAATCCTGCCTCCGGTAATTGCATCTCGCGATGCTCACTTAGAGGGGTTGCGCCAACCAGCCTGACTCAACC
>JBDSYB010000242.1:0-10217 GCA_039925885.1 Verrucomicrobiota bacterium
ATCCATTGAGGCGTTGAATGAAGAATCCGGCGGCGTGGAACGTCAGATGCCTGTCGTCGAGGTGAATCCGACAGAGGGTTTGGAGCGAGGAGAGTTGAGAGCGAGAATTGACAAGGCGCTCGCGCAACTATCGGTGGAGCATCGAACCGTGTTGGTATTGCATGAGTTTGAAGATTTGGAATACAAGGAAATTGCCAAAAAAATGGAATGTTCGATTGGAACAGTAATGTCGCGGTTGTTTTACGCGCGACGGAAAATGGGGGCGCTCTTGGCGAGCTACAAACGAGAGGAGTTAAAATGAACGAAGAGATAAAATTAAAATTGCAGGCGTATCTGGACGGAGAGGTTTCCAGTCGTGAAGCGGCTGAAATTTCTGCGTTGCTCAACCACGACAACGAGGCGCAATTGCTCGCGCAGGAGCTGCGATTTATGCGGCAAGCCATGATTGGCAATGAACCAAGTTTCAAATTGCCGGAAACGCACGACTTTTTTTGGAGCAAAATTGAACGAGAGATTGAGGGGAGCGAGAAACAAGCGGCCCCAGTTGCCGCCAAAGGATGGTGGCGTCCAAGTTTCGCACGCTATATCGGCGGCTTTGCTGCCGCCAGTGCTTTGTTGATGATTTCGCTACTGGCGTTTAACGGGCAAAACACTTCTCTTCCAGGAGAAATGGAAAGCACCGGCGAAGAGATGGGGGCGATCAGGTATCATTCGGACGCGGATCAAATGACGGTCGTTTATCTGTTTGACCGCGACCGCGAGAAGGTGGTTGATTCCAAGTAAACATTTACAAGATGAAAACCAATCGGCTCTTTCCATTCACACCATTTGTTGGAACGGGTTTGTTTATTCTGGTGCTTTTGCTGGGCGCGGCAAAAATCTCTGCCGCTGAATCCAAATTGGACGTGCAACTTGTCTGGGGTTCGAATGGAGAGTCCTCACCGGATCCCAACCTTAAACCGCTCGATGCCTCCCTGGCTAAAAAACTTGGGATGTTTAAATGGAAAAAATATTATCAGGTCAATCGCAAGGAACTTGTGCTGGTGGATCATGCTCTCCAAAAAATTCGTCTCAGCCCTCAATGCCAAATCGAAGTCAAACACCTTGATGGATCGCGGTACGAAATTAATGTTTTTGGGGAAGGGAAGCATGTCCAAAAAATTACGGAGCGGATTACCAGCCACAATCCACTGGCCATCGCAGGCGACGATAAAAACGATTGCGCGTGGTTTATTTTAATTCGCGAGCTTTAAGAACGTGGATATTACGTTCACGTGGTGAACGCAAAATATCAACGGCGCTTTTCAGCGTCGCTTTTTTTATGAATTAAATCGGAGAATTACCTCCGTGCCACTCCGAATTCAGGCTCCGCTGGCCAACTCTTCGTTTGTAGCGACGTTGATGATTTTAAACTGTTCCGCGTGAAAGGCTGGATCCGGACGGAACAGCAATTTTCCAAAATAACGTTTCTCCATCTCTGTGATAATTTTTTCGTCTTCATCTCGTAAGCGTTCGAGAACGCTCGGATGCACGACGACGCGGAGTTGAAAATCAGATTCGTCCCGCTGGCGCTTCTTCAAAATTTCACTGAGCTTGCGCTGAATTTCCACACTCATCGTCACCGCGCTCTTCACTTTGCCTCGCCCTTTACAATATGGACAATCGTCATAGACCGCCGAGCGCACACTTTCGGAATGGCGTTGTCGTGTCATTTCCATCAACCCGAGTTGCGAGAGTGGAAGAACGTGCGTTTTGGCTTTATCGCGGCGCAGCCCTTCTCTGATGCGCTGGTAAACGGCCTGCTGATCACGCCGCGATTTCATGTCGATAAAATCAAGCACAATCAAACCACCCATGTTGCGCAGGCGAAGTTGCCGCGCGATTTCATCAGCGGCTTCCACGTTGACTTTGAAGATCGTTGATTCCTGGTCCTTGCTTCCTTTGTGACGACCGGTATTTACGTCAATGGCCACCAAAGCTTCAGTTTCATCAATGACCAGGTAACCGCCGCTTTTCAAATGCACCTGACGCGAGAAAGTGCTCTCGAGTTGTTTTGTAATACTGAACCGATCAAAAATCGGCTGCGATTCGGTGTAAAGTTTCACCTTGTCAGCCGACCGTTTCGAAATTTTTGAAATCATCTCCCGCATACGATCATACGGTTTTACGCTGTCCACGACGATGCGCTCAATGTCTTCAGTGAGAAAGTCACGCACTGTTCGCTCGATCAAATCCGGTTCCTGGAAAACACAGGTCGCGGAAGGTTGATTTTTGATTTTCTCCTGAATCCCATTCCATTCTTCGAGCAAGAGCGCGAGGTCGCGCACAAAGTACGCGGCGCGCTGACCTTCGCCAACCGTTCTCAGAATGACGCCCATGCCTTCAGGAATCGTTAGTTCGCGCAGAATTTTTTTCAGGCGTTGCCGCTCTTCCTGGTTTTCGATTTTCCGCGAAATGCCGCATTGATCTGAGTTAGGCAACAGCACTAGATAACGGCCGGGCAAAACAAGATTCGTGGTGACGCGCGGGCCTTTGGTTCCGATTGGCCCTTTGGTCACTTGGATAATTATTTCGCTGCCGGGCGGATAAAGCCGGGGAATATCTTTTTGGGTGACGCGCGGTTTATCGCGTTTTTTGATGGCCCGTTCCACGAGTTCAACGCCGCTGTCGAAACTGCTCGGCACGATGTCCCAATAATGCAGGAACGCATTTTTCTCAAAACCAATATCCACAAACGCCGCCTTCAAACCATCTTCGAGATTCCGCACTTTGCCTTTGAAAATACTACCGACCAAACGCTCTTCGGTCGTGCGCTCGATCGTGAATTCTTCCAGTTTTCCTTCTTCGAGAACACCCACCCGGGTTTCTAAAGACTCGGCGTTAATGATCACTTCTTTGTTGGTCCGTTTCACGGGCCGAATCAATTGCTGAACTTTTTTTATGACCTTGGCGGCCGCGACTCGAATGCTATCCACAATTCCTTGCGGAGGCGGTTCGGCAATTTTTACTGGCTCATAAGAAACTTCACTGGTCGGAACCGCTTTCACGACTAATTCCGGCGTCGGTTCGAGCTTCGCTTCGTGGCCGATGACTTCTGGCGGTGGCAGACCAGCGGCCACATTTTCGGCGCGTTCAATTTCCTGTTCGTAGCGGGCTTTGTCGTAAATCGGATCGTTGCCTCCCGATTTTTCACCGAGGACATCAGCGCGCGCTTCATTGGCCGCGCGGTCCGGTTTTTGATTTGAATTCAACCCACCCGACGGACGAAAACGCATCCCCCCCCGACGGCGACGCGAAAAATTTTTATCATTCATATTAGTATGACCTTCGATACATGTGGACGTTTTGGAGAATACCAATGGCGATCAACGAGCAAAGCACTGATGACCCGCCGTAACTAAGCAGCGGCAATGGAATACCCGTCACTGGCATCAACCGAATGTTCATGCCGATGTTGATGAATATGTGGCTGAAAAGAAGAGCCACCACACCAACCGCCAGAGTTTTTCCAAGGCGATCGCGCGCCTGGCTGGCAATTTTTATCCCGCTAAACAGGACGACTGTGTAAAGCGTCAAAACAAAGACGCTGCCAACGAAACCTTCCTCCTCGGCAATGACAGAGAAAATGAAGTCGTTGTGTGCCACCGCCCGTGGCAAAAATCCGAGGGAATATTGCGTCCCCTGTCGCCAGCCTTTTCCAGTCAGTCCTCCTGAACCGACTGAAATAAGCGACTGCTCCACGTTGTAGGATCTCGCGCCTTGCAGAAGCTTTGCTTGTTTGCGCTCGGTTGGCGTGGCGTCTTTTGCCGCGAAGTCTTTCCCGAAATAAGTCATCAAACGGTGGCGCTGGTAGGGTTCGAGCTTGATAATCTGCCAGCGCGAATCAACCGGCACAAACAAGACATCCACCACGATCAAAATAATGACCAAGCCCACACCGCCGAAGAACTTCGCCAGATACTTTACCGGCACGCCAGCCACAAACATCATCGACAAACCAACCGGAAAAAATACCAGGGCCGAACCGAGATCGGGTTCTTTCAAAATTAAAATGAAGGGCAGGGCGATCATGCCGAGCGCTTTGAAAAAAAGTTTGTGGGATCGAAGTTCTTCCACGGGACGGCTCAGGAAATTCGCGAGCATAAAAATGAATGCGATCTTGGCGAACTCGGAGGGTTGAAATTGAAAGAACCCCAGATTTATCCAGCGCCTCGCACCCCAGCTTACCCCGCCTGTGCCGATGAACAGAACGAGAATTAAAAATAAAATTGTCGCCCAATAGCCGATGATCGACCAGCGGGACAGTGTTCGATAATCAAAAAAACAAAGCGCGACCACGAAACCAATTCCAATTTGATACCAGATAATTTGTTTGACGTAGAGTTGTTTGAACCACGAGAGCGTGCGGGCCGATTCATTGGCGAACGATGCGCTATAAATAAACGCTGTCCCAAAGAACATCAGCCCCAGCAATGCCAGGACCAACGGCCAATCGAGGAACGATTTGCGTTCGTTTAATTTCGCTTCGTACATTTAATCTCGGTTCGCGACCGTTGCTGACGAAGCAGATTTGGTCTTTTCAATTTTCAAAATCGCTTCGTAAATTTTCCGCGCGACCGGCGCGCACGTTCCACCACCTGATGTGCCCGATTGCACCATGACAACGACGGCATAGCGCGGTTTTTCAAAAGGCGCGAAGGAAACGAACCATGTGATATGATCAATGACCACCCTTCCTTTCATCACTTGCGCCGTCCCGGTTTTTCCCGCCACGCGAAACCCGCTTACTGCGGCGGCTGTGCCCGATCCTTCCGGGTTTTCCACGTCCGCCAACATAGCCTGATGAATGATCCCGACGTGTTTGGGATTCAAATGCAAGTCGGCACGAAGGATTCCGGGTTGGAAAGAATTTTTTTCCGTCTCAATCTCGACACCCGGAGTTTGAAGATTTTTTACGATTCGCGGCCAAAAAAGTTTTCCGCCGTTGGCAATCGCGGAAGTCATCACAGCAATCTGTAAGGGAGTGACCGTAATTTCCTGGCCGATGCAAAGGTTCGCCACCCGGCCTGTTGTCCAGGCCCGTAAATTATCCGAGTGCGGATAGTCGCCGGGGCGTTCTTCCCCGGGCAAAATCCCCGTGCTCTCGCCCAAATGAAAGCGTTCTCCCACCTCTACGAGTTTCCGCAAACCTGCCTTCAATCCAAAATGCACGAAGTAGGTGTTGCTTGATTTAATAAAGGCGCGTTGAAAATTGTATTCCCCGGGCGGCGCCCTGTCTAAGATTTTCCGCTCGCCCAACACGTCCGGCTCATAAAAATAGCCCGGGTTGTTGATCGTTTCTGAAGCGGTCATGACATTGTTTTCAAAACAAGCAATCGCGGTAAGAATTTTCAAAACAGATCCGGGCGCGTATTCGCCATAGGTGGCGCGATTGAAAATATGACTGTAATTTTCGTCGTTCAACTTCTCCCATTCCACAGTAGAGACGCCGGTGGGAAAAACATTCGGGTCGAACGAGGGCGCAGAAGCCATCGCTAGAATGTCCCCGTTTCTCACATCCATTACAATGGCCGCGCCACGGACTTTAACCATCGCCCCGGCGAGCGCTTTTTCGGCGGCACGCTGAATCCCAAGATCAATTGTGAGCGCTAAATTTTTTCCCGGTTCGGTTGGATTCAAAATTTCTTCGCGTTGACGGTAGCCCGCATTATTGACGAGGAGAGATTTGACTCCTGCATTGCCCCGCAGCGCGTTGTCAAAGCTCGCTTCGACGCCAGTCCGTCCAATGAAATCCGGCAAATAATATTTACAGGCAATCTCCTCGTCCGAAGCCGGTTCATCATGGCGTTGAATGTAGCCGAGCAAATGCGACGCCGAGGTGCCGTTCGGATAAATCCGCATTGGTTGGATTTCCATTTCAACGCCCATCACCCCGGTAAAATTTTCCGCGAAAATGGCGCGCTGCTTTTGGTTGAGGTCTTGCAAAATGGGAAACGGAATGTAGGGCTGCCGCTGATAATGGGTGGTGAAACGCGCCTTATCTAAAATGGTCGGCTGTTGCAGCTTGCTCGTAATTTGGAATGTAATATTGCTGGCGACGCGATAGCGAGCGTCTCGATTTACCTCATTGAGATTTGTGCCTCTGATTTTTAAACCGGGAAAACGATTGGTGAACGCGCGGGCCGCGTTGGAAAATTCCCGCGAAAATTGTGGACGCAGATCTTCGAGATAAATATTCACATCAAAACGCGGGCGGTTCTCCGCCAGACTTTGATTGTTTCGATCCACGATTTTTCCCCGGAGGGCAGGGACACGCACTGAGCGAAAGGACTGATTCTTCAAATTTTCCTCATAGCGATTCGTGGAAACAATTTGCACCCACCAAAGGCCCGAAAGCAAAACCGCCAAGCCAGCCAAAACGCCGAACGAAACCATGCGGAGCTTTGGGTCTTCCCTTTTTAGTTGGTCAAAAATCAGCACGCGCGTCGCCGTTCTCTTTTCATCCTCGTCCCCTCCCGCGTTTGATCTGCCGATCGGGGCGGAAAGTCGTTTGCGCCACTGGTTTATAACTCAACGCTCCCGTCACCCGATCCAAAATCCAAAAACAAATTGGAGTCAGCACTCCACCGGATGCGCCCATAAAAATAAATTGCCAAAAAGTTCCCCAACCGATCAGCGGGTTGTGTTGCCCACTCAATAAAATTAAAAGCGTGAACAAGGGCGCCAAAACACTGGCAATCACTCCTAAAACAAATTGCGCGTGCCGATGCTCGCGTAACAAAAGTCCGTGAAAACGGTGGATTGCAAAACCGATGATGAAGAGCGGGAATGCAGAGACGCCAAGAGGATTGGCCGAAATGGAATCGAATAATAATCCTCCGGCCAGAGCAACCAGCGCGACCGAAATCAGGCTCGTTGTCAGGCTTGCGTAAACCACCAGCACTGGCAGCAAATCAATCTGCGCGCCGAAAAAATGTCCAAAAAATCCGAAGGACGACTGAAAGAAAACCGCCAAAAATGCCGCCAGCAAAATGATAATGGTGTGGAGCGCGTTCATCTTTTTTTGGAATCCGTCTTTTGCATCCGGGTATCTGATTCCTGCGGCCACATCACCCAAACTTCTTCCAGTGTGTTTAGATTTGCAGCCAGTTTGACGCGCGCTTCAATGGATAATCCAATGTGATCATTGCGTGTGTCCACGATCTGCCCGATCAAAATTCCTTTGGGAAAAATACCGCCGTCGCCGCTGGTGACAACGTTCTGCCCGGGCTTGATGGCGGTGTTGCGGGAAAAATATTGCAAGTCAACGAGGTTGTAGTCGAGCGGTCCGGAACCTGACATGATGATTCCGTTTTCGCGCACCTCTTTGTCCTGAACGAGCGCGCCGACCCGCAAGTTTGGGTCGCCCAGCAATAACACCCGCGACCGGTTTGATCCCGAAACAGCAATGCGTCCCACCAATCCTTCTGAGGTCAGCACGGGGAGGTTGGCGCGAACTCCCTGGTTTGCGCCGAGGTCGATTTGAATCGTCCGCCACCAGTTGGCCGGGTCGCGCCCGACCACTCGCGCCAGTTTCAATTTCCACGCCGACTGTTTTTGCCAGTTCAATGATTGGCGGAGTTGAGAATTTTCCCGCTGCAATTCCACAGTTTGCGAGAATTGAATTTTGAGTTGTTCATTTTCGTGGCGCAGTTTTTCGTTTTCTTTGCTTAAAATACTGCGCGGCAAAATGGTATTGCGCGTCTTTTGCAGAAGTTGTTGAGAAGTTCCGGCAAGGCCAAACAACGGCAAAAAAAGCCCGCTGATCGCGAGCTTGAAACGCGACATCGTTTCGCCCGGCAGATTAAAAATAATCAGCGCGACCAAAGCCACGGAGGCCAATGCGATGTAGTGCGGTTTTTTCAACATTTCACCCGACTCTTTTCTCGTAGCCGCGCTTAGAAGCGCGCTCATCATTTTCTGAACTCAGCGCACTCTCAGGAGTTGCGGCTGCGATTTTTTTGGGTGAACGCCAGAAGAATTATGTTTTGGAAGAAGCGACGCGCTTGAGAAAGGCCAGTTCCTGCAACACCCGGCCCGTTCCTTCGGCGACTGCGCTGAGCGGATCGTCGGCGATGTGAACCGGCAATCCGGTTTCTTCAGACACCAGCCGATCTATGCCGCGCAAGAGTGCGCCGCCGCCCGCCATGACGATTCCGCGTTCGACAAGGTCGGCGGAAAGTTCGGGCGGGCAACGTTCGAGTGTAATGCGAATCGATTCCAAAATACTGGAAAGCGGTTCTTTCAGAGCTTCGCGAATTTCTTCAGAACGGACGGAAAGCGTTTTAGGCAGACCGGCGCTGAGATCGCGACCTTTGACTTCCATGGTTAATTCTTGCTCCAGCGAGAAGGCAGATCCGATGCGTATTTTGATTTCTTCCGCTGTGCGTTCACCGATCATTAAGTTATAGGCGCGCTTCATGTGCGCGACGATTGTTTCGTCAAATTCATCTCCGCCCACGCGCAAACTCCGGCTGAATACAATTCCAGCCAGAGAAATAATCGCGATTTCGCAGGTGCCCCCGCCAATATCGACGATCATGTTGCCTGCCGGTTCGTGAACCGGGAGACCGACACCAATGGCTGAAGCCATCGGTTGCTCGATCAAATAAACTTCGCGCGCGCCAGCATGAGTTGCGGAATCCTTGACCGCCCGTTTTTCAACTTCGGTAATTCCCGACGGAACCGCCACGACGACTCTCGGCGCAATCAACTTGCGATGATGCACTTTTTGAATGAAATGACGCAGCATCGCCTCGGTGATTTCGAAATCGGCGATCACGCCGTCTTTCATCGGCCGAATGGCTACGATATTTCCTGGAGTGCGACCGAGCATGCGCTTGGCTTCGTCGCCGACCGCGAGAACATTTGTCGTTCCCGCTTCGATGGCAACGACCGAGGGTTCGCGTAAAACAATTCCTTGATCACGAACGTAAACAAGAGAATTGGCAGTCCCGAGGTCTATCCCGATATCATTGGAAAACAGGCTTTTAAGTTGCGCAAACATGAATTTTACCTAACAGGCGTAAATAGAACGGACGAAACACAGTGCGGTCAAGTTCTATCAGGGGAAACGATGAATATCTGAATTACCAATCACATTTTCTAGCACGAAATTAAATCCGCAACCGAGCTGCCACTCAGTGAAATTCGTTGGTGGCTTGGATCATCGCAATTTTTAAATCTGGCGCGCATTGAAATCGACAAACTACCGCCAAAGAAGTGAGCGGCATCGGCCTGCGTAAACTAGGCGACATATTTAGGCCAAACTTATCGCGCGCGTATTGATGAACTTTTCTCAAGAAATTTTTCAACTGACTGTAAACTGGGGATCCCGTGTTGAGCACCGGGGTGAGTTGCTTTCAGGGCGGCAGCGGCCGAAGCAAAACGCAAGCATACTTCTGTATAATTGCCACGCGCCAGCGCTGCGGCGTAAGCGCCGTGAAAGACGTCCCCGCAACCGGTCGTGTCCACCACTTTGACTTTGAAGGCAGGTTGATGCCGGGCTTTACTGCTGCCGTTCAAATACCAACAGCCTTTTTCGCCGCAAGTCACCGCCACCACTTTTCGGTCGGATGTCCAGAGCGATTGCGCGGCTCGGGCGGCGTTCCGTTCGCCCGTCAGTTGTTGGGCAAACGATTGTGAAATGATCAGATGATCGACCAACTCCAGCAGCGTGGAAAATTGTCCGCCCAGATTTTTTTCCAAATCCGCGACGACCGGAATGCCAAACTTGCGCGCCACTCGCGCCGCCCGAATCATGCCGGGAATGCCAAAGTGATCGACGAATAGAACGCGCGCGGAACGAATGACTTTTTCCGGTGGCCAGTGGTCATCCGCGCCGACCGCGCCCGTCGCGTCGCAAAAAATATTGCGCGTGCCTTTGTCCGAAACGACCACGATGTAAGAATGAACCGGACGCGCGCCTTCGCGTTGCCGGAGATATTTCAGATTGATGCCCTCGTTTTTCAGATGCTGAAGAACGAAAAGAGAAGATTCATCTTTATCCAAAACTCCGGCGTAAGCACATCTTGCGCCGAGTCGCGAAGCGGCAATCAAAGCAATCCCGGTCAATCCGCCACACTGCCGTTCGGTGCGCTTCACCCGAGTTTTGGAATCGGGCGGGGGATAACTCTCCGCGTAAATCAAATCGTCCACCGCGACAACGCCGAGTCCGA
>JBDSYB010000243.1:0-5405 GCA_039925885.1 Verrucomicrobiota bacterium
GAATGGCACACTCGCACTTGTCCTCTATCCACGTTGACTTGCGCCACCTTTTTTCGTCGAAAATTAATCGACGAGCATGGCCTCTTCTTCAACGACCAATACAAAATTATTGGAGATGGCGAATGGATGTCCCGCGCGTTGCAGGCGAAAATTTCGATGGGTGTGTTACAGAAATTTACGTCTGTTTTCGCGTTGACGGGGGCGAACTTGAGCCTGGGTGACCGGGCAGAACGCGAATGGACGCGCCATCTTGAAACCGCTCCGGGTTTCTTAAAAATAGCGCGCCCTGCGATTTTGTTACACCATCGGTTGCGCAGACTCATCAGCGGGATTTATTCGCAGCGACCGTTTTCTTATTCGTTTTACGAACCGGAAAATCCCACCCAGCGCATCGTGCACCAAGTCAACAGACCCACCGCGCGCTGGAAATGGTGATCGACTTAGCTCCCAAAAACTTTTTCGACCTGCCCGACTTTTTTCTGCACTTTGCCCTTGAGTTGTTCCCCTCGGCCTTCATCTGCAACGTCGGGACGATTCATCGCCTTGCCAACCGCTTTTTTCATTCCGCCTTTGATTTCCGCCGCCTTGCCTTTGATTTGGTCTTTCGTGCTTTCTTTCATATTTTTTGTTTTCCTTCAGATGAAACCTCGCATGAAAATCCCGGGCATCAACCTGCCTTTCGTTTCGGCGAAAACGGTAAATTCAAGCTGAGGTAAGGCAGCAAACGCTCCGTTTCTGAATCGTAAAACCTACAAAGAAACTACCGTTTTATTTTTGTGCGATTCCAGTGCGGCGGCGAAAAGTTCATGGCTGGCCACGGCTTCATCCGGCGTGACGCAACCCATGCGATTTCCCAAAGCGCCTGCGCGTTCTGCCGCATACGCCGCCCACATTTGTAGAAAACAATCTGGAAAACCGGCCTCGAAAATTCCACCCGTGATCGTCGGGAAAGCCATTTGATGACCGAGGTCAGTGCGTTGCCAAATCTGCTCTTTGCCGCGCTGAAATGTCCAAACGGTTTTCGGTTCTTTCGTGCTGTAACGCACTCCGCCGTCGGTGCCGAGAATCTCGATCCACCAGGTGTTCGTTTCGCCGGGGGCCATGCGCTTCATTTCCAGGCGCATCGGAATATCTTTCTGATCGGCAACATCAATGTCGCAATGCAAAAGTGCGTTGTCCCAAGTATCGCACGCCGCAACGCCGCCTTTGCCGTCCGGACGTTCCGTGTAAATTTTCTGCAACTGCGCAAAAACGCGTTTCGGTTTCCAACCGAGTCGAAAAGGAACATGAACAACGTGCATTCCGAGATCACCCATCACGCCAATTTCACCGCAGAATTTATTTTGACGTTTCCAGTTAATTGCCTTTGTTGGGTCGAGATCGCTCGCGTGCCAGAAGCACGAATGGACTTCCAAAAGTTTCCCAAGCTTGCCGGACTGCGCGATTTGAAAGGCGCGTTGTGCCCCGGGCATGAATGGAAACTCAGAACTGCACCGAACGAAGCGGCCCGATTTTTTTGCAGCATCACGAATCGTTTTCGCCGCAGCCAAATCGATTCCAAACGGTTTTTCCGCCAGCAAATCTTTCCCGGAATTCATCACGTCGAGATAAAGTTTCTCATGCAAATTGTGCGGCACCGCCACATAAACGACATCCACATCCGGCGATTTCAAAAGTTCGTTGTGATCTTTGGTCAACAATTTCACGGTCGGAACTTTTTTAAACCAATCGAGAAGTTTTTCCTGCAAATCGCAAACGGCCACGAGTTCGACTTGCACCGGAAAATCCTCCAGCACAAACCAGCGTCCAAACGCGCTCGCCGCTTCGCGTCCCATCAAACCGCCGCCAATAATCCCTAATCGCATTTTTTGATTCATAAATTTTAAACAAAGAGATTGAGGTTGGATTCGCTCCTCGCGCCATGCCAAATCTTCATCCCTTTTTCCGAGTTGAAACCGCACGAACTCTGTTGCGAATTTCTGCCCAATATTCCTTCGTCACTGGAATGGATTCTCCACTTTCCAGTCCTTCAATCAATTTAGCTTCAACTTCCTTCAAAACTTCACGGCGACGCGCTTCACGCACGAGCGATGTGACATAGGCTTCAGCCGTGCCCTTGCCAGATTTCGCAGCTTGTTCAGCGACAAATTCTCTGAGCGGTTCGGGTAAGGAAACTTTGAGTTGCATCATAAAATTGCGCTCACGCTTGAAATCAGTCTAAATCCCACGCAAACGGAACTTTGCCTTTGTAAAATGCCAAGTCGGGATCAAATTCCAGAACTTTATTTTTGTTAAAAGGCCAATAAACCTTGCTGTTTGTGTTAGTCCACGTTTTCAAACTATCGTCCCATTCGGCAGTCGACGGATCAATGGGGTTTTCGTTGGAAAGAATCTCGTCTTCTAACAAAAATCTTAGAAATTCCCATAAGCCCGATGCGACAATGTAGTTTCCTCGGTCATAATCGATCTGATCCACGAAATAGATCGGATGGGTGGATGACGTTTGAATTATTTCTCTTGTGTCCAAAACGTAATAATCACCGCATCCATCTGTGGCAACTGGAAGCCAGCCCTTCCCCATCCATTTCGGAAAGTAAGAATATGCGGATACCATTTCACTCAGGCTGCAAATTCCGCCCGGCTTAACGAGCGCGCCGTTGCACAAATCCATCAACTCGCGAATCTCTGTAGGCAGCTTGATCGAAGTCTCAAGTTCAAAGTCTCGAATTTGTAAACTTGTCGCAGGAACCAAATCAAAGTCGTCCAGTTTTGGCGCGCACTCCAAAAGATTCAAAACCTCGGCTCTGGTGCTTTCTTGCGAATTCATAATCGTTTTAAGGTCACAATTTGTGACCTTAAAGATTTTCAACTTTTAATAAATTTCGCCGCGTCCTTCGCATTCGCGCCGTCGTGAACAATCGACATCAAGGCGCGCGTCATTCCCGCTGGATCGCTATGTTGAATGATGTTTCGTCCGTAAACAATTCCCGCCGCGCCTTGTTTGATTAGATTTTCCGTGCGTTCCAGAATTTCTTTGTCGGGCGCTTTGCCGCCGCCGCGCACGAGCACGGGAATGCGTCCGGCGATTTCCACGACTTTGTGATAAACGCCCACGTCATCGGTCGGGTCGGCTTTGATGATGTCCGCTCCGAGTTCGACGGCCTGGCGCACGAGCGGAAGAATTTTTTCCAGATCGCCATCGACCATGTAGCCGCCGGCTTTTTGGTTCGATTGAAAAACGAGCGGCTCAATCATCAGCGGCATTCCGATGCGGTCGCATTCCGGTTTAATTTTCAAAATGTTTTGAATGCATTGATCTGTGACTTCGGGTTGTTCGGGAATGCGGAACAAATTCACGACGACGCAAGTGGCATCGAGACGCAATGCTTGTTCAACCGGTTGTTCAATCATGCGACTGAACAAAGTGCGCGGAAGTTGGTTTCCGTAAACGTTCGCGACATCCGTGCGGAGGACGAGTGATGGTTTTAATCTGCCCGGCAGCGATTGCAAATAATGCGCCTGGCCGACGGTGAGTTGAATGGCATCTGGCGCGGCTTCGACGAGTGTGCGAATGGATTTTTCCAGGTTTTCGATTCCCTGCAAAAATCCGCGTTCGTTAAAAAATCCGTGGTCAACGGCGACATCGAAACAGCGATTGGACTTGGCGTTGAAGAGACGATTCAGGCGATAAAGTTTCATAAATTCAGTCTGTGATAATCATTTTCACCGCCTCGCGTCGATGTTAATTTGTTTGCGTTCATGTTTAAACACCTCGCAATTTTCTCGATGGCAGTAACGATTTTCACCGGAATTCCCCACGCGAATCCAATCACGAATTCGCCCGCAAAAAATCCGAGCCATTTCATCAGCCTCACGGATTTTTCCGGCTTCACGAGCAACGAAACCAACGGCGCGTTGACACTTACTTCGCCAGAAATTACAACGCCTATCCAATGGGATGAATTGGTCGTTTCGTGGAATGCCGAAGCGCCCAGCGGAACTTTTTTAAAAATCGAGGTGCGTGGAATTTATTCAGGTCAACCCACGAGATTTTACACGATGGGACTTTGGTCGGCGGACCCGGTGCAATTTCCGCGCGAGAGTGTCGAGCATCAAAAAGATGTCGATGGGAAAGTTGGCACCGACACATTGGTCCTGACAAAACTTTGTGAAAACGCACAGGTTCGGATCACACTGGGACATTCGGAAAAATCTATTACGCCCAAGCTGAAGTTCCTCGGCCTCTCGTTTTTGAATAGCAAAATGGAACAGACGCCAATTGCCACCAACAAAAAATCGTGGGGAAAAATTATCGAGACGCCTGAACGCTCCCAAAATTCCTATCCCGAGGAACAAGGCTGGTGCAGCCCAACGTCGCTTTCGATGGTTCTGATGCGGTGGTCAAAAATTTTGCATCGAACGGAGATGAATCTGGACGTGCCGGAGGTTGCCAAAAATGTTTTTGACAAAAATTTCGGGACGGGTAACTGGCCATTCAACACGGCGTTCGCGGGAAGTTTTTCGGGGATGCGGGCGTACATCTCACGTTTCACGGATATTTCAGAATTGGAAGATTGGATTGCCGCGGGAATTCCCGTGATCATTTCCGCGCCATTTCATTTGCTTGAAGCAGGCCGCAAAGACACCGGCAGCGGTCATGTCGTGACCGTGATTGGTTTTACGGAAAGTGGGGATGTTGTGATTAACGATCCGGCGACGAATTTGGAGAAAGGTCAAAAAGTGCGGCACATTTACAAGCGGGAAAATGTGAGCAAAGCGTGGAGCAAATCGCACAACACGGTTTATCTCGTCTATCCGGAATCGGTAAAAATTCCCACTGATCGGTTCGGCCATTGGGAAAAGAAATAGAGCGCGTCACGCTCAATTCTTCGCCTGCACATCCAGACAAACCAGATCGCCTTTGGCATTGCGGCAATAAATTTTCCCGTTGGACAACACGGGAGTCGTCCAATTTCTGCCGCCCAGAACTTGCGCGCGGGAAATCGGTTTGAACGCGTCGCCACTGGGTTCCATGATTATCAATTCCCCTTTGTCGGTGATGACAATCAGCTTTTCGTCCGCCGCTATCAACGCTCCCGCGCCCAGTTTTGCCTCCGACCATTTTACTTTGCCCGTTTCAAAGTCGATGCACTTGAAATCTGCCTTTGGCCCCGCATTGCCATCGAATCCATACAAAAATCCGCCGAGTAAAATGCTGCTGTTGATGTGATTTTTAAGATTCTTGTTTTCCCAAAGAACGGTCGCTTTGCCGCCTTTGATTTCCAGCAGGGCGCAGCCGTGATTGTAGCCCGCCGAAATAAAAACTTTGTTGCTCGCGACGATCGGGTCGGCGGCGTTGACGTCGTATTGAGTTTTCCATTCGTGTTCCCAAAGTTTTTTTCCAT
>JBDSYB010000244.1:0-9650 GCA_039925885.1 Verrucomicrobiota bacterium
AAACCGACTATTTGAATGCCTCGGCGGGCGGCGGTTGATTAATGACCAGCCAGTAATAACCGAGTTGTTTGATGATTTCGCGGAACTCCGCAAAATCAATGGGCTTTTGAATGTAGCTGTTCACGCCCAGTTGATAACCCTCTATCATGTCGCGCTGTTGCTTGGAGGAAGTCATGACCACGATCGGTACGGACTTCGTGCGGTGATCGTTTTTGATAGCGCGCAAAACTTCCAGGCCATCTATTTTGGGCAACTTCAAGTCGAGCAAAACAACTCTGGGAGGCGTTTCGAAACTGCGCGTGGAGTGAACGCCGCGGCAAAAAAGAAAATCCAGAGCTTCTTCACCATCGCGCGCCACCTGAATCGTATTAGCAAAATTATTTTTTTTCAGGGCGAAAAGAGCCAGTTCCAAATCGTCCGGATTATCCTCAACGAGTAAAATTTCAATGGCTGTGTTCATGGTTAAGAAGCCTCATGGTCGTTGAATTCCGCGCAAAGTAAAATAAAATGTTGCTCCCTTGCCAAGCTCGGCTTCGACCCAGATTCGCCCCATGTGCAGATGAATAATGCGCTGCACTGTCGCAAGGCCAACTCCTGTTCCTTCAAATTCCTCGGCGCGATGTAACCGCTGAAAAGCGCCAAATAATTTATCGGCAAATTTCATGTTGAAGCCAACCCCGTTGTCGCGCACAAAAATGATGGTGTCGTCGGCGTCGGTTTTAGCGCCAATTTCAATCACTGCTTTGGCGATGGGTCGCGTGTATTTGACGGAGTTGGAAATGAGATTTATGAAGACCTGCAAAATCAATCCGGGGTCACATTCGGCGGCAGGCAGTTCGCCGATAATCCATTCCAGATTGCGTCCTTCATACTCCGGTTGTAATTCCTGCAAAACATTCGTCACGATGTCGTTGAGGGGAACCGTTTGCTGGACGATTTCCATCCGCCCAACCCGCGAAAGATTCAACAAATCGTCCACGAGCCTTCCCATGGTTTGCACGCCATGCCGGATGCGCTGGAGATAGCGGTGTCCCTCGGCCGAAGTTTCGCTTTTGAGTTCTTCTTCGAGCATCTGGGCGAAGGCGTCGATGTGCCGCAGAGGCGCGCGCAAATCATGGGATACTGAATAGGTGAAAGCTTCGAGTTCCTTGTTGGTGTGGGCCAACTCAGCGGTGCGCTGAATCACCCGCTCCTCCAATTCGGTATTCAAATTCCGAATTTCCTCCTCGGCCTTAATGCGCGGAGAGATGTCCCGTGAACTGGCCGAAGCGCCTATGATTCGGCCTTCCGCATTTTTGATGGGCGACATGGTGAGCGACACATGCAATTTGCTTCCATCTTTGTGCAGTCGCACGGTTTCAAAATGCTGGATGTAACCTCGCTGAACCTCCTTCAGAATTGCGGCCTCCACTTCCCATCTGTCGGACGGAATCACAAAGGTGCTTTCGCGTCCGACCGACTCAGGTGCGGTGTAGCCGAACATACGTTCTGCTCCGGCGTTCCAACTGACAATAATGCCTTGTAAATTCTTGCCAACAATTGCGTCGTCAGACGATTCGACAATAGCGGCCAGCAAAGACAATGCTTCGGCAGCTTCTTTGCGTTGGGTAACGTCCGTCAGAAAACCGCAAAAAGTGGTGACGGTGCCAGTCTTTATGGGGCTGATCGACAATTCCACCGGAAATTCTGTGCCGTCCCGGCGCAACGCATTGAGGTCAAGAAGACGCCCGAGAGCGGGTCCTTCACCCGTCTTGAAAAAGCGATCGAGACCACGTTGATGCGCCTCTCTGTAGCGGAGCGGAATGATGGTTTCAGCCAGATTGCGCCCGATTGCTTCGTGACGCGTCCAGCCAAAGAGTCGTTCCGCTTGAATGTTCCAATCCGTGATTTTTCCGCTGGCATCCATAACCACAACGCCGCTGATCGCGGAGTTGAGGACGGCCCTGGCGCGCGCCTCACTTTCCGTCAGAGCCAGATCGCGCTCGTGGATTTGCGTGAGCATGTGGTTGAAGGCGTCTGTCAGCAAACCCAGTTCGTCGGAGTCGAATTTTCGCGCGCGAACCAGATAATCTTTTTTGATGGAAACTGCTTTTGCTGTTTCTGCCAGTTCAAGAATGGGCGCGGAAATGCGCTTTTGCAGCCAGTTGGAAAGAATCAAGGCGAGGACAATCGAACTAGCCATGACCAGGAAAACGATGCCCGCATAAAGTTGGAGCCGGTCAAAAACTGGCGCGGGATCTGTTCTCAAATACAACATGCCCACCTGTCCCAGTTTGTCCTTTACGGGATGAAAAACGATCAACTTTGTTCCCTCAAAAAAATAGCCCGCGCGCCCCGGCTCGAGAGGAAAGCGGGGTTTGGATTTATCGCTTGAAAAACGCGCGAAAATCTTTTTCCCCTGATAAAGACAGGCCTGCCCGATGACCGGTTCGGCGCGCAAGGTGGAAAGAATTTCCGTAGCGAAGCCCGCGTCATTAAAGCGCAATGCCGGACCACTGATGCCCGCAATAATTTGCGCAATTGCTAAAGTGTTCTGCACCAGACTGCGACGAAAAGCCAGCAACTCGTAAGCGATGAGGGAAAACGAGGTCAGGATCAAAACTGCCGTGCTCGTCAACATGATGACGAACATCAGTTTGCGCTTGATAGGCAGATTGCGCAGCTTCATTGCTTTTCTGTGCCAACGACTTCCGCCAGTTGCAAAAGTTTTGCGCTGATCGTCAGCTTGGCTTCAGACACGACTTCGACGTTAATCAGAAAGCGGATTTTATTGTCTTTGGGCAGCAAGCGAATCATTCCTCCGCGCCGCGCAAATTGCTCCATATCGCTCACCGTTAAAACACTGTGCCCCTTCAAACCGTCCAAAACCGACTGCAAATTCGACGCCTCGGAATTGCTGATAAACAATAAATGACATTGCTGCGCTTCAGACAAGTTGCGGCACATGCGCACCACCAATTTGCGCTTTCCAACCATTTCACCCGCCACCGTTTCCTCCAGTGCAGAGCCAAACGGGTTGGAACCCAGAATGCCAATAATGAAGGGGCTTTTTTCATCGGCAAAAGTATTGGTGGGCCATTCCACATATTGCACAAAATAATAAATAAACGCCGCCTTGATTTTGTATTCCGGTGGAGCGGGCTGAGCTTGAAGCGAATAGGTCGAAGCTCCCGCCAGACACACCAGCAAGAAAAATGAGGCGACTAATTTTTGGCTTCGTGAGGTTAGAAACGCCATGTCACCTTTCCGAAAACGCTGCGTTCGATTTCATGGCGCGTTGCTGTGGGAAAACCAAATTCGGGATGTTGGCTATCCAAAAGATTTTGGCCGACGATGGAAAATTCCAGGTTCTTCGTTGGATTCCAACCGAGCCGAAGATCAAGTGAAACATACGACGGGACGGTTCCAGCTTTGCCAGCCGAATAGACCGCGAGGCGATCAATGAAACGCAGACGCCCATCCAATTCCAAATTGCCGGGGAGCGACATGTAGGAGGAAAGAAACACTTGGTTTTGCGGATCAGGAATTTCGCCCTGCCCGCCGTTAACCTCGATTTTGCCGGGTTGGACGCGGATGTGTTCTTGGAGAAAAGTGTAGCCCGCGCGCAATCGCCACCATTCGAGAATTTGATAGGAAACATCCAATTCCACTCCGTAGGTTTCGCCCTCCGACAAATTGTCAACTTGCGCAAAAGGCGCGGGCGTGACGCCACGAACATCGTCGTATTGATTAAAAAAAGTGGCAATGGAGACGGAAACTTTTTGAACAGGTTGAACGCGATAGCCTAATTCGTATGCGATGACTGTTTCGGAAACAAAATCTGGCCCGCCATTGATCACCACGTGGGGCGCAGCAGCCGGCAAGTAAAGATGCTTGTCCACTCGCGACGGGGTGCGCACGGCGCGAGAAATGGCCGCCCAAATTGTGTGATTGGTGGCCGGGCTCCAGCCAATGCGTCCGCTCGGTTGCACTTCGAAGCCGGTGTAATCGTTGTGCTCGACTTTGGTGCCAAGGGTCAGCGTGAGATTGTCGCGCAACTTGATTTCATCCTGCAAAAATGCGCTGAAAAGATGGCGGTCGAGTTTGGCGGGGAGGAACGCGAGAAGGGCGGATTTTTCGACGAAGTTATGTGTGTAACGATAGCCTGCGCCCCAGATAAAATTGTTTCGTTCGCCGATGCGAAAGTGATGTTGAAAATCCAGGTCGTAGGTATCGAGATTATCGCCATAAGTGCCGGGGAAATCGCGATAGGTGCGGTCGTGATAAAGTTGGAGGCTGAAGTCGGAATCCTCCGAAATGGTGTGCGTCCAACGACTGAGAACGTTGCCGCCGTTGATTTTCCCATCGTCGCCTGCGATTTGGGTTTCATTTCCGTGATAAAGATCCCCTTGAAAGGTGATGAGGTCGTTCGCCGATGCTTCCCAATCGAGACGGAAGCCGCCTTGCGCTTTCCACCAATCGTCCAATCCATCCGCACCATTGGCGAATGCGGTGCTGTCGCGATTAAAGTAGTTTCCATAAATGCGGTAAAAAACATTGCTCGAAATCATTCCGCCGTAACGCAACCCGGCAAAAGCTCGCAACTCCGTGCCGCCGCCCGCCGTGAGTAAAGTTCCCTGGGTATTCCTGGCATCTTTCGTCACGATGCTGATGATGCCGTTGACCGCGTTCGCGCCGTAAAGTGTTGCGCCCGGTCCGCTGATGACTTCGATGCGATCAATATCTTCGAGCAAATAATCCTGAGCATCCCAGAACACGCCGGAGAAAAGCGGTGTGTAAACTGTGCGGCCATCGATCATGACGAGCATCTTGTTGGCGGTGGTGCCGTTGAAACCCCGCGCGGTGATGCCGTAACCGCGTGCATCGACTTGCGCGACTTGTAAATTATTGGCCAGGCGCAAGGCTTCCGGCAAACTCGACACGCCCGAACGACGAATGTCTTCCTGCGTGATAATTTGAATCGCAGCGGGAGCAAGGCTGTAAGGTTCCGCCCGGCGAGAAACCGACGTCACTTCCAGATTCATCAAATCTTCCAGGCTCAATTTTTTTAATTGGGCGGGCGTGGCTTCCAGAGCATTCGTTTGTTCCGTGGCACGCAGGGATGCACCCATGAAAAAAGTCAACGCGCAGGCAAAAGCGAGGGCAGACAGTGCGATTCGGTTTTTTCTCATAATCTTCACATTCAGATCAAACACGCTGGCGTCATTGCTTCGTGAAAAACTCGTTCCATAAAATCGAATTACTCCGCCATTTCAATGCTATTCAACGAATTTTTTTCCAAATCGCTTTCTTCAAGCTGCTCTCGACGACCTTCCGCTGGTGCATTATCTTCGCGCCGTGATAAAAGTTTTCGCCAGCCTTTTGACCGCACTGCTCGTCGGCAACCTTTCTGCCGCTCCCAGCAACACTGTCGAAAAAACCAATGCGCCCGTCAGCGCGCCGGATCCCAACGACCCGACGGAAAAAGCTTACGCAAAACTTCTGGCCGACGATGACGCCGCTCATGCCGAAGTGGACAAGTGGATTCAAGAAGAGAGAGCCAGCACCAATACTCCGTCAGCCACGCTCAATTTGCGTATCGCTCAACGTTTTGACGCCATTAAAAAACGTTACGAAGCTTTCTTGCAACAGCATCCCAAACACCCCACCCATCTGGCTTTCGGAAGTTTCCTCAACGAACTTCGCGAAGAAAACGAGGGCGTGCAGCATTGGGAAAAAGCGCGAGAACTGGATCCCACAAATCCCGCAGCGTGGAACAACCTCGCCAATCATTACGGACACGCCAGCCCGGTCAAAAAGGCCTTTGAATATTACGCCAAAGCGATTGAGTTAAATTCCAATGAGCCGGTCTATTATCAAAATTTTGCGACGACCGTTTATTTGTTTCGGAAGGATGCGATGGAATATTACGCAATCGATGAGACGCAGGTTTTCGACAAAGCGCTCGACCTCTATCGCAAGGCCATGAAACTCGCGCCCACCGATTTTGTGCTGGCCACGGATTACGCGCAAAGTTTTTACGGAACGAAACCGCCGCGTTACAAAGAAGGGCTGGCCGCCTGGACGGATGTCTTAAAGATCGCCCGGGACGACGTCGAGCGTGACGGAGTGCGGATTCACCTGGCGCGTATGAACTGGCACTTGGGCAATTACAAAGAAGCACGCGCACAACTCGCCGCCATCACCAGCGAAATGTACGCCGGGACAAAAAAGAAAGTGCTGGAAAATATCGAGACTTCGGAAAAGGAGCAGACCCCGGCAGCGAACGAGCCTGCGAAATAATCCACACTTCTGGTTGCCTATCGCCCCATCGCCCCACGGCCTTCGATTTTCGAGGATATTGGTTCTCCGCATCCGACCTTCAGGAAGGAAGCGGATTCAGGCGTTCAGAGGTGAAACTAACAACGACGAGGAACGGGTTAAACTCCGCGTGATCATACTCTCCTAAAAAAGCCAGCTTTGAGCATCTCGGCGTATTTCTTCGTAAGAAAAGGAACGTTCAGAGTCTTCCTGGTTATTTCGTGATCCTCCAAATCTACAATCCAAGGATAAGCCATCACGCCTTTCTTTGAATGTTTACACTTGTCGGCGTAGTTTTGAAGAAAATCTCTGGCCAGTTTGTGCGTCGAAAAAATCATTACAACTTCTATGATTGTGGGGAGGCGAGAGCCTCCAAATATCCACGACTTGAAAAGTGTCATGGTATATTTACGGAAATCCAATCCCCGCTCGTGAATCATAGCGCATCGGCCTACAAGCGTCTCGCCGGACACACCATCAGCGTCAATCATTATCCGGACGTTCGTTCCGCCGGTATTCGATTTTATACAGATTAAGTCACAATACTCCTTCATCTTTTGCAAATCTGCGACAAGCTCATCTTTCGAGATTCTATTCGAGTGTCCAATATTAGTCCCAACAAGTGCTCCCCCAATCGCTCCCGCCATCACCCCACTACCAAAAACCGTCGTAAATGCGGCGGCAGTTGCAGCAGCAAGAAGCATCTGGCTTTTCCCTGATGCTTTTGGGAAGCCGCTGAACTGATCTGTGGGAAGATAAAAGCCAAATCCTTCGCTTTTTGAATACTCAATAAAATTGGGGATAAATTCTGTTAAGGTCATGCTTTGAGGCTATTGAAGATTTATTATTTAGGCAATTTGATCTCAAAATGCTTGTTAGCGCCTTTTCAATCCTCACCAGTCTTCTCTTTTCCCAACACTTCCAGCAAAGCCGAAAGCGCCCACCTATTTTGTGAGAAGTTCAAAAGAATCCAAGAATTTGCTTGTCGTCTTGTTAAATCTAATGTTTTCCCCCATTACGCCAAGGATAAATCTGCGATTTCCGACAAGGTAAATTCTCATGCGGCCATCACCACCGCTCCCTGCCAAGTCAATTTCACGACCTGAATATCCTTTCAGGAGAATATTTTTCTCAGAAATCGACTTCATAACTCCCTGCGTGTTTATGACAGCTCCCTCAACAGCTGCATCAAGGCGTTGAGAAATACTGAAATCACGGACGGTGTCATTAAAGTCATCGGCAAATCCTGCCATAAAAACTGTTTTCCCACTCATAGCCGTAAAAAATGTCACCTCTTGAAAACGAGGGTCGTCCATTCGGCCTGAGACTATTTTTCTTTCAGGTTCTTGTGGAAACTTCATTTTGAAATTACCTTCCGCTGATGAAAACTCCTTCCAACGAAATGAACTCATCCCCGTTTTGCTCAAATCAACAAGCCACACGGCAAGAATCACAAATCCTATAAAAAGAAGATACCCGAAGGCGTGATCGCGGACTCTTTTGATGGTTTCGATCAATCGCATTTTTTAAGGATTAAAAACAATTACAAAGACTAGACAAAGATTGCGAAAAAGCCGCAATGAATTCTTCGGGCTAATTATTCTTCTCCAACAATCATCGATTGCATATAAAATGTTTCGAGCATTATTTTTATTTCCAAAATAATTCTCTCGAAATTCTCGAAGGTAAGAACTATGCGGTCACCTCGCTTGAACCATTTTAACAGTTCGCATCTTTCGCAGTCTTCGGTGGCAACCCCAGTGTTGTGAATAATTGCTATGCGGAGCAAGCGAATGTCTCCCATGATAGGAAATTTAATTTCGTTTTTAGTTTTTCCAAGATACGTCGCGAATTTCTCTCGAAAACTGTCTTCCCACCAAGAATAGATAGCTACCAAGCAAAGGTTGCCAAGCATTTCATAATTCCGACCATCTTCTGCGTTTCTCTTCTTGAAGGCTCCAAGATTAGTCTGAACTAGCTTGTGAAGCTCTACCGGCTCCTCATACTGCTTTAAATAGGGAACATCGCTATTATCGTCTGAGAATTGGTCGGCTTCTTGACGGTCTTCCACGTCCGTTCGCACCATCTCTAACCCCTTAAAGGCGTCGAGATAGAAAACGTATGTATCCGTGACGACATTTAAGAACTCATTGCAGAGATTGGAAAAAGTGGCTGCCATTTGAGCGTATCATTATTTAATTCTCCGCAAAAAATGATTCAATCATCTGCTCAATCCGTTGCATCACCATCTCTTTCCCCAACACTTCAAGCAAATGATACAGGCTCGGGCCGTTCGGATTTCCGGTGCAGGCGAGGCGGGTCGGGCGAATGAGCACGCCGTTTTTCACGCCGGTTTGGACGTAGGAAGAATATCTTCGATGCTCGCAATATGAAGGATGGCGCAGCGGCGAGTGTAGGCGACAAAACCTTCTGTATCGGGATCAAGTCCGATTTCGACCGAATCGCGCAGCACCCACGCGGCATCGTGGTGCGGGATGTCGTAGCTTTCGCCGTTCGACATACGAATTCGCAATGGCCGGAAAGGTTTTTGCTCGATTCGTTCTCTGAGTTGCTTTGCCGTGAACATAGGCTTTGGTAATATGGCGATGAGAGGAAGTCAAATTCTTAGCTGACCTGGACAAACGCGTTCTCAATCCGTTCCAACACCTTTTCTTTTCCCAACACTTCCAGCAAATGATACAGGCTCGGGCCATTGGAGTTTCCAGTGACAGCGAGTCGCGTCGGATGAATGAGCACGCCGGTTTTTACGCCGAGTTCGGTGGCGGTGGATTTCAAGGCGACTTCGAGGGTTGCGGCGTTGAATGGGTCGGCTTTCGCAAAGGCGTCGCGGAGTTTTTGCAGGCGCGGTTTGTTTTCGGCAGTGAAATCTTTGGCGGCGGCTTCGGGAGAGATTTTTATTTCGTCGGCGAAATAAAATCCGGCATACGGACCGAGTTCGGAAAACTTTTTCACTTTGCCGCGACAGGTGTCGAGGGCGGCGTTTACGTAGTCGGCGGAGAATTTATCCAAAGGAAAATTTGCGCTACGCAACGCTTGCAGGCCAAGTTCGCGAAAACGTTCGGGCGGCAATTCGCGAATGTATTCGCCGTCGAGCCAGTGCAATTTTTCCAGATCGAACCGCGCGTTGTGCCGGAGAATTTGTGGGAGGTCGAAGAGCGCGATGATGTCGGCGAGCGGCATTTTCTCGCGGTTCTCTTTAGGCGACCAGCCGAGCAGACATAAATAATTCACGACGGCTTCGGGCACGTATCCTTCGTCGGTGTAAAATTTCAGCGACGCGCCTTGATCGCGCTTGCTCATTTTCGTGCCGTCGAGATTCAGGATGAGCG
>JBDSYB010000245.1:0-5846 GCA_039925885.1 Verrucomicrobiota bacterium
GGATGCGTTCGTTGACGAGTTTTTCGATGTCGCTGAGTTGTTCGGGCGTGAGCGGCGCGCTGTTGAAATCGAACGTCAACTTTTCCGGCGCGACCAACGAACCTTTTTGCGACGCCTCTTTGCTCACGACTTCGTGCAACGCCCAATGTAGCAAATGCGTGACGGTGTGATGTCGCTGAATCGCGTTGCGGCGCGGCGCGTCCACAGTGAGCATCACGGTATCTCCGACGATGGGTAGCACGGGCGTTTCGTCAGTCGGCGCTGGTAAGGTAGTGGCACGGGCTTCCAGCCCGTGTGTTTCTTGTGCTGCAGAACTCACGGGCTGGAAGCCCGTGCCACTACTACTGCTCACGAAATGCAGCCACGCGTTGCCGCTCTTTTGCGTGTTCGTGACGCGCCAGAGTTGGCCGTTGCCGGACAACTCTCCGGTGTCGCCGACTTGCCCGCCCATTTCGGCATACGCGGACGACGTGTCGAGAATGACGGCGGTCTTGTCCTTGAGCGAAACGACTTCAAGAACTTTCGCGGGCGTTTCTAAAGTTTCGAAGCCGACGAATTTCGTGGGCGTGGTGCTTTCAATTTCTGAAAGCGAGATGACTTCTTTTTTCTGCGCGGCGCGAGCGCGGGCGCGCTGTTCTTCCATCAATTTTTCAAAACCTTCTTTGTCCACAGTCACTCCGCGTTCGCGCGCCATCAACTCGGTGAGATCAAGTGGGAAGCCGTAGGTGTCGTAAAGTTTGAATGCGAATTCACCAGAAATATGGGGAGCGCGCCCGCCTCGGGCGCTGTTTCCCGCGCCCTCGCGGGAAACTTCGGGAGCGTCACCTGAAACCGGAGCATCAGGAGTCCAAAGCCAGCGGTAATTCTCCGTTAGGGAAACAACCCCGCTATCCCAGGGATTGCGGCAGATGTAATGAAACTTTTCTTCCAAATCAGAATCGCCGCGCATCAATCGATCAAACGATTCTTCTTCCCAAACGTGAACTCCTTTCACCTTCGCTACTTTATTGATGCGATGTGCTGTGGTGGATTTGATTCCGTGCATGATTTCTCCGAGAGACCAAAAGACTGGCTTGCCTTCTTTGTCCTGCTCTTTGATTTGCGGTTCAAAAAGAATGTGAACGTGGTCAGGCATTAGGCACGCGGCGAAAAGTTGATACTGCCGATGTTCATTTGCGTAGAGGACACTTTGCAAAACAATGTCACGCTCGGCGGGGGTTAGTTGACGCTTCTGGCGCGTCGAAAATGTCACCATGTATTTGCCCCACGGACGCTCAAAATGCGGGAGGCGTCTTTTGGAATATTTTGCGCCTTGGTTTTGCGACGCCGCAGAGCCAACCGCGAGGGCGCGGTTGGCTGCGCCCGGGGCGGGCGCGCTCCCCATCAATTTTGCGACCGCGTCGTTGAATAGTTCGATGCCACGATCCAACGTTTTATTAAACGCCTCTTCCTCGCGCTGAATCACTTCTTCAACGTGATTTCGGCGCGCGCGGATTTCTGGAAAGACATCGCCCATCGTATCGGCGAGGACGTCCACGAGTTTGTAGAAAAAGGGTTCGTGAAAACCGAGCGTGCGTCCGTAGCGAACGGCGCGGCGCAGGATGCGGCGCAAGACGTAATTGCGGTCGTTGTTGCCGGGTTGAATGCCATCGGCAATCGCAAAACTCAACGTGCGGATGTGGTCGGCAATGACGCGAAACGCGATGTCGAGTTGGATTTGTTCGTCGGAAGGAGCGCGGCTCTTCAGGCCGCTTCGCGTTGATTCGCCTTCCGATGTCGAACTTCCAATAGACGATGAAGCGGGCTGAAGACCCGCGCTCCCTTCTGGCAAGGTCGAACCATATTTCTTGCCGCTCATTTTTTCGAGCTTGTCGAAAATCGGGCGGAAGATGTCGGTCTCGTAATTGGAAATTTTGGCGTTGGCGAAATTAGAAAAGTTTTTCGTTCCTTGAATGATGCTCGTCACGCGTTCGAAGCCCATTCCGGTATCGACATGCTTTTGGGAGAGCGGAACAAACTCGACGGGGACCACGCCCGCCTCGGGCGTTGCAGATCGCGCCCTCGCGATTTGCTCGGGTGCGTTGGACATGGCAGCGCCTTCGGAGTTTCCCGCGAGGGCGCGGGAAACTACGCCCGAGGCGGGCGCGCTCCCCGGTTGCGCGTTGAACTGGATGAAAACCAGATTCCAGATTTCGATGCAGCGCGCGTCGCCTTGGTTGACGAGCGAACCTTTGGTGTCGCCGTTCGGCGTGAGATCGACGTGCAATTCCGAGCAGGGACCGCACGGGCCGGTTTCACCCATCATCCAGAAATTATCTTTCTTGTTGCCGTTGACGATGTGGATGGCGGGATCAAGTCCGACTGAAATAAATTTCTCTGCCCAAAAATCGTAAGCTTCCTGATCGAATTCGCTCGGGTCGCCCAGCGATTTATCGGGTGAATAGACGGTTGCGTAAATGCGGCTCGGCGGAAATTTCCAAACCCCAACCACCAATTCCCACGCCCATTCAATCGCTTCTTTTTTGAAATAATTTCCAAAACTCCAGTTGCCGAGCATCTCGAAAAATGTGTGGTGATACGTGTCGAGGCCCACGTCGTCGAGGTCGTTGTGTTTGCCACCGGCGCGAATGCATTTCTGCGTGTCAGCAGCGCGCGGCGGGTTGTAAGGACATTTCGTTTGCCCAAGGAAAATCGGGACGAACTGATTCATGCCCGCGTTCGTGAAGAGCAGATTCGGCGAATCCGGCATGAGCGACGAAGACGGCACAATGGTGTGTTGCTTCGATTTGAAAAAATCTAAAAAACTTTGTCGAATCTGCGAACTCGTTGTCATAAGAGCGGGCGAAGATAAGGAATCTCAGGCCGCTCGGCGAGTGGAAGTTTACGGAACACGCAGTCGAAAGAATTGATTGGAACTTGCGCTGATGGAATTCGTAATTGTTCGTACTGAACCGTTGCCGGACAGATTCGTCAGCGTGATCCAATTTGTGCCGCCAAGAGCACTGGTGGTTTGAAGCGCGTAGTTCGGGCCGGCGGCGCCGTTGGTTCCTGTCGCCGTGGCAAATGTGACGATTAAATTACTTCCATCTCGCGCGTTGGAAAGGAAGCGCAGCGGCACAATCGAATTGGAACCTCCACCGAAATTTGCGGGGGAGTTTGTGGTCACGGCAATTAGTCCACCAGAGCGAATCATCGCGCCGGAACCATCGGAAGGTAAATTCGTGTAAGTCACCACGTCAAACCCACTGGCGAAGTTGATAGAGCCACTGTTTAACGACAGAAATGGACCTGAGTTGGTGAACACATAATCCGGCGTTAAACCGCCCGGAATCGAAACTAAATTGGAAGTCCCAATGATAAAAAATTTATTGGAGGTGGTTGAAGAGGACAGGTTTGAAGGGAAGTTAAACGTCGTTGTCCCCAAAGGGCCGGTGCAGGTGATGGAATGTCCGGGAAGCGCATCTTGATTATTAGCACCTTGGCTTTCCTTCATTTCAATAAACTGCACGGATCCGTCGGCATTCGAGTAAATCTCGTTCACCTTCCACGTGTGGAAAGCAGCGTGCAGAGACGGCACAACGGAGCAAAGGATCAAAGCCGCAAAAATTCGAGGAAGATTCATAAATAAAAATGCCGCTGATGCGCGCTTCAAACTTAAACGTTACGCGAACGGAGGGCATCCCTAATTTCCGTTAAAAGCTTTTCCTGGTTTGTCGGCTCCAGCACAACCGGAACTGGTTTTTTCTTCATGTGGTTCATCGCTTTGACCACTAGAAAAATGCAAAACGCCACAACTATAAAATCAATCACCGTGTTCAAAAATGCCCCGTAAGCAATGACTGCGGCACCCACTTCTTTTGCCTCTACCAAACTCCTGACCGCCGTCCCAGCTTTATTCACTTTGCCGGGATCAAGGTTGATAAAAAGGTCTTTGAAATCGGCCCCACCCATCGCTTTGCCAATTGGCGGCATGATGACATCGTTGACGAGGGAAGTGACGACTTTTCCAAACGCCACTCCAATAATCACGCCCACTGCGAGGTCCACCACATTGCCGCGCATCGCGAACTCTTTGAACTCTTTGATCATGCTCATCTTTATTTTCCCTTTAGTTTCCGAGGAATCTAATTTCTAACCCGGTTTCGGTAAATTCGGATTCACAAGGATGTGTCCGATGCTGCGCGCGTAATTCAGTTCTGTCAAAAATTAATAACTCCCAAATTTCAGTCATCTCTCCCTCGTGGCCGCGTCTTGACCCATCAAATCTCTTTCATTGTCGCTTGGCTCCGGTTTATTTTCCGCCTCAACATTGAATTATTATGGGCAAAGAATTCAGCATTATTCCGCAAAATGTTCCGCACGTTGCGACTAAATTTCGCCGCATCGCGACCCCTTTGCCGCATCCCGATTCCATCGTAACTTTAGAAAAACTTCGCAAATTTGAACCCATCTCCATGCGCGGCCAGCCGCCGATTGTCTGGGATCGCGCGGAAGATTTTTCTGTTTACGACAAATACGGCAATCGCTGGCTCGACTGGAGTTCGGGCGTGCTCGTGACGAATGCCGGACATGGCGCGCCGGAAATTAAGAAAGCCATCATCGAACAAGTGAACAGCGGTTTGCTGCACAATTACGTTTTCCCGAGCGAAGAACGCGCTGAGCTTGCCGAGACTCTCATCAACCTTGCACCGAAAAATCTGGAGAAGGTTTTTCTCCTCACCACCGGTTCCGAAGCGACCGAATGCGCTATCAAACTCGCCCGTTCGTGGGGAATTAAAACCGGCGGAAAAAAGAAGATCGGCATCGTCGGATTCGAGCGTGGATTTCACGGACGCACTCTCGGCTCGCAACAAGCCGGCGGCATGGCGGGCCAAAAGAATTGGATCGTCAATGAAGATCCCGCGATCATCAACGCGCCTTTCCCCGACGGCTTTTGGCAAACGGACACGAGCTTCGACGCGTTGCTCAATCACATCGCCAGTAAAAATCTTCAGCCCGAAAACATCGCAGGCGTGATGATGGAAAGTTATCAAGGCGTCGGGCCGGATTTCGCGCCAGTCGAATACGTGCAAAAACTTCGCGCCTGGTGCGACGCGCATGAAATCGTTTTAATTTTCGACGAAGTGCAGGCCGGGTTTGGTCGCACCGGAAAATTCTGGGCGTTCGAACATTACGGCGTCACGCCCGATATTATTTGCTGCGGCAAAGGCATCAGCAGTTCACTGCCGCTTTCCGCCGTGATTGGCCGCGCCGACATCATGGACCAATTTCCGCCCGGCTCGATGACCAGCACCCACACCGGCAATCCCGTGTGTGTCGCCGCCGCGCTCGCCAGTTTGCGCAAAATTAAAAACGACAAACTCACCGAGAACGCCGCGCGCCTCGGCCCCATCCTTCTCGCCGGTCTGCAAGAAATAAAAAGCAAACACCTCGACGTCATCGGCTACGTCAGCGCTACGGGGCTGGTCGGTGGATTGCAGATATTGAAACCGGGAGTGAAAGAACCGAATCACGATCTGGCGCACGCCATCATTGAGAAATGTTTTCATAAAGGACTTTTATTTTTCTCGCCTGTGGGAGCGTGGGGGCAAACGGTGAAGATTGCCCCGCCGTTGACGATCACCGAAGAAGCGTTGCGCGAAGGTCTGTCCGTCCTGGCCGAGGCGATTGATGAAGTGGTTTAGATGAAGGCGATGCTTGCTCTTTGTCGAATCCAGCAATGGTTCAACGCGAAAGCATTCCTGTCCACGCCGCGAGGGCGATAGGGATCAAGGCCCATCCAAGAACCGTGTGGATGCGACGCCACACATGGGTCAGGATATATTCCTCCTTCGGCTTCCAGACAT
>JBDSYB010000246.1:0-8771 GCA_039925885.1 Verrucomicrobiota bacterium
TCGTTCAGATAAAAATGATCAAGCTGTTCCCAGAGCGGTTTGAAAGCAGCAGAAATTTCTGCGTAGTCCATCAACCAGCCGAGCTTCGGATCACATTCGCCACCCACGACAATTTCCACTTTAAAACTGTGCCCATGCAATCGTCGGCACTTGTGCGTTTCCGGCAAATGCGGCAACAAATGCGCCGCTTCAAATTGAAACGTTTTGCGTAATTCCATTTTCATGAATTTTTTTCAACCACTAATGAACACGAATAAACACGAATGAGTTCATCTTCTAGATTTTGCTTCGTGTCGATTTGTGTTTATTCGTGGTTACATTTCCCAATCCGTCCACGTCACCAGATCTTCCAGGCTGGGACGTCCATCGTGCCGCCAAAGGAGCGAAGGTGTTTGCATTTGTCCAAGTGGGCAAATTCGGGTCACGCCCCATTGTGCTAGTTGATTGGCCAGCATTTGCGTTTTGTCTTCCGTTGCCGCAATTCCTACCGTCGAAATTTTTCCGCGAACCGCGTCCGTCCCTTGCAACGCTTGCGTCAAATCGGCCACTTCCTTGACGTAAATGAAGCGGTTCAAACAAGACAACTGAAAGCGCGGATCTTTTTCAAAAATTACTGTCCACGCTGTCGAATCGGCACTTTGCCACAATTTCGTGTCCGGTGAACTACCGGAACGAACCTCATAAAACGACCTGCGAAAAGCGATGTCGGCTGATTTCTCCACGCTCAATTTTCCGCGCGGTTCCGTTTGTTCCATTCTCTCCAATTCGCCCGCGAGCATTTCGGCAAATTGTTCTGCCGAAATTTTTCCCGCGCCTTCCACGAAGAAAACGTGGGGCGAAAGACAACCCAACTGGTCCCACGCCGTCACATCGCGCGCGGCATTCCTCACTACTTTTTGCGGATTCATTCCTGACAAAATTTCCTGTGTCACATAACCGAAACTGACGCGCTGCCCGTAACCGAGAAATCGGGTGCCGAAGGGTATTCGACTGCAAATGTTTTTGAGCGTTTCGTCACTGCCAGTGGCGGTCACCAAATCCGCTTCGGCGAAGAGCGCGTTTTCCAGCGGTTCGGTGCCTCCTTTCCATTCCGCGATTTCCATACACGCTCCAAGTTTCGGTTCTGCCTCGTAAATTGAGTGCGCAAATATCCGGGGAAGAAACGAAGTTCCTCTGGCGCATTTCACAAATTGCGCTGAGCGAGCGAGCAAACCCAGAATCATGCTCGTGATTGTCGGGTTGGGCAAAACACCGCCGGTGATGTGCGCCAGCAATTCAGGAGAACGCACCGACGACGCGCGATTTAATTTTTGCTCATGCACATTTGCGCAAAGAGAATCAAGTCGTTGCGGATCGCCCAGGTCCTGCATCAAAAGCGCCTGCAAAGTCTCTGGAGTAATTTGCTTAAAAAATGAATCCAGACCCGCTTCCAACGTGGGGCGCGAAAATCCGGTGCGGGCCGGGCCAAATTCCAGGGCGTATTTACGGAAAGGATCATCCGAATCGAGCCAGCTTTTCGCGACCGTCGAAATAACACGAATCAAACTTTGCGTGGAACGATTCTGAAGGTAACGCTCCCGATTGCGCTTGAGCGTTTGGCAGGCCTCCACCAACACCAGTGATGTGACGACCTTAGAATCCGGCAGGTCCGCTAAAAAATAATTGGGCAGGTTCATTAAAGGGTCGGCTCCGTCAAAACTGGTTTCGATGCGGAGATGTTTTCCAGAATTTCTTTTTGGCGGATGCGCTGCAAACAGGGCAAGCCGACGAGTGACAACACGATGAACCCGGCCAGCAGACCAAAAATCCAAAAATATTCACGGGAAGAATTTGCATTGGCTCCCATATTTTTCACCCAGCTTCCCACCGCCCAATGCGAAAGATTTCCAATCAGCCCGCCAAAGGTTATGAACAAACCGAAAACCCGGCCGCGCACTGAATCATGCACCGACTCCATCACGGCTGCTTCGACCATTGGATAACTCGCCATGAAAAAAAATCCGTAAATCGCCAACACCGGAAAAATCCATCGAGGCGGAACGTGCGGAAAAATCACAATCATCGCTGCTGCGGCTAAAAGCGTGATGCTTGTCCAACGCATTCTTCCGCGATCACTCAGCCCTCCGAAAATGGGATTGCTGATGGCCGACGCCAAAAACATTCCGCCTAGCGCCAGCCCGGTCATTTTTGGGGTGAAGCCGTGAGCCTGCTGAAGAAAAAGCGATGCCAGGCTTCCCATACCGCTCCCCGCAAAATCGCGCAGGCTGAAGGAAACCGCCGCCGCCACAAAGAAAAACATCAGCGCATTCCTTGGAAATAATTTTTCCGAGGATGTCGCAGGTTTGGTGTCTGATCCGGGCAATTGATCTTCTTCCGAAAGCCAATAGAAAATTCCTGCAGCCACCATTCCAAATAATCCCAATTCCAAAATTGGCGCGCGCCAGCTTCCCGCCATCATCGCGCGCCAACCTGCGTAAAGCGGTCCGATGAAAAATCCCGCGCTCGCGCCGATGCCCACCATGCCGAGCGCTTTGCCAGTGCCGATTGGATACAATCGCGCCACCAACGCCGTGGCCGATGGATGATAAAAACTTCCTCCCAGTCCCGCGATGACAACACAGACGAGCGCCACCGAATAATTTGGCGCAAAGGAAAGCCCGACAAACCCAAGCCCGTTGACCATCAATCCAGCCGTCAGTAATTTTTTGCGGCTGACGCGATCCGCCAGAATTCCCATCAAATAGCTCGGTAGAAAATACGCGATGCCCATCACCGTGACCAGCAGCGTTGAGGCTTCGACGCTGTTCAGCTTTAAATCTTTTTGAATGAGCAAATAGAGCGGAATCAACGCGACATGATAAATGTGCGTAAAGGCGTGCAGCGCTCCGCAGAGC
The DNA here is from genome assembly GCA_039925885.1 of Verrucomicrobiota bacterium. GTDB lineage: Bacteria > Verrucomicrobiota > Verrucomicrobiia > Limisphaerales > CANJXF01 > CANJXF01. The sequence goes on from JBDSYB010000246.1 coordinate 2,895, forward strand.
CAGAGCGTTCGCTTGTTGTGATTTTTATTTTGCGCCATGAAACCGAATGGAATTAGCCACAGATAAACACGGATTTCACGGATTTGTTTTCCGTTTGGAGTTCCGCCTTCAGGCGGCTCGGAGACAATGAGATGAAGACCGCATGAAGGCGGAACTCCAAACGTTGCTGGTTCAAACGCTTCATTTTAGTTTGCCATCAACGAACAACCGCGCGGTTCGGCCAGCGAGGCGCGACCAATTAATTCAAATCCATCACCGCGACGAATTCCTAAATCTTCCGTTTGAATTGCCAGAACAGAAAAAACATTCGCCAGATCAAAAATGCAGATCAATCCCGTTTCGCCTTCGCCAACTTCTTTTCCAGTTTCAGGCGAAATAATTTTTGCCCGCGCCCACGGGGGAAAATGGAAGATTCGCTCATTTTTATTTTTTATTTTTTCATTTTGAATTTGTGAATCATAAGCCTGCGAACTGAGTTCGCTCATCCCGTATTCGCAAACGATGTGTGAGGCGGGAATCCCGAGATGCTTCGTGATAAGTTGATGCAGTTCGTCTTTCGGCAACGTCCGCGAACGACCTTTGTAACCGCCCGTTTCCAGAACGCGTGAACCAGTGGCGAGGCGATAACGAATATTGTTTGCAGCAAAATGATCGAGTAAATGCACGAATAAAAACGCCGTGCCGAGAATGCCGACTGGGCGATTGGCGCACATGGATTTGCGCAGGGCGAAAAGCGTTTGCTCGATGGCGAGAGTCCACGCTGTAGTGGCACGGGCATCCTGCCCGTGCGTTGAGTCCCAAACCTCGCCCTCGGAATCGCACGGGCAGGATGCCCGTGCCACTAAGCCCGTAAAAAGAGAATCGCGCGAGCCGAGTTCACGACGCACCGTTTCAAACATGTGAACGAGCGAAGAATTCGGCGCGAGGGCAGGGGACGGCGTCAGGAAAATAAATCCTGGTTTGTCAGATGGAAAGAAACGCTCGCCCTCACCCCGGCCCTCTCCCCCGAGGAGAGGGGGAATAGTATTCCGTTGCAGGGAAATCCCAGCCACTGAATCAGAATCAGAATTCTTAAAAATATCACGAACGTCTGATCGCTGTTCCCTCTCCTCGGGGGAGAGGGTTAGGGTGAGGGCGGACAATATTTCCGTCTCTGAATCCTCATCCCAATCGCCAAGAAAATGTTTTTGAAACCACGGCAGCAAAGAAGCTTCGTAAATCGCGAGTGAATTGGCGTTGTGAAAATGACGGCTGGGAATTTGTTCCGTCGTTCCGCTGGAATGAAAAACGTAGGTGCGGTCTTCCTGTTTCAAGCTGGAAATTTCAAATTCTTTGAATGCGCTCGTCGGCAGCGCGGGAATCTCGCTCCAGTCCCGGATGGTTGTTGGGGAAACCTTCCGTGCTTCACAGAATTTCCGATAAGGCGCGACGGCGAAAAACTGAAGTGAGAAAAGCGAGAGTGCCAATTCGTTGAACTCAATTTCAGTCTGCGAAGTTACTTCCGAACGAATGAAGTCCAGCAACGATTCTGAGAACTCTTTGAATGATAAAATGCTTTTCACGCGGTTTTTGATCGGCTGGTTTTCCGCTACAGCCACGGGATATTTAGATGCGAACGCGGCGCGTCGCAAGTTTTGTTCTGTCAACGGAGCGCGGGTGGGTCGCATACCACCCGCAGCGGGTAGCTTGAAAGTCGCAGGATGAATTACACCCTCAGCTTCGTTCACGCGCTGCGGCTGGTCGAGGACGACACAGCCCCGCTCCGGCCGGCCCATTCTTCGCAACGAGGTTACGGAAGTTGAATCCGGTTTGTGGACAAGTCGCTATTGCGCACGATCTCATCGCGCAGCCGAGCGCTGCTGGCTTGTTGAACGCTGCCGTCGCCCAGCGCCACGTTGCCTTGATATTTATGAATTTCTTTTGTCCACCCGACAGGCTGGTTCGTCATCAGTAAAAGCATTCCATTCGTTGGGGCAAATCCGTTTGTGATGTTTCTGTCCCCGGACAGAATAGATTGTGGAAGGTTCTCGTTCGCATCAACGCCTAAGAAATAACTGAGGTTTGAGTTGCTGAGTTTCAGAAAATCGTCCGCTGGCTTTCGCCCTTTATCCGCAGGACAAACCAAAGCCTTTGGCAAGCCCAATTCGTTGCTCATAGATTGAAAGTGCCGAAATACTTCAGGCGTATTAACAAATTCTTTTGAACCTCCGTCATTTGTAGAAACAATCATTGGATAATAATCCGTGCTGCCGCTTGGCCAAATTCGGAACGACAGCCCAACTTGCTTGAGATTATTGGCGCAATCAATTTGCCGGTTTTTGCTCCTTTGCTTTGCGAGCGCTGGCAAAAAGATGGCGATTAAAACTACGAGTGTCGCGATAACGACTATTATTTCGATAAGCGTAAAGGCGGTTACGCTGCATCTGTGAAAAATCTTCATGGCAGCACGATTCGATTGGTGGCAAAACCGCTACCTGCAATAATCTCAGATCGCAATCGCGCGTTGCTGACTTGTTGCACGCTCCCATCGCCGAGCGCGATGTTTCCCTGGTTGGTGTGGATTCCGCTCGTGAAGCCAGCGGGTCGATTTGACGTTAAGTTGAGCACGCCATCGATGGGAGCAATGCCATTCGTGATATTTCGGTCACCAGCTACAATTGATTGAGGAAAGTTTTCATGCGCATCCAGTCCGCCGAAATAACTGATATTCGCGTTGCTCAAAGCCGAAAAATTCGTAGCCTCTTTTCGGTTCTTATCTTTAGGACAAATCAAGACCCTCGGAGTTCCAAGCTCGTTTTGCAGAAGGGAAAAATATTCATGGACTTCGTTTGTTTCCAGGACGAGCAATTGATTATTTGTAAAAACATTCATCGGATATTGGTCATTGTTGTCGCCCGCCCAAAGCCGAAATGATAAACCAACTTGTTTCAAATTGTTCACGCAGGTAATTCTTGCTGCCGACGATTTCAATCCTCGATACGGTAGGAAAACCAGAAAAAAAGTGGCCGTAACAGCTATCGTGGCAACAACAATCATTACATCGATCAAGCTCATTGCGCGGTTCCGATATCGGAAAGAATTTTTCATGGCAGTTTGATTCGATTGGTGGCGAGCGGAAGATTCCGAATAATTTCCGAACGCAATCGCGCGCTGCTGACTCGTTGAACGCTGCCATCGCCTATCGCGATGTTTCCCTGTCTACTGTGAATCTCCTCGGTGAACTCCACCATTTGATTCGTCGTTAAGCGAAGGATACCATGATCCGGCTCGACACCGTTTTTGAGGTTCCTATCGCCCAACAGAATTGAAGTGGGAAGATTTTCGTTCGCATCCAGCCCAACAAAGTAGCTGATGTTTACATCGCGCAGTGTAGAGAAATTCTGGGCGACTTTTCTCTTTTCGTCCGCTGGACAAATTACAACTTTGACCGTGCCAATTTCATTGGAAAGAGATTGGAAGTATTGATAGACGGGCGTCAATTCGTTCACAACGGGTTGGTCGTTTGTCGAAAGGTCAGTGGGATAGTGATTGCGATTATCGCCAGCATAGATCCGGAAAGCCAGGGCGACTTGTTTGAGATTATTGACGCAAGTTATTCGGTTCTCGCGACCTGAAACCGGAGGCAATGTCGATAACAAAAATGCGGCTAGGATTGCGAGCACTGCTATTACGACTAGAACTTCTACTAAAGTTAAACCCGACTTGGATTGATTTTGAACGGAAGTTTTCATGAATGTCGTTCCTTTCCAATTGCCTAAATTTTCCATAGCATCCGCAATGCCGACAGGATTGCCAGAGTAAACCCGTGGCATCCAATGTGAAAAAGTGCGTGAGCTTCGCGCAAAAGGAACGAACCTCACGCATCAGACCCGAAAAAGCGCATGGTTGTCGGAACAGCCGCCGCGAGTGCTCCGCAAAGATGAAATGGAAGGTTTACTGCGAGTGGAGCCGAAAATATTTTTGTTCTCCCGCCGTGTCGTTGGTCACATTGTATTGGTTGCCCACAACGATCGCGCCACCGATGGGAGTCCAAATGCTTAAGTTCAGATTAGTCATCGATTCAAGAGCGAAATCTCCATAATACGATGGCCACGATAGGAGAATATTATTTCCCGCTGCGCGTTGAAGATTGAGCGTCGGAACACCCAGTTCAAACGCGCCGACGTCCGCGCCGTCCCCGCCGGTGGCGTTGTTGATCAGTGGAAAATCGTAAGGGCGTGGCGCGCCGCGCTGGTCTGTCACTGCTCCGTTAAAAGCGATTTTACCTTTGTCAATTGCGGGACTGCCCGAGAGCAAAGCGACCGTCCAGGTCGGTCCGCCGTTGTCTCCCAGTGGGCCGAGCAGTGCGTCGAGGGGCGCATTGGTGGTGCCGATCTGGTCAACCGTGGCGCTCCAACCGCTGCTGCCATTCGTAGTGCCGACCAGGTTGTAAGACTGAGTGATGACCGGACCGTAGGAGTCCCGACCACTGGACGAGGCGGAGTTCCCGGAGAGAATGCTGTTGCGAACGGTTGTAAACGAAGTATCGAAATTGTGAATGCCTCCCCCGAAAACCGCGCTGTTTCCGGTAAAGGTGCAATTCGTAATCGCCACCGTGGAATAAAGGATCGCGGCGCCCCCGAAAGTCGCGTTATTGGAATAAAACGTTGAGTTGTGGAAACTGGCCGTTGCCGCCGGATTAACGGTGACTGCGCCGCCGCGAATGCTGGAGAAATTGTTGTTCAAGGTGCAGGCGTCGATGGTCAAGTTTCCATTCGTTTGAAAAATGGCGCCGCCATCGTTCGTGCCGCGATTGTAAGAAAGGGTGCATTGCGTCAATGATACCGCACCCGCCGCCGCAATGCCGCCACCTTGAAGATTGGAAAAATTATTGGTTATCGAACTCAGAGTTAAAGTAAGCGAACCCGAATCCTGGAGAATCGCTCCGCCCGGCGCACCACGACCTTCCACGAGCGTCAATCCAGAAATTGAGGCGACGGCGTTGTTCGTGAAATGAAAAATGCGGCTCACGTTGTTGCCGCTGAGGGTGAGAATCTTATTTCCCGGACCTACCACGCCGAGGTTTTTGGTCACCAGCAATTCACCCGTCAATAAAGTAATTTTGCCGATCACATTGTTTGCGAAACCAATGGTGTTGCCGCCCGTTGAAGCGTTGTTGTCTAAAATCGCCTGCCGCAAAGAACCCGCGCCACTGTCATTCGTATTCACCACGAGCAGACTGACTTCATACGCGCCAATGTCCGAACCGTCTCCGCCCGATGCATTAACAATGGTCAATTGATCAAAGGGACGCGGTTGGCCGCGTTGGTCAGTCGTCAACCCGCCTCCAGAACCTTTATCAATCGCCGGGCTTCCGCCGAGCAAAGCCATCGTCGCCGTGGGTCCGCCGTTGTTTTGGAGCGGGCCGAGCAATGCGTTTGTTCCGACAAGGTCATTGTTCACGCCATTGGTCAGATTCGTGGCACCGTTGCTGACTCCGATCAAATTGTAGCCGCCGGAAATAAAAATTCCCGACAGATCGGAATTCGTGGGCGCGGTGTTACCTGCGACGATGCTGCTGCGAATTGTCGCGGTACCGACGTTTCGAATTCCTGCGCCAAACCCCATTCCAGAGGTGATTATGTTGCTGGCGATGGTGCAGCTTTGGATTGATAAAGTGCTGCTGTTGTAAATCGCGGCACCAGCCGAATCCGGTCCAGCAGTAGCTTCATTCGCGCTGAACGTGCTGTTGGAAATCGCCACTTGCGCGCCACTGTTATAGAGAGCGCCTCCCAAGTGCGCCTTGTTAGCGTTAAAAGTGCTGTTCACAATAATCAGATTTCCGCCTGATGCATTGATTCCTCCGCCAAGGCCGCCCTGTCCCGCCGCGGCAAAGTT
>JBDSYB010000247.1:0-18985 GCA_039925885.1 Verrucomicrobiota bacterium
GAACACTGCCAAAGCCTTTCAGCAACGGGATGCTTTGGCCGGCCTTTGGGTTTCCAACAAAAATTCTTCTGGACTGCCTCCCGATAAATATCGCCGGTGCTGGCCATTTCATCTGGCGATGAAACCGATTTATCAATTCGCGCCACAAATTTTGATCGAACGCGCTTTCTACGCGCTCTTTCCCATCTGGAAAACCTGGCTTCGCGCGCAATCTTTTCCCAAATACAATGTCGTCCAGGCCATCGCGGGTTTTGGAACGGAGTTGTTCGACGCCGCTGAAAAAATCGGCGCCCTCACTGTGCTTGATTGTCCAAACAGTCATCCGGTCAGTTATTATGGTTACTGGCAGCGCGAGTGTGATATTTGGTGTCCGGGCGAAAAAGTTCCCATCCCGCAATGGATGTTCGCTCGCATCAATCGAGAACTGGAGCGCGCTGATTTGATTTTGTGCCCGTCTAATTTCGTGCGCGACACAATGGTCACAAACGGAATTTCTTCTGAAAAATGTTTCGTGAATCCGTTTGGTTCGGACACTTCAATTTTCCAACCGCGCAAAAGTGTTCCGGCCAAACCACGTTTTATTTCTGTTGGAACCATCTGCGTGCGCAAAGGGCATCAATATTTATTCCGCGCTTTTGAGCAGGTAAAAAAAGCGGTTCCCGACGCGGAACTCATTTGCGTGGGCGATTACAAAAGGGATTTCCGTTTTGAAAAATTAAAGTGGGAAGGGACGTTCACACATTATCCGAGTTTGAATCATTCTGACTTGGCGAAATTGCTGGCGACTTGTTCGGCGTTTGTTTTTCCATCCGTGGAAGAAGGTTTTGCGCGCGTCCTTTCCGAAGCGATGGCGGCGGGCTTGCCGATTATTGCCAGCTACGAAAGTGGCGCGACAACGTTGGTGCAGAACGGAATCGAAGGATTTATTGTCCAGCCGCGCAACCCGGAAAACATTGCGCAAGCCATGATTAAACTGGCGCACGACGTAGAGTTGAACCAAAAAATGAGCGAGGCCGCGTATCAAAAGGGCGCGGTCAAAAATTCGTGGCAGGATTATGGCGATAGGTTGCTGGAAAAATATGACCAGCGTCTGGGAATTAAAAGGCTCCCGACCAACGATCTCTAGTTTTTCAGTGCTTTTAAAAAACCGGTGTGTATTGTGTCATCCAAAATCAAAAGGCACTTTTCCGAGAAATCATGCAAACGTTGCGGGTAAAATTCGATCAACTGAAATCGTTTTTCTCAATCAGTAAACATTTTGAGAATCCGTTTTTGATTTTTTTCTTCAGGCTGGGCCTGGCGAGAGTGCCTTATTTTTTCTATCGCATCCGTAATGGACCACATTTTTTTGAAATGATGGCGCGGCCAACGACCACTTCAATGGCTGATCTTTTTGTGCTTCGAGAAATTTTTATTTTCGAAACTTACAAAGACATTTTACCCCTGTTGAACAAAAAGCCGGTGCGCATTCTGGATATTGGTGCAAATCTTGGTTCATTCACGATTTGGTTGAATAAAAAAGTGGGATTGAGCGAAGCGTTTTGTTTTGAGCCAGAACCTGATTCATTTCGTTTGCTTAGTTTTAATTTGTCAAAAAACGGATGCGATTTCGCAAAAGCAATTCCGTATGCAGCGGGTGGCCACGAACGGATGATCGAAATTTCTCTGAAACAAGACAGTCCAGGAGGAACCTCGATTTACGATACAGCCGGTCCCAGCAAACCAGAAAATACACATGCGATCAAAGTGGTGCGCCTGGAAGACTGGTTGCAACAAACGCCGGGTGACTTTGATGTTTTCAAGATGGATTGCGAAGGCGCCGAGTGGGAAATCCTGACGCAAACCGATCCCAAACAATTTGCTCGGTTTCGTATTTTCGTAGCGGAAGTGCATGCGGATCCTGACAACATATTTTCCGTGTCGGAATTTAAAAACAAAATTGAAGCGCTCGGCTTTCGAACCATCCGCTGGGATGAAAAGGCGCACGGACTTTACGTTGGTGTTCGCGACGTCTGAATTCCACATGAGCCAGCCTCTGATCAGCGTTCTGATTCCCACGCACAACGCCGCACCGTATTTGAATCAATTGTGCCGTTCAGTCCAGGCACAGACTTATGAAAATTTTGAAGTGCTGATCGCGGATGACGGTTCGACCGATCCTACATTGGAAGTTTTGAAACCGTTTCAAGCCGACCCGCGCTTTCGGATTTTAAGCTGGCCAAAAAATCGCGGCGTCACCGCGGCGACGCGTGTACTGTTCGACATCTTTCGGGGGGACTATTGGTGTCACCCCGGCGCAGATGATGTTTTATTTCCGCAGTTCATCGAAAAAAGACTCGCCCTGATGGAAACCAATCCCAGCGCGGCAATGTCGTATGGCGGGATTGAATATATTGATGAATCGGGAAAAACCACGGCCGGTTATCCGGTTCCTGCAAAACTTCCTGCGCAGATGGATGGCAGCCGGGCTTTAAGCGCATTGCTCCAGCATAACTTTATCAATACTCCTTCCATCATGGCGCGTTCCAGCGTGACCCGGCGCGTGCTCCCATTTTTCATCGCGGATTGGCGATATGCTCAAGACTGGTACTTATGGCTGCTGCATTTTGCTACCGGCGGTGGTTTGCTCTGGGATCCTGAACCGCTGCATCAATATCGAATTCATTCCCAATCATTATCCAAATCACCTACGAAAAGCGCGGTTCGCCAAGCCGAAATAAGGCTCGTTCCGCTTTGCGGGTTGAACGCTGCGGCACAAATTTCTCCAATCGCTGCGGCTCTGTGGGAGAAATGGAAATGTCACCTTTACGTTCTCTGGCTCCGACGCGCTCTCTCTTTGTGCAAAGAGAAATTGTTGGAAAAGGAATGGCTTCAAATTGGCGCGCAAGCGTTTTACGGAACGGCGCGTCCGAATATTTCTTTGCTTTCGGAGCTTTTCCTCCATGGAATCAAAATAATCCAGGTTTCGCGAAAAGAAAAAAACGCGCTGGCCGGCCAAAGTTTCCGCGTCTCCGGCCTTGCCCAAATCAACGACCCAATTTTCTCCTGAGAATTCATGCGCATCGCAATCGTCACAACAGATGGACGGGAATTGATGCGGCGTTATCACGAAAAAGTTCCCGCTTTCGGGACGGCACCGGAAGCATTGCTGCAAGGCTTTGCTCAAATTCCAGAAATAGAAGTGCATGTGATTTCCTGCGTGAGGCGACTCGTCGTAACACCAGGAAAGCTTCATCCAAATATTTTTTTTCATACCTCGGTCGTTCCCAAAATCGGATGGCTGCGCACGGCGTATCAAGGATGCATCCGCGCCGTCCGAAAAAAATTAAAAGCAATCCAACCCAACATCGTTCACGGGCAAGGTACCGAACGCGATTGCGCCATCAGTGCAGTCTTCTCAGGGTTTCCCAATGTCGTCACGATTCACGGCAACATGGCCGAACTGGCACGATTATTTCACGCCCGCATCGGGAGTTTTGCCTGGCTTACCGGGCATCTGGAAAAATTTACTTTGCGACGAACCAGCGGCGTTCTCTGCAATTCCATTTACACCGAAGGACTGGTGCGCGAACGAACACCGCGAACCTGGCTCGTGCCAAATCCAATTCGCGAATCGTTTTTCTCCACGCCACTTCCGATACGCTCGTCTCACCCATGTATCTTGGTGAATGTTGGCTTGATTTCCGAACGCAAACGACAAGTCGAACTGTTGGAAATGGCCGATCACCTTCATGAAAACGGATTGAATTTTGTATTGCAGTTTGTTGGACACGCCCATGCCAACACGTCGTCTTATGCGGCGAGGTTTCTGGACAAAATAAAAATCGCGGAAAAGGCCGGATACGCTCGCTATCTCGGTCCGAAATCCACTGCGGAACTGATCGCCTGTTTTGATCAAGCTTCGGCACTGGTTCATTTTCCGAGTGAAGAAGCATTTGGTTTGGTCGTGGCGGAGGGTCTCGCGCGAAACTTAAAATTTTTCGGCGCGCGCCTCGGTGGGATTAGTGATATTTCCGCCGCTGTTCCAAATGCCGAGTTATTCGCCATGAATGATTGGGAGGGGTTAGCTGGGGCTATTTCGCGCTGGATCGCAGCCGGATTTCCCAAACCTGCGGACGCAGTTAATCTAATGCAAACACGGTATGCCCCCCAGATTATCGCCCGGCGACACCTAGAAATTTACCGCGAAGTTTTGAGCAATTTTTCGTAGATACTTTTCAATTGCAGCCCCACTTCATTCCAGTTCGCCGGTTTCGGCGGGATCGGCAAACGCGGCGCTTCCTCGTAAAAACGTTTCAAAATAATCCCTGCTTCGCCTGTCGATTTTGAAATCGGACAATACGTTGCGTTCGCTTTGAAAACACTTTTTGCCCACGGCAAGTTGCTCAACAGAAGCGGACAACCGCAGGCCGCCGCTTCTTCCGCCGAAAGACTGCGCGTTTCCATTGTGCTCAACAGAACAAAGCCGCGCGCTTGCCGATAAATTTTTGCGAGCTTTTCCCGCTCACTGATCGGCCCTTCGTAACGAATGAATTCTGGTTGGGCGCGCGCCAGTTCAAGAAACCGGTGCGCATATTGATCTGTTTCAGAATAAGCTTTGCCGATCACCCACAGCGGAACACGGGCCTCAATCGCGGCTTGCGCAAGCTCCAGAATTCTTTTGCGCGCAGTGATCGTCGCCGTGCAAACCAGCCAGCGCCCGCGCTCCTCCGGCACGCCGTTTAGAAAAATCGGCTCCACTCCATTGGGTAAAACATGAACATTTCCTGGCGCGGCCTGTAGAATTTTCACCATTAATTGCGCTTCCCATGAAGTATTAGCGATGCACGCGTCGGCCAGTTGAAACGAGTCCCAACCAAAACGGGCGGTAACCATCTGTGGCAAAAAGGCTTTAGCACCGCCAATTATCCATTTTTGCAGAGCCAGTTCAGACCCTGAGCGCGAGCCGAGTCCAGTCAGTAATTGTTCGATGACGACCTTTATTTTTTTCCCGTGCGCGAATTGAATGTAGCTCGAAGAGGGTCGGCCAAAATAATGAATGATGTCGCCGTGTTGCCGGTCATCCCACCAGCGCAGATATTCCACCTGCACTCCGGCTGATTCCAAGCCGACTTTGGTTTGCTCGATCTGGATTTGAAATCCGCCATGCGCGAGCAAGAACGGATCAGGATGATCAAACAAAATTTTCATAGTACGATCTCGCGCGAATAATGCTGAATCAGACCTGAAAGCTTTGGCAAGGCAAGAACAGAAGCTTGGAAACAGTGTGAGGGCGACAATCGTTTTTTCCGGTGGCTAATTTGGTTCGCCGGAAAACATCGAGAGTGTTATTTTCTCTGAATGTTGAATCATCCTTCTAGGCGACCACTCGGCAAGACGGCAAATTCCGTTGTATTTTAGACGGTTATTAAATAATTACTCCGCGACCGCAAAAAATTTAAGCCGAACCTGCTGTTGAATGTTTAATCGCGTATTGCCCATAAAAATCGCCCTTTTGCTCAGTGTCTTCGCTATCTTTGTCGGATACATCGTCGCCTCTCCCGTCACATGGACCGCTTTGGGAGTTTATTCTTTGATATTTTTTATCTTCTCGCTGCCCCTTCTTCTCCGCTGGCACCACTTCCTCGTTATACTTACCTGGAATTCCAATGCCGTCATATACCTGCTGCCCGGCACCCCTCCGCTATGGATGGCGATGGTCGGGTTAAGCCTTGTCATTTCCCTGGCCCAGTATGCTTTAAATAGTCAGGAAAAATATCTGTTCGTTTCCGAACTCATTCGTCCCCTCGTATTTTTATTAATCCTGGTCTTGTTAACCGTCCTGTTTAAGGGGGGGGTGGGGCTGAGTATTTTTGGGGGGCATGGTTCAGGCGGGAAAAAAACTGTTTTCGTGATCGGTGCCATTCTTGGATATTTTGTTTTAACCCGCCATACGGTTAAAACTGGGAGCGCTTATCTTTACGCATCGTTGTTTTTCCTGGGAGGCGTCAGTTCGGTCATCGGCAACTTCCTTCCATTGGTGAACCCCGCCTTTTATTTTATTTTCGGAATCTTCCCACCTGAAGAGAGTGGCTTCGAAGCGCTTGGCTTGATTAACACGACGAGCGACGTGACCCGCTTTGCCGGCATCGCCTTCGCGAGCGCTGCTGTCTTTAGCGCGCTGCTCATGAATTACGGAATTCGTGGCATCGTTGATTTCAGGTGGCCATTGCACCTCTTACCGTTTTCGTTCAAAGGCGGGTTTCAGATTAACAGACCTTGGAGGTTAATTATTTTTTTAACCATTCTCGTCCTCAGCTTATTGGGCGGTTTTCGTCTCTTGGTTTTAATTTTCGCGCTGACCCTCGGCTTGCAATTATATTTAGAAAAGCTTTATCGCAGCCGACTGTTTTTAGGAATCCTGCTCATGGCGCTACTGGGAGGAGCCATCGTATTGCCCATGGCTCGCAAACTTCCCCTGAACATGCAGCGCGCATTAAGCTTCCTGCCCATTGATGTAGATCCCGTGGCCCGGGGCAGCGCCCAGTCATCAACCGAGTGGCGTTTGGAAATGTGGAAAAGGCTTCTTCCTGAAATCCCTCGACACCTCCTCATCGGCAAGGGATATGAAATCAATACCCACGACCTGGAAATCCTGACGGCCAACCAAAGCCGCGGCCAGGTCGATACCATTGAAGTGGCCATTTTGGCAGGCGATTATCACAACGGAATCCTCTCGCTCATCATTCCTTTTGGATTACCGGGCGTCGCCGGTTTTGTCTGGCTCCTGTGGGCGGGATTCAAAGTTCTGCGGGACAACTACCGGTACGGACCTCCTGAACTTTTGCGCCTCAACCGGTTTTTGCTGTCATTCTTCATGGCCCGCGCCATTTATTTTTTTGTTTTCTTCGGTTCTTTTAGTTCTGACTTTTTTTTGTTCACAGGCGTTTTAGGCTTGAGTGTGAGCATCAACCGAGGGGTTTGTAAAAAACCTCTCAAGGAAATGCCGGCCGATTTTTCTGAAAACCTGTTTCCCTTTAAATCATGAGTTATGGGAAGCGTTATTTTAACTTGAGACACAATGGCTAACCGCGCTCTATCATTTCAAGCAATCGCCGTGGCTACCCTTTGCATCGCTCTGGCGGTGTTCCTCGGGTACATAGTCGCCTCCCCTTTAACCCTGGGATCCGTGTTTGCCTTCGGGTCAGTATTCATTGTTTTGACGCTCCCATTCCTGTTGAAATGGCACTTCCCGTTCATGCTTCTGGTTTGGAACATGAACGCGGCAGTTTTTTTCCTGCCCGGAAAACCTCCTGCCTGGCTTTTCATGGTTTTGGTCAGCACGGTATTTTCCCTCGCTTTTTTTGCGCTCGAAAGAAGGGAAAGCCGCATCTCGGTCCCCTCCATTGCGCGTCCGCTTTTGTTTTTGGCTCTAGTCCTCCTTATCACCGGAAAAATTCGCGGTGGGATCAGTCTTGGCTCTTTGGGTGGCGGGATTGGCGGCGCTAAACGTTACGTTTTTCTTTTAGGAGCAATCATCGGATTCTTTGCGATTAGCTGGCGCAGCACCCCTGCGCAAAAAGCTTACAAATATGGATCTGCTTATTTTCTGGGCGGAATGACCTCTGCCGTCGGCAATCTGTTGCCTTTCGTAAATCCTGCCTTTTACTTTATCTTCTCCATTTTTCCCCCTGAATTAAGCGGACTTGAGGCCATCGGAGTGGTGAGGGAATCAGATGTGGCTCGGTTTGGGGGTTTGACTTTCATGGCCAATGCCCTCTTTTGCGTCCTTCTCGCTCGCTATGGAATCAGGGGGGTTTTCGACTTCTCCGGACCACTTCGATTTCTGCCGTTTTCACTTCACAAGGGACTGGATATAGCAAAGCCGTGGCGGTTCATATTCTTTCTGTTGGCTCTCGTGCTGAGTTTGTTCGGCGGGTTTCGCTCCATCCTTCTCATTTTTGCCATGATTTTTGCTCTGCAATTTTTTTACGAAAATCTTTTTTCCACCAAATTATTTCCCACTCTTATGTTGGCCGGGGTATTGGCGGCCTGCCTCATCTTGCCTTTTGCCAATCAATTGCCGCTTGCCGTCCAAAGAGCAATCAGCTTCCTGCCGGTATCGATTGATCCTGTGGCAAAGGGCGACGCCGCATCTTCAACGGAGTGGCGGCTGACTATTTGGAAGCGGGTCATGCCGGAAGTTCCCCGCTATTTCCTATTAGGAAAGGGATTCGCCGTCCCTTCGCGTGACCTGGAAATGATGGCGGGATCCTCCGTCAGCACCAGCCAATCAATCGAAATTGCTATTCTGGCGGGTGATTATCACAATGGACCTTTATCCTTGATTATACCCTTAGGCATTTGGGGAGTGATCGGATTCATCTGGTTTTTGTTAGCAAGTTTTAACGTCCTGCGACAAAATTACCGTTTTGGGAGCGAGCACTTGAAAAACCTGAACCGCTTCCTTCTCGTTTACTTCCTGGCCAAAACAATTTTTTTCTTCCTATTTTTCGGATCTTTTTATACGGACTTGTTTCAGTTCACTGGCCTCGTGGGCCTGAGCGTCAGCTTGAACCATGGCGTCAGCAAAAGAGCTGTGACGCGAAAACCTGATCAAATGCCGACCATCGTTTGATAGGTAGCCTGAAGGCGATTTGTTTACCTTTACCATTTTCGTTTTTTGCTGGAACTTGCCGCAGGTCAAGTGATGATTTCGATATCGCCGCAATTTAGTCGTTTCTTTTTCCCGGTTATCTTCGGCACTCTCTTTTTAGGGCTACCGGCGTTTGCTCAAGAGACTTCAGCCCCCGAAAATTCCGAAATCGCCAGCCAGTTGCTTCATTGGAAGATGTTTGATATTCACCCGCGTTTGGCAGTGAGCGCCATTTATGATGACAACATCACGCTCAGAGAAACCAACCGGCTTTCTGATGTTTTTTACACAATTGCGCCCGGTTTTTCTGCGATCGCCGGTGATGCCTTGTCAGGCGAAAGCCCGCTGCTCTCCGTGGACTATGGCGCGAACATCCAGTTTTTTACCGACCACAGTGAATTCAACGCCATCGATCACGCCACCAAAGTTTCCGGGTTGCTCCCGTTCGCGAAATTAACCCTCGGTGTGACCGCGACTTTTGAAAAAGCCTCCACGCCCGATATCCAAATTGGCGGGCGCATTCCGCGAACGATTTACGGCCTGGGATTGACGGCGCTATATGCTTTCAGCCCCAAAACTTCCTTTGAAGTCAACGGCGGTTACAGCCGCACCGATTACGATGACAGGCGTTTAATCAGTTCCCAACAATTCTACAACGAAAACTGGGTGAACAACCAGGTTTCCTCAAAAATAAATTTGGGCCTGGGGTTGACTCTGGGAAAATTGACCCAGGATCGGGGGCCTGATGAAACCTTCGAACGAATTTTGTTGCGCGGAATTTACAACTTGTCCTACAAGCTCGACGTCACCGCTTCGGCGGGTGGCGAATTTCGCCAATTCAGCGCTTACGAACTCGTTACCGGTTTCAAAATTATCGTGACCGGTTCTGGCTTTACGACGGTGCCGATAATTACTCAGGAAAAGGCCACATCCCGATTCTCGCCGGTCTTCAACATCGGCGCGATCTATCGACCGCGTGAAGGCACGACCATTCGTTTCGAGGCTTTTCGGCGGGACCAAAATTCGTCAATTCTAACGGGGTTCAATTACATCGCGACGGGGTTCAGTGTGAATATCCAGCAGCAATTCCTGGAGCGATTTTCCGCTGGTTTTGGTGGAACTTTTCAAAACTCCAGTTACAATTCGACTTCCAAAATGCGGAATTTAGACCGTGATGAAAACTTTTATGCGGTGAACGCGAACCTGGATTTTTTGATTACGAAACGGTGGGTGGCAGGGCTGCGCGCTTTGCATCGAACCAGTGAATCCAGTGCGGCCAATGGGACTATTTATGACAATAATCAGGTTGCGTTGCAGACTTCTTACCAATTTTAAAGAATGAAATATTTTGTCTCTTTTTTATCCGTCGTCTTCTGGGGGGCGGCAGCGGTTTACAGCCAGGCTCCCGCGACCAATTCCGTCCCGGCCAAAGCGAGCAAGGTTTATTTACTCGCCGCCAATGATGTAATTGATGTGAAGGTTTTTCAAGAAGACGATTTGCAAACCAAAGGGCGGGTTGCCCAGGATGGGACTCTCACGCTGCCGTTGATTGGCGTGGTAAAAGTGGGCGGGAAAAGTGTGGAGCAAGCTGCGCAAGCGATTCAGGAACTTTATGGCAAAGATTATCTGGTGCATCCGCAAGTCAGCGTCACCATTCTCGAATATGCCAAGCGCAATTTCACGGTGCTGGGTCAGGTGCAACGCCCCGGTTCCTACGAAATACCAAATGAACAATCGATTGACCTGCTCCGCGCGGTGGCCATTGCCGGCGGTTACACGCGCATTGGCAATCCCTCCAAAATTGTCGTGCAACGCAAAGTGGGGGACGAAACTAAAATTTTCAAATTGGATGCGGAAGCGATGGCCAAGGATAAAAACGCCAAGGTGTTTGAGATATTGCCCGAAGATGTGGTGACGGTTGGAGAAAAATTTCTTTGATATGACTGATCACCAAAAGACATTCGGTCCTGAAGATCACTTCGCGCCGCGTTCGGCTTTTGATTTCCAAAGAATTTATCATGCGCTGCTGGACAAACTTTGGTTGATTGCGATTTGTCTGGTCGTCGCTCTGTTGCTCGCGGCGGCTTATTTGCATCGCGCCCCCCGACTTTTTGCCTCCACCGCGACGTTGATGGTCGAGCAAGGCGATCAAAAAGTGGTCAACATCCAGAAGGTGCAACAGGAAGATTTGCGTGGTTTGGAAGTGCTGCGCACGATTGAACAAATTTTGAAAAGTCGTTCGCTTTTGGAACGAGTGGTGGTGGCCAACGCGTTGGATAAAGACCCGCGCTTTGTGCCGCTGGGAATGAGCGCCACGCCCGCCCAGATTGCCATCAGGCTTGAGGGAATGGTGGACGTGCGTTTGCGGCGCTTTACCCGCTTGATCGACGTGACGGCAGTTCATACCGACCCAAAAGTTGCGGCCTTGATTCCAAATTCGTTGATCAAGGAATACATGAAACAAAACCTGGAGCTGTATTCCAGCGCGTCCCAGGGCGCGAGCGAGTTTTTGCTCGAGGAGGCGGGGCGTTTAAAGAAAAAACTGGAACAATCCGAACAGGCTTTGCACGCCTATCGTGAAAAAACAAAATCGATTTCGCTGGAACAAAAACAAGACATCGTCAACCCGAAGTTAAAAGAACTCAGCCAGCGATTGACCGAGGCGAAATCAAAGCGGATGGATTGGGAAGGCAAGTTGGCGCAGGTCAAAGGATTGGGGACAAATGTCCAGTCGTTGCTGGTGCTGCCAGCGGTGGCTGGTGATCTGGGAATTATGAATATCCAGGCTAGCATCGTGTTGGCTGACTCAAATTTTGCCAAAGTCCGCCAGCGTTACAAGGCAAAGCATCCCAATTACCTGCAAGCAGCGAGTCAATTGGAAGATTTGAAAAATTCTCTGTCCGACGCGGTCAAAAAAATCGCGCAGACGGTGCAGGCTTCCTATGACAGCGCGCTGGTTGCGGAAAAAGAACTTGAAAAAGGAGTGCAGGAACAAACCGCCGTCGCCCTCGACTTGAACGCGCAAATGATTGATTACAATGTTCTGGCCCGCGAAGTGGAATCCGACAAATTGTTTTATGACGCAGTGAATTCCCGCCTCAAGGAAACTTCCTTGACCAAGGATTTGCCAAGCAATCCCGTCCGTCTCGTGCAAGGAGCCACTGCGGCAAACGCGCCGTTTTCTCCCAATCAAAAAAAGATTTTATTGATGGGAGCACTGGCTGGTTTGATGGGCGGAATTTTTCTCGTGCTTGGGTTGAACGCGCTGGATCGTTCGGTCAAGACAGTGGACCAAGCGGAGGAATCGCTGGGTTTGACGGTTTTGAGCGCGATTCCTGAAATCAAGGACTTTAAAAAAGATGAAAGCTCCCTGGTTGTGGCCGAAGACGCGAAATCCATTGGCGCAGAGGCATTTCGCTCATTGCGCACTAGCTTGCGAATGTTGGGACGGGAAGAGGATCGGCGCACGTTTTTGTTTACGAGCGCTTTGCCGAGCGAAGGCAAGACATTTTGCGCGGCCAACTACGCTCTGAGTCTCGCACAGCAAGGTTTGCGCGTCGTTTTGATCGATGGGGATCTGCGTCGTCCGACCGTGGAAAAAGTCATTTTAGGAAAATCCGGCCACGGCGGCGGCGTATCCGACTATTTGACGGGACAGAAAAAGCTTTCCGAAATTGTGCAGCCGACTGGCCACGAGAAATTTTTATTTATTTCAGCCGGAACGGTCGCACCCAATCCAGCGGAGCTACTGGCGCAAAGGAATTTTGATTCTTTAGTTGATGAAGCGCTCGTGGAATTTGACCGGGTGGTCGTGGATTCGGCGCCGATCCACGCGGTGAGCGATACGTTGGTGATGCTCAATAAAATTCAAACGGTTTGTGTTGTGGTGCGAGCGGGAAAAACGCCCGCAGGGGCGGCCGTTCGTGCGATCCAAATGCTGCAAAAATCGCATTCTTTACCGGCTGGAATAATTTTAAATCGCTTGCCGCGGCGACGGGGAACGGCTGGTTATGATCCTTATTACGACTATTCTTTCAAAGATCAATACGGTGTAAAAGGGGTTTATGGAGCAAAATAATCAGTAAAATGTTTGACAACCGTCGCGATGTTTATACTATCTCAAGATTACTGGAAAAACCTAGAACCCACATGAATATCGAATTAAAAAAAGCATCTTTGCTCTTTGCGGCTTTAGTACTGTTCGTATCTTCCTCGTTCGCTGACGTTGTTTACCGGAACACCACTGGCGATCTTCTTACTACTTTGAATTCCGGAACGCGCGAAGTGGGTGATGAAATTATTCTGGGCGGCACCAGTCGGTCTTTGACCAACTTTACCCTTCAATATAGTGCCACAGCGAATACGGTCGGCCTTGCTCGGCTTCGCTTTTACGAAAATAACGGAGCTCCTTCCAACGGATATACCAACACCCCGGGATCAGTTTTTTTCGATAGCGGTACTTTCAGCCTCGATCCCGCTCCCACCGGGAGTACTTTGATATTTGATCTGGAGACAAATCCCGAATTTGCTTTGTTTACTTTACCTGACCACTTTACCTGGACCATGCAATTCACTTTTGCGACGGGCAGCGGTGGGGTTGACCTTTTTAACCCAGTGACTGTCGGCTCCAGCTATGCTGATTTCTGGGAAAACGATGGAACAGGTTGGGCGTTGCGCGTGATGACCAACGGAACTCCTGTCAATTTCGCAGCGCAGATCGAAGCGGTTCCAGAACCCTCCACCTTTGCGCTCGGAGCATTGGGTTTTGCAGTGTTTGTCGGCGTGTTTGCCCGGCGTCAAATTCGTGGCAATCGGGTTTGATCTAAATATAATTTCTCGAAAACGCGAGCCGATAGCTCGCGTTTTTTTTTGCAATCGGGCGATAGAATAAAAGGAGTCGGCAAATCAATTATTACTTTGCTGGATGGAAACCCGCCCACTCTCAGGAGGACTTAGAAAAAATCCACTTCCCGAATTCCGCTTCTGCAAAACGGCACCTTGAAAAGGAATTGTCTTCTGCGTTTCCGGTTGGAAAAACTTGCCTTTGAACAATCCATTGGCGGAAGAAATTGCCAGCGAGAGTTTATCGATCGCGGGAAAAACAACGCGGTTTCCGTTGAGCGCAAATAAATTGGTTGAGGGGATGCTCGAGGCGCTGCCCTCGAAAATCAGCGCGGCATTCGTCCAAATAACCGGAGGTTGACCCGGTGCGGGCGCGTCATAACGATCTCCCGAAATTGAAACCTGATTCGTGAATCCCGCCGGATAATATTTCCCCGGGGCACCCGAATCCTTGATCCAAATTGCGGTAGGAGCGTTTATATTGTTCGCAGAAAAATTCAACCAGCCCAGCAACATGCCATGCCCGCCAAAAAAACGCACAAAAAGTGGAAATTCGCCGTTCGACGTTTTCAATCGGGATTGAAAAGCAGTGCCTTCCGAAAGCTTTCCCGCGACCCGGGCCGCGCCATTTGCGCTGAGAACGGCGGTTCCAAAACCATCGCCAAAGAGCGGCGCATTCGTGGCGAATGGTGCCGGAATAATAAACGTGTATTTGGCAGCGAGCGCCTCGACACCATCCCGATTTGCCTTCAGTTCGGCTGACCAATCCGGCGAGGTAATCACGCCCCGGATCTGTTCCTGATCGCGATCCAAATCGAGACTCAGGGTCAAACTGGATTTTCCGCGCCGGGAAATTATTACGGAAGCGCTATTGGACAAATCGAAAATTCCTTTGAACGAGAAGGTCGCCTCTGCCATGACCAATTTACCGCTGAAGTTTCCCCGGGCCGAGAGGTTTAAATTGAACAGGCCGGAACTCACGAGACGCGCCTCGGGAGTTTCAAAAAAAAGCCCGGTGTATTTCCCTTTGAACGCTTCAAACGGCGCGGGTAACGCCATTGATTTCGAAATGTGCCACGAGACTGAATTGCTCAGAGAATTTGCAGGATCAACGCGCACCCAGGGAGTTGGGTCCCGGATTTCCGCTCGAACAAAATAATTCTTAACGGTTGCAGGAATTGCCGACAAATCAAAGTTGGTTTGAGTAGCACCCTCCACGGCTACACCATTTGTGAACCACTGCACGGTGAGGTCATGGGTCGCTGGCTTGAGTGGGCTGATTTCAAAGTGAAATGAACCTGCCGCCGCAGAAAGCTCGGTGGCTGCCGGCGAAAATGACTCAGCCAGGCGGACTTTTTGGCTCATCGCCTTGACTAACGCCTCAGTGCAAACTTCGCAAAATGGTTTGCCCAAAGTGCGCATCTTGCAATCGAGTTTTGGGCGATACCAGCCGTTGGTGTGATACTGCGCTCCTTCGAAAAGCCCAATTTCGTTGGCATGTTCGGCTGTGGGCGGAGTCGGAATGGGCGTGGCGGGTGAAATCCACGCTTTCCACTTGATCAAATTACGGTTCGTTTCCTGGGTGGTATTGGGTTTTTCGATGTCGGCAAAGCCCGGGAAAAAATCAGAGTATTCATCTGCCAAACCTCCCAGAGTGTGACCTGCTTCATGGACGACGATTTCCGGCGATTCCACATTTTTCGACGTAATTATTATTGGCCCGCCCGCGCCGCCGAAGACAGTGTCGTTGACGACTAAAAGGGTCAGATCCGTCTCCGGCGCGAGCGATTGAATCAATGAATTGACTTTCCCCAGCCCTGTCATGTCAAACGGAATAGAAACAAACGCATCAGTCAAGTCATAGGAACTATTGAAATAGGTGTTTTTAACCGATTGATTTACGGGATGATCGGAACCTGAATCGACCGAAGCCACGAAAACGGCGGAAGCGTTAAAATAGCTGCGATATTCGCGATAAGGTTCGGCTGCGAAGAAAAAATCCACCACTCCTTGGGCATCGATCAAAAACTGCGCTGCTTCGGCGGATTGATAGCCTTCCGATAGCACCGTGAGGTTAATTCGTTTTGAGGGCGGACCATTGGTGAGCAAAGCGGTTTTGACTTGCGCAAAACTGGAAACACTCGCCAGCGCCAGGCCGAACGCTGCGCAAAACAAAATGTTCTTGATGGTGAATGGTCGCATTTTAAATGTGTTCCAATTATAAAGCATTTCTCAAGGAAGCAAATGCACGCGGTAAAAACGACTTGGTGCAATTATCGCGCCGCTGTCGTTAGCCTGCAAAATCGATTTGTCCCCGATAAAATTCGTCAAAACATTCCAACCTAAAAAGTTGGTAGTGAATTCCAGGGCGTAACGCTTGTCCGTCACACTTGGAAAACGGAGGAGCGCGCCGCTGGACGATTTTACGAGCGGAAAAAGCCGCAAACTGCTGGCAGGATCCAGTGGATCTGTTCCAGCAAGATATTCATTTAAATTGCTCATGCCATCGCCATCGTTGTCCAGTGCCGCGTCGGAGGGATCATTGGAATTTAAATTGGCCGCGATTTCAAATTCATCGGGAATGCCATCTCCATCCGAATCAACAAAAGGAGCGCTCACAACCGAGGTGGCCGAAGAAAATTCGGATGTGTTGTTCAAAGGATCGGTCGCTGTGGATGTGATGAAACGATCCACAGGAACGGCGTTTGTAAATCGCGCGGTGAAGCTGGCGTTGCCGGTTCCGTCCGTTGCGACGTTGATTGCGCCGAGCCAGGTCTGACCTTCGCCGTAGCCGGTGGGATCAGGGGCTGGACTGGCGTAAAAATCGAGATCGTAATTTTTATTGGCGAGGCTGTTCAAAGTGCCACGAATGACGGTCAGATAACGACCGGTCACAGAATTGATGATCGGAAAATTTTGCAAATCATTAGCGCCCGAATCGCCATCGCCGACATCGTTGGGAGCCACACCTGCAACGCCGAGATCAATTCCCAAAGCGCTGTTGGAAAAAATGGAGTTGCCACGAATTGAATTTCGCGAGCAACCATCGCGAACGCGAACTCCCGCACGCAAAACCCCTGCATGAGCGATAACGTTTCCCGCATTGGCTTCGATGCCACCGATCACGTTATTGCTGCTGGTGTTGAGCATCTCTACGCCGTGATAAAGATTTCCCAAAGAGCTGAGTCTGTCCGCCTTTGTGCCGATGAAATTGCCTTGAACAGCGTTTCCATTGGCGCCGGGATCGCCGATCGAAATGCCTACATTATTATTACCTGAAATCAAATTTCCTGCGCCATAGAGGGTGCCCCCAACTGTGTTGCTGGGCGAACCGTAGAAAAAAATTCCTCCATTATTGGCGAGCGCTGACATGCCGGTAATATCAGTTCCAATAAAATTCCCCTCGACATGATTGAACCGGGAATTGTTCCCTCGAAAAGAAATGCCTTCGCCGGAATTACCGGAGATTAAGTTACCCGCGCCGACGACCGAACCCCCGATCACATTTGAAGGTGCGTTTGTCACAGCGACTCCGAAGAAACTATTGTTGAGCGCGTTGCTGCCGCTGATGTCCGTGCCGATGAAATTCCCTTGAACTGAATTAGTGGTGGCCAAAGTTCCAATAAGCATAACGCCGCTTTGATCGTTGCCCGAAATGATATTTCGCGCCCCGGCATTGGTGCCCCCGATTAAATTGCCCCCGGACTCAATCCAAACGCCGGCGTAGGCATTCCCGCGATCCAATTTCCCAGTCGCGTCTGTCCCGATCAAGTTACCCTGAATTTTGTTTCCTGTTGCGCCCGCACCGGTGATTAGGATTCCTCGTTGAAGATTTCCAGAAATTAAATTTCCTGCGCCTGGCACTTCCCCGCCCACCGTATTTCCGGGCGCTGTGGAAATCGTCACTCCATTCCAGCTATTGCCAAGGGAAGCGGCTCCGTTCAAGTCAGTTCCGATAAAATTCCCCTGCACCAAATTTGCCGCAGAGGTCGGTCCATCAATCAAAATACCACTTTGATTGTTACCGGAAATAACATTGCGCGTCCCGGGAGTCGTGCCGCCAACAAGGTTATTTGAGCAAGCGGAAATTCCAACGCCTCCCAACACATTGGCCAGTTTCGCAGTACCCGCCGCATTGAGTCCCACCACATTTCCTTGAATCGCATTGCCGTTTGCGCTGCCGAAATAAATACCTCGTTGAGTGTTGCCCGAGATCAGGTTGCCTCCACCAGAGACCGCAGATCCAATCTGGTTTGACGCAGCCAGGAAAAGCGTCACCCCGTTTTCGCCATTGCCCAAAATCGAACTGCCCTGCCAATCTGTTCCGATAAAATTGCCCAAAATCTGATTTCCCTCGGAACTGGCTCCATACAAATAAATTCCATCCATGGCATTGCCAGAAATGACGTTCCGCGAAGCCGTATTAAATCCCCCAACGATATTTTGCCCTGCTTGGAAAAAGGTGATGCCGTCCTGGACATTGGCGCGTTTCAGAGTGCCGCCTGGGTCCGTGCCGATATAATTCCCTAGAATCTGGTTTCCAGTGGATGGGGGATCAATGAGGCTAATGCCACTGCCTTGATTGGCAGAGATGACATTTCGAGTTCCGGCTGACGTTCCGCCGATCAAGTTATTTGAGGCCTGATAAATCATTATGCCGCTTTCGGTATTCCCAAAAGAGGCGATCCCCGAAATACCGATCCCCAGAAAATTTCCTTGAATGGCGTGCCCTCCGCCCGTCAGGTAAATCCCATTAGCGGAAAATCGGCCAATGGCGAGTCCACGCACCGTGCAATTGCTGGACGATAAATCTAATCCTTGAACCGCTGCGCCTGCAGAAATTCCATCCAACGCTACGACGGGTTGACCGGAAAAACCGGCTTGCCCGGTAGCATCGATAGTGACGGGCCCTGTGACAATGGGAAGAGCGCTGAGTGGGGTAATGACAAAAGGAGCCGAACCGGGAATTTGAAACAGGATCGCATCGGCCCCAACCGAATTATTAGCATCCAAAATGGCTTGACGAAAGGAGCCTGCGCCAGAATCTGCCGTGTTCAACACATTGAAGGTTGCCGACCACAGATTTCCGCACAAAAAGAGGGGAAATGTTTTAAGAGTGAAGCCAAGGAGGGAGGAAAATTTCACGTTCCACCTTATCAAAAATTGCCGGGGAAAGCAAGATGCCAATGCTCAACTCAGACACAAATAACAAAATCGCACGCATTGAAACCTGGCAGCTCCGCTCATTGGTTTTTGAAAAAAGGTGGAATTATGCCTTTGACAAACAATTCAGGAGATTCGGAATTTGTTTTTCTCCCTCTTTCCTGGGAAGAGGGCCGGGGTGAGGGATAACACATTGGCCGTAGCTATTGCCGAACGGCATGATCTTTCTTCGAAAACGTGGATGGGGCTTTCAGGAGATTTGTTGGTTAATGTTAGTTGAACTGTTTTTCAAATTCCACAGGTGATTTGTAACCCAGGGCGCTGTGGAGCCGCTTTGGGTTGTAA
>JBDSYB010000248.1:0-32011 GCA_039925885.1 Verrucomicrobiota bacterium
TCCCAGTGCATGGATCGGAGTGGGGTGAGAATCGACCAGCGCATATTGCTGAAACGGTCGGCGAAAAAATTTTGGTTCAAATGAACGGAATCATGTTCCGGCTCGTACCATGCGACGAACCACGGCTCCCCTTCCAGCTTCGTCTCCCGGAATCGAATATATTGCCGCATTCGATACGCATCTTTGTGAACTTCCTTCGCGAAATGATTCAACGCGATCACGTCCGCGTCAGTGGGAATTTGCAGCAGCTTCGGATCGCTCTGCGTGAGTCGCCAAAGGACGCGGTAGAGCAATGACCATTTCAACGAATCCGAGTGCAGCGCGACCACCCGCGCCTGTTCAACAAAAGCTTTCGGCACGCGAAATGTCGCCCGCGTGATAACAGCAATACGTTTCTGGGTATTCCCATTTGGAAGTTCGAGGATTGTGGGAAAATCTTTTCCACTGACATTTTCGAACAAGCCGAGCGGCGGCTGTGCATCGGGCGTGTTCCAAACAATTTCGTTTGGTCGCAATTGATTCTCCAACGCGTCCCGCGCCGCGATCTGCCAAGATTGAAAGTTTGGCTCGATCTCGATCTGTTTCACAATTGCCCGTCCAAAACAGACGTTTCCGGAGCGCGAAATAAATCCATTTGCTCCGTGGGCGGCGCAAGGCGCGCGAGCAATTTATCGCTGTCCAACTCACGCTGCGGGTGATGATCGGCAACCTCGATGAACGGCATGACTTTTTTCAACGGCACGCGGAGCCGAATTAAATCCTGCAACCGGACGCTCGACCATCGGCGCGCTTGTAAAATTTTTTCGGTATTCTTCACGCCCAAACCCGGGATGCGCAGCATTAAAGACCGGGGCGCTTTGTTTAAATTGATCGGGAACGAATGCCGGTTGCGCAAGGCCCACGCGAGTTTGGGATCGATTCGCAGACTGAGGTTTGGCGCGCTTTCGTTCGTCAGTTCGTTCGCCTTGAATCCGTAAAAGCGCATCAACCAATCCGCTTGATAAAGGCGATGCTCGCGAATCAACGGTGGCGCGACGAGCGGTAAATGCCGCGACGCGCTCTGAATCGGGCTGAAGGCCGAGTAATAAACGCGCCGCAATTTGAATTGCGAATACAACATGGTGGCGCGACTCAAAATATCATGGTCGGCTGCGTCCGTAGCGCCGATGATCATTTGCGTGCTTTGCCCCGCTGCGGCGAAGCCAGTTCCTTTCCCGCCGTTCCTGCGATCTTCTTTGCTCTCGTCAATACGCTCTTTAATTGCGCCCATCGCACTCTGAATTCTTTCGAGATTTTTTTCCGGCGCGAGTTGTGTGAGGTCGGCGGGACGCGGCAACTCGATATTGATGCTGATCCGGTCGGCGTATTTTCCGGCTTCATCAATCAACGCCTGACTCGCCTCTGGAATTGTCTTGAGATGAATATAGCCTTTGAACTCGTGCTCGACCCGCAAGCTCCGAGCGACGGCAACAACTTGCTCCATTGTGTAATCGGGATTGCGAATAATTCCGGAACTGAGAAACAACCCCTCAATGTAATTGCGCCGGTAAAAATCCAGCGTGAGTTGCACGACTTCATCGGGAGTAAAACGAGCGCGCTGCACATCACTGGAGACGCGGTTGACGCAATAGAGGCAATCGTAAGTGCAATAATTTGTCAGCAGAATTTTCAGCAACGATACGCACCGGCCATCCGGCGTGAAGCTGTGGCAAATTCCCGCGCCCGTCAACGACCCAGTGCCTTTTGAATCGCGCGATGTCCGCTTCACACCGCCGCTGCTGGAACAGGAGGCATCATACTTCGCGGCGTCGGCCAAAATTTCGAGTTTGCGTTGGATATCCATTCTCGGCCGCGCAATGTAACTCACGTTGCCAGGGAAACAACCGGGGCAAAAAGAAATTTCAAATATTCAATAATTCTCGGTGTGTCGGCACATGACCCTGAGTTTTTTATTCGTTGCGACGCGTTTAGAAAATCTGTCAGGTTCTCTACGCACTGAATCTCCATCTTATGAAAACTCTTCCATCTATCGTCTGCGTGCGACTCGCTTTTGCCCTCGGATTTTTCACGCTCACGGTGTCCGCACTTCGCGCCGACGATGGGCCGCAGTGGCTCGGGCCGCAGCGCGATGCGGTTTGGCGCGAAACGGGGATTGTCGAAAAATTTGCCAAGAGCGGGCTGAAGATTCGCTGGCGCGTTCCCATTGGCGGAGGATATGCCGGACCAGTCGTGACGGGCGGTCGTGTTTATGTCATGGATCGCCAGCTTGCCAAAGGCGCGACCAACCCGGCGAACCCTTTTGCGCGCGGCGAAATTCCCGGCAGCGAACGCGTCCTTTGCCTCAACGAAGCGGACGGAAAAATTCTTTGGCAACACGAGTATGATTGCGCTTACACGGTGAGTTATGCGTCCGGCCCGCGCGCCACGCCGACGGTGGCCGACGGGAAAGTTTATACGCTCGGCGCGGAGGGAAATCTCGCTTGCCTCGATGCGAACAAGGGCAAGTTGCTTTGGTCGCACGATTTCAAAAAAGATTTCGGCGTCAAAACTCCGACGTGGGGTTTCGCCGGTCATCCGCTGGTTGACGGAAAGAAATTGATTTGTCTCGCGGGCGGCGACGGCAGCGTGGTGGTGGCGTTCGACAAAGATTCGGGCAAGGAACTCTGGCGCGCGCTCAGCGCCAAAGAACCGGGTTACGCGCCGCCGATGATTTACGAGTTCGGGGGCAAAAGGCAACTCATCCTCTGGCATCCCGAAGCGGTGAACTCGCTCGATCCCGAGACGGGCAAAGTCATTTGGACTTATCCGCTCACGCGCGTGGTGCAATCGGGCATGACGATTCCCACGCCTCGCAAAGTGGGCGACAAATTATTTCTCACTTCGTTTTACAACGGCTCGTTGATGTTGCGCGTGGATTCCGACAAACCGTCGCTGGTCTGGGCGAGCCAAAAAGTGAGCGAGAAAGATACGGACGGTTTGCACAGCGTCTTCGCGACGCCGCTTATCGAGAACGGATACATTTATTGTCCGTGCAGCTACGGACAATTCCGCTGCCTGAAAGCCGACACCGGCGAGCGCATCTGGGAAACGTTCGAGCCGACAACTGGAAAGTCGGAGCGTTGGGGCAACGCGTTCATCGTGAAGAACGGCGAGCGGAGTTTTCTCTTCAACGAAAAGGGCGACCTCATCATCGCGAAACTCAGCCCCGAAAAATACGAGGAGATCAGCCGCGCGCATTTAATCGATCCAGACAACCACGACGCTCATCGGCCCGTTGTCTGGTCGCACCCCGCCTTCGCAAATAAATCGGTTTATGCGCGGAATGACAAAGAGATCGTGTGCGCGTCTTTGGCGGAAGACGGGCGATAATTCTACGTCGTCAAAAATGGTATCGGCTTTCCGGCGAGTTGTTCTGAAGTTTATTTCGTGAAATTCAGTCCCTTTGCTCTAGCAATAAGCCCCCCATTATTCCCCGAGGAACAAATAGGATTTTAAAAGGGCTCGTTCTCTTGAATCGTGCAAAAGCGTCGCTTATGGTTTTGAAAAATTAACCGAGGGAAATTATGCAGCGAAGACATTTTACCATCATCCCAATCGTTATCGCACTGGCGGTAATGGCGTTTCAATATTGTGGTTCTGAAAAAGTTATCAATCCCGTCACGGGCAAAAAAGCGCGGGTCGGGCTTTCCCATGAACAGGAAGAATCGCTCGGACTGCAAAGTTTCCAGGAAGTTTTGTCGCAATCGGACGTTGTCCAAAACGGACCGGAACACGATCTCGTGGCAAAGGTGGCTGAAAGGCTCGCGCGCGCAACGGGTGACGACGCCAAAGATTTCAAATGGGAAGTCAGCGTGGTTCGCAGTTCGCAGCAAAATGCTTTTTGTCTGCCGGGAGGAAAAATCGTCGTTTACACGGGAATTTTGCCCGCGGCGAAAACGGAAGCGGGCCTGGCAACAGTGATGGGACACGAAATGGCGCACGCGATTGCTCGGCATGGTTCGCAGCGATTGTTGAGTTCGAAGCTGACGCAAACGCTCATGGCCGGAGCGAGTTTTTCGATGAGCCAGATGGATCCCGGCGAACGTCAGGGTGTGATGGCTGCGCTGGGAGCAGGCGCGCAATACGGAATTCTGCTTCCCTTCAGCCGCGACCATGAATCTGAGGCGGATCAAATGGGGCTGATCTACATGGCGCGCGCGGGCTATGATCCGCGCGAATCTATTACTTTTTGGGAACGGATGAGTGAATCCAACGGGAGACAACCACCGGAATTTGCTTCGACCCATCCATCAAGCGGAACACGCATCGAACATCTAAAATCGCTTATGCCTAAAGCGATCAGCGAATACGAAAAAGCGGGCGGGAAGTAGTGGTTTTGGTTTCGCGTTGGAAAGTTCACCACACCTCTATCGGTCCTTGAGGGACGGGAATGTGGTCTCGTTGCGCTACCTTTGGCTCTTGCATAAAGGAGGCAACCATAGGTGCAAGTTGATGACGCGGGAGCAATTCTCCGGCGTCATCGAGAAATTGCGCGCGCCATTTTTTGTAGTTCGCCAAAATTTCGTCGAACTCCACTTTGCTGGTGAGGCGGACGACCCGTTTGTTGAATTCATTGGCCGGACCGAATCGTTTGGAATACCACGGGGCGACTTTACGAAACATCCGGCAGCCGTGTTCTTCGCCAAAAACTTCGATCATCAAATCGAGATGGCGACACATCACGCGAATACGTTCGTCGAAACTTGGTTCGGGAGGCAGGTAGGTCGAGGGTCGAACGTCGAGAGTCGAAGGCAAAAATCCTGGCTCTGGACTCTCGACCTTCGCCCCTCGACTTCCCAAATATTCCAACGTCCGTTTGAAAATCCACGGGTCATAAAACGCTCCGCGTCCGATGCTCACGCCCGCGCAACCGGTTTCATCGAACATTTTCTTCGCGGCTTGCGGAGTGATGACGTCGCCGTTGCCAATGACGGGAATTGTTTTTACGGCTTCGACCACTTTGCGAATCCCAGCGAGATTTACGGTGCCACTGAAACCTTGTTCACGCGTGCGGCCGTGAACAAAAATTGCGGCAACGCCCACGTCTTCCAGGGTTCGAGCGAGATCGGGCGCGGTTAAATTATCGTCGTCCCAGCCAAGACGCATTTTCGCGGTGACAGGAATTTTCACGGCATCAACCATCCCTTTGACGAGCGAGGCGGTTTTATCGAGTTCGGTCATCATGGCTGAGCCGCCACCTACTTTAACAACTTTGCGAACGGGACAGCCCATGTTGATGTCCACGGACGCAATGCCGATGAATTCAAGATAAACGGCGGCATCGCGCATCTCTTCGGGAACGCCGCCGAACAATTGCACAGCCAGTGGACGATCGGCCGGGCAGGTTTCGATGAGCTTGAATGCCTTGGGATTTTTTTCGAGGAGCGAGCGAGCATTGACCAAATCAGTTGTCGCTAAATCAAGTCCGCCGATTTCGCGGAGCGTCAATCGAAACGGCAAATTCGTGTAACCGGCCAGCGGCGAAAGAAACAAATTTGACTTCAGTTTGAGCGATCCAAATTGCACGAGAAATAATTTAACAGGGATGAAGAGGATTCACAGGATTGAAACTCAAATTGAATTGGTTCGACAACGGAACCTAAAAATTTTACTCACTTGAGGCAACCGGAAAATCCTGAATCAATTTTGTGAGCGAAACCATTCGTTACCTTCAATCGGACTCCGTCGCTGACGGCGTCGAGATCGGCGTGCTCGTCAAATATTTGCTCATCGACGCGATCAAAGCAGGGGCGAGCGATATTCACATCGAACCGTGGGAAAGCACTTTGGTCGTGCGCATTCGGCTCAACGGCGTGCTGACGGAACTTGTCCATTTACCTCTCGAACTGATGGATAAAATCTCCGGTCGTTTCAAAGTGCTCGCCAATCTGATCACGTATCAAACGGGTTTGCCACAGGAAGGTCATGCCCCAGCGGATCCCGAACTAGGCGGAGTGGAGCAGCGCATTTCAATTTTTCCAACAACGCGCGGCGAAAAAATCGTCGTGCGCATTTTCGATCCGAGCAATCGCAGTTTTGAAATGGCGGCGCTCGGTTTCGACGAAGACACGCTCACCAATTTCATCAAGCTTCTCGGTAAACCCAGCGGCCTGATTTTATTAACCGGCCCAACTGGCTCTGGAAAGACGACCGCCATTTATTCCGCGCTTTATCATCTGGTGCAGCGCGCCGGTCCCGCCATCAGCATCGCGACGGTGGAAGATCCTGTTGAATTTAGTTTACCGATGATCGCGCAGGCACAGGTGAATCTCGCGCAGGATTTTACTTATCCAAAAGCGTTGCGTTCGCTCATGCGACAAGATCCACAGGTCATTATGGTTGGTGAAATTCGCGATCCCGAAACCGCCGCCATCGCCGTGCAAGCCGGTCTGACAGGCCATTTGGTCATTAGCACGATTCACAGCGGCAGCACCGCTGGAGTTTTCGCGCGCATGATCAATATGGAGATCGAACCGTTTCTACTTTCGTCGAGCATCATCGGCGTTCTCGGAGTGCGCTTGATTCGGAACAATTGCACCTATTGCACGCAACCCTACGAACCGGAAGCGAGTTTGCTCGAACTGGTTCCAGAGGAAATTCGCGAAACCGCCCTCTTCCGAAAAGGCGCGGGTTGCGATCAATGTTTGAATACCGGTTTTACCGGGAGGACATCTGTCACCGAATTGCTCACCGTCGATCAGGTTTTTCGCGACGCCGTTCTGCAAAAACTTCCGACGAAAGCATTGCAACAAGTCGGAATTAGTCGCGGAATGCAAACGATGTGGCAAAACGGCTTGCGTCGCGTGGCGGCTGGTCAAACACCGCTCGAAGAAATTCTCCGCGTCATCGCAGTGGATGAATTGTAAACTGTAATGCGCTTTGTTCCGAAAACGCCTCGCACATTGTTAATGAAAAAATTTCTCTGTCTCATTGCCATTGGACTTTCTATTTCGTCTGCAATTTGTGCCGATGAATCGTCGCGACCCAATATCGTTTTCATCCTGGTGGATGATCTCCGTTGGGACGCGCTCAGTTGCATGGGTCATGCGGTGGCCAAGACACCCAACATTGATCGCATCGCAAAGGAAGGCGCGCTGTTCAAAAACTTTTTCGTGACGCTCCCGCTTTGCTCGCCGAGCCGCGCCAGTTTTCTTACCGGCCAATATGCGCATCGCCATGGCATTATCGACAACTCCAACCGCAATGAACTCATTCACAAACTCGTGACCTTCCCGAAATTGCTGCACGACGGCGGTTACGAAACGGCTTACATCGGAAAGTTGCACATGGGCAATGACGATTCGCCGCGACCGGGATTCGATCGATGGGTGAGTTTCAAGGGACAAGGCGTTTATAACGATCCGATGATTAATTTCGATGGCAAAGCCGAGAAAGTTCCCGGTTACATCACCGACATTTTGAACAGCAACGCGGTGGCGTTTGTGAAGAAGGATCACGAAAAACCGTTTGTGCTTTGTCTCGCGCACAAAGCTGTGCATGGCCCTTTCACGGCCGCTGAGCGTTACAAAAATCTTTATCCAGATGCCAAGTTCGCGATCCCACCGGGTATTAATGATCCATTAAAAGACAAACCACTTCTCACGCGCGAAATTTCGGAGGAAACTGCTCCCTCGAAAAAAGCTTTGTTCCCGCAGGAAAACGCCGGGAATAAAAACAAAGCTGTGCCCAACCGGTTCGCGGAAAAAACCGCCTTGGCGCAACTGCGTTGTCTCGCCGCCGTTGACGATGGCGTGGGCCAAATCTTCAGCGCGCTGGAACAAACTAAACAGCTCAAAAACACCGTGGTCATTTTCTCCAGTGACAATGGATATTTCTGGGGTGAACACGGCTTGGGCGACAAACGATGGGCCTACGAAGAATCGATTCGAGATCCCCTTTTGATTCGTTATCCAAAACTTATCAAGGCCGGCACGACCTACGACGAAATGGTGTTGAACATTGACATTGCGCCCACGCTCTTGGAACTCGGCGGCGCTTCCATTCCAAAAAATATTCAAGGCCGTTCGCTCGTGCCGCTCTGGAAAGGCGACACTGATTGGCGTCACGCTGCCTTCCTGGAATATTTTCAGGAAAAACAATATTCGCGCGTGCCTTCGTGGCAAGCAATCCGCACGGACCGCTGGAAATTAATTCGCTATCCCGACCTCGATGGCATGGAGGAACTTTACGATTTGAAGGTGGACCCGTTTGAGATAAAAAATTTAATCAAGGACGCGGCCGCAGCAAGGCAAGTCGAGGAACTACGGCGGCAGTTGGAAAAACTAGCGAAGGAAAATTAACGGAAGACAGCAGGTGAATTTCAGACGTTGTAGTTAGCCACCGCGTTTCGTAATTCCTGTTGTAATGGCGGGTCGGTTCGCCATAACCCCCTTCCACATTTTCGCTAACGCAGCTACGAAATTTGTGACGGCTACCCTAACTCCACTCGCACAACGACTCGACATACGCCGCCGAACCATCGCGCAGCCAGCCATCCAGTTGCGCCTGATCTTTCAATTGTTGTCCGCGCATTCGCGGCACGGCGAAAAAATTGCACTCCACTTCGGGCAACGCCGTCATATCGCCCCAAAGTTTTTCAAATTGCGCGACGGGAAAAGTATCTTCCTGACCGTGGCCCCAACGCTTTTTTACATCCTTCAACGTGATGTAAGTCGGCATGCGTGCGGCAAGAGTTCGGATTGCTGCCGCGACTTTTTCTTCATCAGCCAAATCCTTGCGAGTCAATTTGAAAACTTCGAGCAGCTTGTCCAGGTTGATCCAGGTCGTCATCGAATTGTAATACGAGAGATCGAATTCGGCCTTTTCATCCGGCATCGCCAAACCTTCAACCAACCGAACCGCACCATTCACACGCGCCAAACCGCCACCGCGATCTTCAATCCGTCGCGTGATGACTTCAAACGAAAGACTCGCGTCCCCACTGATGTGAAGCCCCAGCAAAGTTGGATCCAGGTCAGCGCCAAGCGTGTCGATATTATGCAGCAATAAATAATTTAGATTCGGATTTTTTGTGAGCAATCGTTGCAGCGTTCCGTTGCGCAACAAATTGGCAATCTCAAACCAATGTCCGACCGGGTGCAGACACTGGCTTGGCAAGTTGTCGGTATAATCACTTGCTTCGCCCGCTTGCTTCGCCCAACCAATCAGAGCGCCGTGCAAACTTTGCCGGACTTTTTGCGCCTGCTCGTCGAGCAGTTGTTGCGGCATTTCTTCCCACGCAAAACGCAAATCGCGCTCCATTGGAATCAGACGCAAGCCGATGGCGCGGCCATCGGACAAAAGCAACGTCCCTGCGTAGTTATAATTTTTTTGACGTGATAAAAAATTCTCGATGGGCGAATGAGTGAGATAGCTTGTGGTGAAAACATGCGGGATCTGGATGTGAAATTGTTTTGAAACACGCCGGCTTTTGGCGAGATGGGTTTCGATGAAAGTGCGATGCGCGCCAGCGAGTTTGCAAAATGGATGCAAAGCCTTGACCGCACCCGCGCCTTGTGTCCAGCGACTCCCGATTCCCGCGGCGAGTGTGACCACCGCCACTTTTCCCTCGGAAATGGCGCGTTCGCCCAGCGCAGAACATTTCTTTTTTTCGTGATCCGAAAACTCATTTGTGTCCAGCACGTCGCCTTCGCGAACATCTTCAATCGTTGTTGCCGAAGACAAACGGTTTTGCGCGAGACCGATTCGTCCCTCTTTCAAGTCGGCACGGATTTTTTCGTGTTGCTCGCGATCAAAACCATTTTCATCGAGCAACGCGCCGAGGCTTTGTTGATTCTCTTCATCGTGTTTCAACCGAGGCAAAAGATGATCAAATAAATCCTGCATCATCCCGCGGAACTCCGGTTTCGTGCGCGACGCCAAACTGAAACGATCCAATTCCGCACGTCGCAGTGGCGACAAACTTCGCGGGTCAATCCGCAGTAACGAAGGAATCGTCAGCGCATAATAACCGGCGGGCAATAGAGCTTTTTCTCCCGTAAGTAATTCCGCGAATGTGCCGTTTTCGTTGATGGCGAAATCATAAACCACCGGTTCCATCGCGAACGGCAACGCGTTTTCCAATTCGCGTTTCGTCTGCGACATGATTTCCTGCAAACGCTTTTGCGCTTCTGTTTTTTTGTCAGGCGAAAACATAAAACCCATTCCGCCGCCGGACATTCCACCGAGCATCCAGAAGCCCCAAAAATCTTTTCCAAACTCGGCCCGAACTTTTTGAATCAGCGTTTCCGTATAAAAATTGCTGGCCCACGGGATGATTGTTTGCAGCGGACCTTGAAAATTTCTGGTGGTCGCTTTGCCGACGGCTTGAACATCTTTGGCGTGAAGCGCGGCCAGGATTTCGTCGAGAATTCCCAGCGCTTCCTGACGGCCTTTCCATTCCGCTTCCGAACGAAGCAAATATTTTTCCGTCACCATTTCCAAAATCGGCCCGACATTTTGCGCCATCCCGCCGTGAACGAGGACGAGGCTATTCTGCAATTTCTCGCGCATTTCAGGCGAAATAATTTTCGCGTCGAGAATTTTGTGCTGCGGCATGAGACGTCCGCGACTCACGCCAAATTCCGGATCGCCGTCATTCGCCGCAACGCCTTCGATCAATTTTATCCCCGGCCAAACGCCGCCGGAATCCTGCCATCCACCGCCGGAACCACCAATCCATTCACCGAGAACGGCTCGCGCCAAAACGAGACGACGTTCGTTTTCTTCGAGTGCGCCTTCGAGTGATTGCGCCTGGCGTGTGGCGCGCATGCAAACGGAAATCAGCGCCGCGAGTAAATTTGTGGAAACAGCGAGCCGCGAACCTTTGGGAATATTATTTACGTTGCTGACGAGTTCGAGTCCGCGACCCGCTCCGACAATTCGCGCCAGCAAATCAGAAAGATTTTGTCCAGAACCTTCGATGCCCGGCGGAACAATTCCCGACGCAATCACGGCAGCTTTGAGCAGACCGAGATAATCTTTCGCAAAATCAAAAACTTCGTTGAGGTTCGTGATGTCAACCGTTGCGCCGAGGTCAACGCTGGTCAGACGCAGAACCGGTTCTTCGATGACGCGCAGATACGCTTCCACTGGCGGCTTGGGCGCGGCGTCACGGTCTTTTACGCCGAGATTAACCGAAATATTTAAAACCTTTGCGCCTTCAGGAAAATCCATTCCCAGGAAAAAAATATCGCTCCAGGCGCTGTGGGTTAAATCCATTCGCACCGGAGTTCGCTCGCACAAAATGGGATAACTCCCTGCGTCACTTGGTTGCAATAATTCAGGACGGAGCCGCAACGGTTGGTCAGCAGGATGGCCCATGCGAAACATCCATTGATTGCCGCGCACCGAGCGAACGCTGCGACGCACCTGGTCGGCGAGAGTTTGAATTCCGAGTCGATAATAAGCGGACGCCAGCGCGCTGGAAGCGGCGTCGCTCGCGCCTTCGGCAGTTTGTGTCGCAAGAAAAATTTCAATCGCCTCCTCGAAGCGGCGCTGCAACAAGTGCGAGTAGCCTTTGAACGAAATCAATCCGCGTCCGCTGATTCCTTTTTTGGTCGGCAAATGAAATCGGTAAATTGCGTAAAGAAAAAATAATGCGCGGACTCGTTCGTAAAGATTTTCGCTCTGGCTGCGAAATTTTTCTAACTCATCGCATTCAGTAAGCAATTCTTCCAAAGAAGCCGCGCGACAAAACGCGTCGAGGGATTGATTGCGCATCGCCGCATCGGAAGCCGTGATGATTTGAATGGGTTTTCCTGGCATGGCGGAAAACTTATTTGCGTACGGCGAGAAGTTCGATCAGTTGTGTAAGAACTTCGTCGCGATCTTTCCCATCGAGCGACAACGCCAATTGCGCAATCAACAAACCGTATTTCACGCCGATGTCGTAACGCCGCCCTTGCAACTCCAGCGCGAGATAAGGTTCTTTCGCCGCCATGCGAGTCAAAGCGGTGGTGAGTTGCGCGCCGCCTTTTGTTCCAGCGTCTGAAACCAATTCCGTCAAAATCTGCATCACCGTCGGAGTGAGAACGTGCATCCCGAAAAAGCAAAGATAATGTCCGGCTCTCAAACCGGGCACGATTAACTTTTGTTCCGCTTCGGTGGGCGTCGGTTTTTCAATGACCTTTTCAATTTGATAAAGTCGTTGCCTTCCGGGGGCGAGTCGTCCGCCAACCGTTCCGTAATACGGCAATTTGCTTTCGTGCGTCGCTTGCACGGCAGAGACGCAACACGATTCCGCTTTCGCAATTTCCGTCAATTGTTCCGCGCAGCTTTTGGCCTGATGGGTGAGATAAAGGTGATCGCCGACCAATAAAAGAAACGCCTCTTTCCCGGTGAAATCGCGAGCGCATTGAATCGCGTGGCCATAACCGAGCGGTGAACTTTGTTCGACGAATTGCAATCGGCTCGCGTGTTTGCTGGCTGCGACGCGATACACTTCTTCATCTCCGGGCGAAACGACGATGCAAATTTCCTCCACGCCCGCGCGCAGAATTTCCTCGATGATGATGCTGAGCGCGGTTTTTTGAATTCCGTCGCGATCAACGAGCGTTTGCAATGGAAGCGTGCGCTGATTTTTTCCGGCGGCTGTAATGACTGCTTTTCTGATTTCCACGATGAGACTTTTGTTTATTAAGTTCTGAGCGTCACACATTCGTCCTTTTGCGTCAACGCTCGGCGGTCCGGCAGTTGTATTAGTCAAAGCGATATGAGCCGTTGTGATTTTTCTTGGCGCAGTCCATTTCCTGACGGTTAATTCCCGCGCATGAAACAAAAAGCTTACGCCGCCGCTGGTGTAGATATTGATCTTGGAAATAAATTGAAAGCGACTTTGCCCAAGTTGCTTGCCTCAACTTATCGCCGCGAAGTGCTGGGAAAAGTCGGCGGTTTCGGCGGACTTTTTGCGCTCGATGTTAAAAAGTATAAACAACCCGTTCTTGTCTCTAGCGTCGATGGCGTGGGCACGAAATTGAAAATCGCTTTCGCCATGGACAAGCACGACAAGATTGGCCATGACCTCGTCAATCATTGCGTCAACGACATTGCGGTGTTGGGCGCAGAACCGCTTTTTTTTCTCGATTATCTCGGCACCGGAAAACTTGAACCTCATGTCTTCAAAGAAATCATCAAAGGTTTCGTGAATGGTTGCGCGGAAAATAATTGCGCGCTGATCGGCGGCGAAACGGCGCAGATGCCGGGATTTTATCAACGTGGCGAATACGATGTGAGCGGAACCATCGTCGGCGTGGTGGAACAATCCAAAATGCTGGATGGCAAAACGATCAAACCCGGTGACGCGGTGATTGGTTTGGAATCGAGCGGGCTTCACACAAATGGCTATTCGCTTGGTCGCCAGATTTTTTTCGAGAAATTAAAACTCAAACCCAAGAGCCGCGTCGCGGAACTTGGAAATACAATCGGCGATGAATTGTTAAAAGTTCACGTCAGCTATGGGCCGCTTGTGCAAAAGCTTTTAAAGAAATTTAATCCGGATTCCGTAGCCGCGTCTCGTGAGAGCGCGGGTGATTTGAGACGGGAAAAGTTAGCGCGCTCTCACGAAACGCGGCTACGAGTTATTAAAGGTCTGGCGCACATTACCGGCGGCGGTTTCGTGGACAATATTCCGCGCGTGCTTCCGAAAGATTGTGATGTGATTATCCGCAAAGGCTCGTGGGAAATGCTGCCGATTTTTAAAATCATCGAATTAAAAGGCGGCGTGCCGGATGAAGAATTGTATCAAGTCTTTAACATGGGAATTGGAATGACGATTATCGTCGATGGCGCGAAAGCGGATTCAGTTTTGAAATTCATCAGCGCGCAAAAGCAACGAGCATGGTTGATCGGCGAAGTTGTGAAAGGCAAAGGCGTGGCACGCGTGGTTTAGTCGAGCTGTGGCGGTGGGTATCCTGCGCTTTTCCCTCGAAGATCGCAAAATGACTCCCAAAAACAAAAGGCGGCCCGAAGGCCGCCTTTTGTTTTTTGAAGTTAGAATTAAGCCGCGATTGTATCCGCATCGCCCCCGACTGCCGCTGCCTTCGTTCCAGCAAGATGCACCGGTTTATATCCACCGATGGATTTGAAGTAGATCAGAAGGAGCAGGTAAATCGCCGCCATCGCCGCAGGAATGAACGAGTCGGCTTTGAGCGTCTTGCGGTCGCCCATCTGATCAGCGGTCACAATGGCCTTTTGCGCGTCGGTGCGGTCTTTGGCCTCCTTGGCTTCGGCGAGTTTCTTGCCGTCAATCGCGTTGACTGGTGCAAGGAACAGGAACTTGGACGGATCTTTTACTTTCACTTCTTCGTAAATCGCGGGGTTGGAACTTTGGAGAGTTTCGGCGGCATAACGATCTTTGCTGTAGCCAAGGCCAGGACCACCCAGCAAACCGGCGGACAACATCCCGATGCCGCCCATGATGGAAATGGCCACTGCGCCAGTGCGCGGAAAGCGATCCGATGCGACCGCGAGCATCGTGGGCCAGAAGAATGTTTTTCCCACCGCGTAGATGCCGAGCGCGACGAGCGCCATACCAAAAGTCTGCATGCCGCTCGCGAGGTTCAAGCCGATACAAGCGGTGATCGAACAAATCAACAGCAGTCCCACTGGCGAAACTTTGAGCGTTTTTTCAATGAAGTGCGCGCAGAAACGCAGGCAGAACATGATCGCCGAAGTCCAGAGGAACAGCGCCTTGCCTTGCTCGGAAGTGAAAAGATTTCCAGTGATGTTTTGAATCCAGCCGTCGGTTCCCAGTTCGACCGCTCCGACCATCGCGTGGGCGATGAACAGGAAAAATAACAAAACCGATCCGAATGAAAATTTGGTAATGATTCCAACGATGATAAGGAGCGCGCCAGCGATTCCATAGGACACACCTTGCGAAAGCCCAAGGTTGCCAACGAAGAAGAGTGACAACAGATAGCAGATGACCGCCGCGCCCAGAATTCCCACATCCTTGAACATATCGCCAAGACTCGTGCCTTTTGCGGACGCTTCGGACTTGGGCATGTGTTGACCGAGGAACATCAAGCCATAGGCAATCGTTGGAATAAGATAAAGGGCGAGTTGAATTTTCCAGTTGACCTGAAGTTTGTCGTCAAGAATCCAGCCTGCCACCACTCCAAGAATCATTCCCGCAGGCCATGACGCGTGCAGGATGTTCAGATAGTGAGTGCGGTTGTTTGGAAATAATGTCGCGACCAACGGATTCGCCACTGCTTCCAGTGTGCCGTTGGCGAAGGCAAAAATGAACATGCCGATGGTCAGCATCTTGTAAGCGTTATCTGGTGACGTCGCGCCAAAGGTCACGATGGCGGACAAAATATGCAGCGCGAACGCCGCGATGACGAGTTTGCCGTAACCGATCTTATCGCAGACGACACCACCGATGATGATGCCGAAGCAGAAGCCCGTGAAACCCGCGCCACCGATGGCGCCGAGTTGCGTGGCAGTGAAACCGAATTCCTTGCCCCAATTGTCAAAGATGCCGCCGCGAAGGGCAAAGCCCATTCCAGCTGCGAGGATGGCCATGAAGCCCGCCCACAAAAGGCGTTTGGCGTTTGGTGCGACCGCTGTGTTGTCTGTTTGCATAGTTGTTTTTGTTTTTTGTTTTCGGAACTACTGGGTAAATGCTGGAAGTTTAACAATCGCGCCGCCTTTGAGCGCGGATTGATGCGCGCACAAACCGACGCAAGTCCAATTCGCGGATTGTTTGGCGTTGGGCATCGGGTTGCGATTTTTAATGAGAGCGGTCAAAAATTCGTGGACCAAATGCGGATGCGAACCGCCGTGGCCCGCGCCCTGCGTGAAACTGAGATGCGTTTTTTTGCCGAGATCATAAATGCCTTTCGTTGTGAATGGCTGGATTCCTTCTGGCAAACGTTTCGCGTAATCGGGCACTTTGATTTTCTTCGGAATTTTGTGCTCCGGCAATTTCGCGGTGTGCAAAACATGTTCTTCGTGTTCGACGAGCGTCCACTCGAAAGATTTTTTGGAGCCGTAAACATCAATGCTCTCGCGATATTGCCGCGCGACATCGAATAGCGAACGGATGATCCGCGCGCTGACATCGGAATTTTTAAATTTGACGTGCGCGGTTTCGACGGCGAAAGGGGAATTATATTTTTTAACAAGTTCTTTGCGAATCGTGCCGGAGCCAAAACAGGAAACGTATTCGGCGACGTCGTTGTTCAACGCGAGCATCGGGCCGACGCAATGAGTCGCATACCACATCGGCGGCAGGCCCGGCCAATAATTCGGCCAGCCATCCATATCTTGTTGATGGCTCGCCTGGAGAAACTGGATTTTTCCGAGTTCACCTTTGTCGAAAAGTTCTTTGATGAAAAGAAATTCGCGGGCGTAAACCACCGTCTCCATCATCATGTATTTGAGGCCGGTTTGTTTGACGAGATCAACAATTTTTTTGCAGTCGGCAATCGAAGTCGCCATCGGCACCGTGCAAGCGACGTGTTTGCCCGCTTTCAACGCGGCGATGGATTGCGCGGCGTGATCAGGAATCGGCGAGTTGATGTGAACCGCGTCAACCTTCGGATCTTTGAGAAGGTCTTTGAAATCGGTGTAGCGCTTTTCGATGTCGAATGCGTCGCCGATGGCGTGGAGTTTTTTCTCCGTGCGCTGGCAAATGGCATACAGGTTGGCATTGGGATGCCGCTGATAAATGGGAATAAATTCTGCGCCGAAACCGAGACCGACGATGGCGATATTTATTTTCCGTTCAGACATGGAATTGCGGCGAATAACAGCAGCTTTGCGCGGTTAGTGTCAAGAAATTACAAAAAAAAACCGGGCCAAGTAGTCAGGGGATGACCAAGAGGCCCGGGGAATTTTCGAATTAGTACAACGTGGATCACGTGGATTTCCGGTCGCCGACTGTACAAAACAGCAACCGAAATTTAGTGGGCATAAAGAACAATTTTATTTGTGCCCGAAAGCGAATGCGTAATCGGGGGTAATTAATCACTCCTGTGCAATTGCGTCAAGGGATATTTTATAGAAAAAAATCTTCAGCTCCTGAACCCGGTTACTTCTCCTTCCACTTAGAAATTACAACTGAATTCTTAGAAAAATTTCAAAAAACGGTTTTCCTGTTTACACTCTCTTTTCGATTGTTAATATCGGGCAACCAATTGCTATGAAAAAAATCGACGCCATTATCAAACCGTTCAAATTGGAAGAGGTAAAAGAGGCGCTGGCGGGTCTGGGGGTCGAGGGGATGACCGTGACTGAAGTCAAAGGATTTGGACGACAAAAGGGACACACCGAAATCTACAGAGGAAGTGAATACACCGTGGATTTCCTGCCCAAAATAAAAATAGAAGTTGTTCTTCCGGACGCCTTGGTGGCGGGCGCAGTGGAAGCGATCATCAAAGCTGCGAAAACCGGCAAAATTGGGGACGGAAAAGTTTTTGTGAGCGCGGTGGAAAATGTGACCCGCATTCGCACAGAGGAGACGGGTGAAAAAGCTGTTTAAAAAAAAAATTTGGAAACAAAAATGTCAAAATAGACGTTCCCCTCTTCCATACAGGAAACCCTTAATATTTAAGGATTTTCGAATGTTAATAACTCGTTAATAAGAGATAATATGTTCTACTCGCCACTTTTGTGAGCGTTGAATACAAACCACGTGCCGATTGGGTAATGCAAAAATGGTGACAATGAAAATATTGCCAAACTTTCGAAGTTGGATTGACGCTACTATGCAAAACGTTGAAAATAAGCAGCTTACGAAGATAGTTTACGCATAGTCAGTAACAATTGTTTTGTGCAATACTTTTTTTTAAAAAAACTCGTTGCGGTTTGTTCAGACTGGCAGAAATCCAGGAGTTTTCAGCGGCCTTCCCAAGC
Organism: Verrucomicrobiota bacterium; assembly: GCA_039925885.1. Classification (GTDB taxonomy): domain Bacteria; phylum Verrucomicrobiota; class Verrucomicrobiia; order Limisphaerales; family CANJXF01; genus CANJXF01. Next base: position 17,902 of record JBDSYB010000248.1, read on the forward strand.
TCGGTGAATAAAGTTAACGCTACAATTAGAATGCAAGCATCCGCTGAAAAAATTTGGACCCATGCGCAACAACTCCTGCGCACCATGTTAAATACCGATATCTACACCCTTTGGTTCTTGCCGATTCGAGCAAAAACATTGGACGAAGACGTGATGACGTTGGAAGTTGCCAACGATTTTTGCGAGGTTTGGTTGAAGGATAATTATCTGGGTCTGATTCGCGATGTTTTGGTCCAAGCAGCGGGCCGAACGATTGAAGTAAAATTTCAAGTCGGCTCCGGATTATCGCCCACGAACGAAACAACCAGCCCAATCAAGACCAAATCCAAACCTGATTCGGAGCAGGAACGAAGCGTGGTCGTCAATCGGGAACTCATCCTGAACCCCAAAAATACGTTTGAAACATTTGTCGTGGGGGAAACCAACAATCACGCTCACGCGGCGGCTTTGGCGGTCGCGCAAGCCCCCGGCAAATCCTACAATCCGCTATTTATCTACGGCGGAGTCGGTTTGGGCAAAACGCATTTGCTCCACGCCATTGGCCAGCATATTTCTGCGCACAGGAAAACGGCCCGTATTTCCTATGTCTCTTCCGAAAAATTTACGAACGAATACATCGACGCGATTCAAAACAATCAACTCGTTCGTTTCCGCAAACGCTATCGGCAAACAGATGTTTTGCTCATTGATGACATTCAGTTTCTGGCGGGCAAAGAGCGGATTCAGGAAGAATTTTTTCATACTTTTAACGCGCTCCATGAATCTCACAAACAAATCGTTCTGACCAGTGATCGCCCCGCCAGCGAAATTCAAAATCTGGAACAGCGGCTCGTCTCCCGTTTCGAATGGGGTTTGGGAACAGACATGCAACCGCCCGACGTGGAAACGCGTCTTGCCATTTTGCGAAAAAAAGTCGCGGCCATGGGTGTCGAGTTGCCTGAGGAAATTTTGAATTTTCTCGGTCACCGCATTCGCACCAATATTCGCCGATTGGAAGGCGCGTTGACGCGGGTCGCTTCCTACGCCTCGCTCACCGGTAAAAAACTCACCTTGGAAACCGTCGAAGGTTTGCTCCGGGAAGTCCTCCATGAAGAAGGCCGTTTTACAATCAACATTGATGTCATTCAAAAGAAAGTTGCTGAACACTACGACATTCGGCTGGCGGATATGACGAGCAAACGGCGTCCCGAGAACATCGCTTTTCCTCGACAGGTTGCGATGTTTCTGGCGCGGCAAATGACGGAAAATTCCCTCAATACGATTGGCGAAGCGTTCGGGGGACGCGATCACGGAACGGTGCTACACGCCTGCCGCCTGGTCAAAGGGCGCATGGAAGTCGATTCCCATGTCCGACAGGCCGTCAGTTATTTGGAGAAGCAATTGTTGCGGTAAAGAGTTTTAAGTTTTTAGTTGTTCCCCAAGCTGCTGTTACTTTCAGGTGTTCCAATTTAATTTTTAAGATCAAGAGCTAAAAAACTTTTCATGCCTCTCATCGAAGTTCAGGGTTTAACAAAAGCTTTTCGCACTTACAAAAAACAACCAGGTTTCAAGGGTGCCTTCAAAGGACTCTTCCATCGGAAATACGAGCAAACGGTCGCCGTCAAAGATGTGGGATTCAACGTGGAAGAAGGGGAACTGGTCGGCTTTCTTGGCCCCAACGGCGCAGGCAAAACCACCACTCTAAAAATGCTCGCGGGACTTCTTTATCCCACCAGCGGATCGGCGCGGGTTCTGGGCTACACCCCGTGGGAACGCGCCGATGGTTATCGCCGCCAATTTGCGTTGTTGCTCGGGCAAAAAAATCAACTTTGGTGGGATCTGCCTGCTCGCGAGTCGCTGGAACTCAACAGCAAAATTTACGGCATCAATGAAAAATTATTTGAGCGCACCGTTGCGGAATTGACCGAACTTCTCGGCGTCAAAGAAAAACTCAACGTGATGGTGCGAGAACTCTCCCTGGGTGAGCGAATGAAAATGGAGTTGATCGCCGCCCTGCTCCATCAGCCGAAAGTTCTGTTTCTGGACGAGCCAACCATCGGCCTCGACGTAATTTCGCAAAAAACCGTGCGCGAATTTTTGCGCAATCACAACGCCACGCGCAAAACGACGATTTTGTTGACCAGTCATTACATGGCAGACATCCAGGAACTTTGCCAGCGCGTCATCATTATTGATCACGGCACGATTTTTTTCGACGGCAAGCTGAGCGAAATTCTGGATCGGTTTGCAGATTCAAAACTCGTGACGATTTCGTGCGGTGGCGGAAAAAGTTGCGCGGAAGAAAATCTTTCCCGATTCGGCGAAGTGCTCGAACAAAACGCTGATTCCATCAAACTAAAAGTGAAGCGCGATCGCGTGATCCCGGTGTGCAAAGCGCTGCTTGACGAGTTGCCAGTCAACGATATTGACATTCAGGAAGTTCCGATCGAAGACGTGATTCGAAAAATTTTTGCGAGGTAATTCACCCGCAACTTCCACGTTCCTGAATCAAGTGCGCGCCGCCAATTTTTTTGCCAGTTGAATTGCGGCAATCATGCTCGACGGATCGGCAATTCCTTTTCCGGCGATGTCATAGGCCGTGCCGTGATCGGGAGAAGTCCGGACGAAAGGCAACCCCAGGGTCCAATTCACCCCGTTTTCAAATGCCACCATCTTCAACGGAATCAATCCTTGATCGTGATACATCGCGATCACCGCATCGTAATCTCCTCGGTAAGCGTGATAAAACAACGCGTCCGCCGCCAAAGGCCCGATCACATCAAAACCTTTTTCACGGGCTGCATCGACGACGGGTGTGATCAAAGTATTTTCTTCGGTGCCAAGCTCCCCGCCTTCGCCCGCGTGGGGGTTGAGCGCGCAAACTCCGATCCGCGCGCGGGCCAAACCAAGGTCTTGACACGCCTTGGCCGCAAGGGAAATGGCCAGTGCAATTTTTTCCCCGCGCAATTGTGTCGCCACCAGTTTCAGTGGCAAATGAGTCGTGGCCAGCGCGACCCGCAACCAGCGGCCCTGATCATCGTAGCCCAGTAACATCATGGCCGTTTGAGTTGTCCCAGCGAGTTCGGAAAGAAATTCGGTTTGCCCGATGAACGGCTGGCCACTGCGCAAAATCGCTTCCTTGTTCACGGGCGCAGTCACGAGCGCGGCGGTTTCCATGCGCAGGCAGCGGTGCGCTCCATCATTCAGCCAGGCAATCGCAGCGCGCGCGGCCGCCGGTGATCCGGGGTCCAACTCCGCTGGCAAAGCGTCCGCCAATGGGTGGTGCAAACAGACACGACTGGCGGAATTTATGGGCGTATTTAATTCCAGCGAAAAATTTAACTTCAGTTCAGCGTGGAGACGTTGAAGGCGTGGGCCATCGCCAATCAGCAGATATTGCGCGTCGTCTTTTTCCAGTTCGGCAGCGAGAGCCTTCAACGTCACTTCCGGCCCAATCCCCGTCACATCTCCGACCGAAATGGCAATCCGACCCATCATAAAAAATTCCCCGCTTCCTCAATAATACCGGATGTAAGACTTGCTTTTCAGCCGATCGATCCACTTGCGGCGCAATTTTGCCGACTCCTGATCCTTGAGAGTTTTTTCGATTTGCTCGCGCACTTCATCCAAAGGACGCACGCGCGCTTGGTTGATTTCATCGACCTGAATCAAAAAACATGCTTCGGGAAATTCAATCACGCCGCTGCGTTGACCTGCCTTCAAAGAAAAAGCCGCATCCACCAATTCCTTTTTTAAATCGCTTTTACCACGCTCCATCCACCCCCGGTCTCCGCCCTGGGCACGCTGGCGATCATCTGAATAGACGGACGCCATCTCGGCAAAAGGCGTCCCTTCATTTATCTTTTTTAGAATTTCTTCCGCCAATTTTTTTGCGCTGCCAGCGGGTGAGCCTTCATGCTGGTTGATGGTGATGGTTCTCAGTTTCACTTCGTCACTGATTTGAAACTCGTCGCGATGTTCCGCAAAATACGTTTCGATTTTTTGGGGTGAAATCAGAATTTTTTGAGACGAGAGATTTTGCTGCCGCAGATAATCCACGATGATTTTTTCACGCTGTTGCTGTCGATATGTTTCGTAAGTGATCCCCTCGCCCTGCAATGTTTTGGTTAATCTCGCTCGATCACCGTAAAAATTTTTTCGAATCTCGTCGCGAATAGCGTCGTCAATAAACGCTTCCGGTAATTTGTAGCCGGCGGTTTTGAATTCCGCCAAAATGAGTTGCCGTTCCACCAACTCCTCGATTTGCATCGTTCGCAGATCCTTCCGTTTCTGCTCCAAGAGTTGCGGCTCGTTTCGGAATTCCCTCGTCAGCAATTCATTGAAAGGCGCGATGCCCCGTTCAACCTGGTCGTAAGTGATAATAGTATCATTAACGACGGCGTTGATGCCGTTAACCACCGCCGCCTGACACACCACCTGAAAAGCCAGTCCGGCTCCAAAAAATAATGGAGAAATCCTCATTTGATGAAGCGATCATAAACGCGAGAAAACGAACGTCAAGCGCGGCTCATTTACTCTTCGTGTTTGTCGAAAAAACTCGGTTGATCCCACTCGTTTAGCTAACGTGACTCGTGCCGTTGAGATTCAACGAAAGTGAAAAAAAAATTTCCGTCTCCGTGCGCGAACTTGCGGAAGCAGAAGGTTTTCGTCGCATCGGCTCGGAACGTGGTGAGATGTGGAATCGCCTCGGTCTCGGAGCGGAACTCCACGCCTCGGTTCTGGAACAACGCCGCCGCGCCGACTCGAATTACCAATCAGAAATTCATCTTGAAGCACAAATTTCCGTTGGAGATTGGAAGGCAAATATCACTGGCCGGCTCGATGGTTGCATCCAACGCGCCGATGGATGCTGGTTGATCGAAGAATTCAAGTCCGCTTATGCGCCGGAGACACATGTGCGACCGTTTAGCCAAAGTTCCGAGCGACATCGCCAGCAGCTTTTAATTTATTGTCACCTTTGGCGGTTACTCGGCAATTCTCCGGTGGAGGGCGCGCTCATCTACGTGGACATCGCCACTGGAAAAGAATTTCCCATCTCAGTTTCCTACAACCAATCCGCGCAGCAAAAGGAAATCGAAATCCGTTTGCAGCGACTCTTTGCGATTTGGAAATCTGAGGAAATTATTCGCAAGCAAAAAGCGGTCGTCGCGCTCACGCTTCCATTTCCGCACGAAGCGCCCCGCGAGGGACAGGTGAAATTAATCGAAGCCGTGCAAAACGCCGTTCGCTCTGGAGAAAACTTACTGGCAGAAGCGCCGACCGGTTCTGGCAAAACGGCGGCGGGAATTCACCCCGCGCTCGTCGAGGCATTGTCCACCGGCAGACAACTTTTCTTCCTCACTGCCAAAACCTTGCAGCAGAAAATGGCGAGTGACGCGCTCATTGCCATGAATCGCGAGGGCGCGTTTCGCACCCTGCAATTGCGCGCCAAAGAAAAAATGTGTGCCAATGACCGCGTCATTTGCCACGAGGATTTTTGTCCTTACGCAAAAAATTATCCTGAGAAAATGCAAAAGTCCGGCTTGCTCGAACGTTTGCGCGAAACCCAGACACATCACGACCCGAACGCGGTTTTTGAGGAGGCGAAACGCGAAAAAGTTTGTCCGTTTGAAGTTCAATTGGAACTGGCCTCACGGGCTGATGCCGTGGTCGCTGATTACAATTACGTTTTTAATCCCGGCGTTTCTCTGCATCAACTGGAAGATTTGGAAAACAAAATTCTGGTCGTGGACGAAGCCCATAATTTGGCGGATCGCGCGCGCCAGATTTTTTCCCCGGAATTGCACGAAGATCTTTTTCGGACTGCTCTAGAAAATTTGCCCGCTTTCGAGAATACGCCCGCCCTCACCCCAGCTCTCTTTCAACGGTTTTTTGGAAAATTGGAACGTGGGTCAACAGCCGCGCGGGGCACAAATTCTCCCTCTCCTGAGGGAGAGGGCTGGGGTGAGGGCGGGCGTTTGAAGCAAGACGTTCTGTTTCTCGAGGAGCCGTCCCATCCAACCGGCTATTTATTCGGGGAACTTCGTGACACGATTGAATCGGTCGCCGTATTGCTCCAGAACACGGCCGATGTTCTGCCTGAAGATGCGTCGATTGTCGAAACGGAGCCGCCAGCGAAACACCTCCGCAAAATCTGGAAAGATTGGGAGCCGCGGTTCATCCGGTATCTTTCGTGGAAACGCGAAAGCAAAATCGCCACGCCGGAAGACCTCGTCATCGACTGCCATTTTGCTCTCCAAAAATTTCTCTCGACGCTCAAATTGTTGGGGCCAGGTTTTTCCTGCGTCGTTGAAAAAAAGAGCGGCGCGGGAATTCGGCTCGCGCTGATTTGCCTGGATCCCGCGCGGCCTCTTGCGCCGCTTTTCAAAGCAGCGCACTCGACAATTTTTTTGTCCGCCACGCTGACTCCGTTTGAAACCACGCGCCGCGTGCTAGGATTGGATCGCGCTCGCACAAAAACTATTTCGTTACCGCCGCCCTTTCCACGCGAGAACCGGAAAGTTTTAATTTTGCCGCAAGTCCAAACCAATTTTGCCGCGCGGGAGAAAAATTACCCGCGCATCGCAAAGCTGGTCGCCGAAATGGCTGAAGCCGTTCCCGGAAATGTTTTGGTTTTATTTCCGAGCTACGCGTTTTTGGAAAAAGTCGCCGGGCAAATGCCGACGGTTTCAAAAAAGGTCTTAAGACAGCGGCCGAATGTTCCTGACATTGAGCGACAGGAAATCCTCCGCGCTTTGTCGGCGACGACCACGCAAAAAATTCTTTTGTTCGCCGTGTTGGGGGGAATGTATGCCGAAGGCGTCGATTATCCGGGTGAACTTTTGTCGGGCGTTTTCGTCGTCTCGCCCGCGCTGCCGCAAGTTTCCTTCCAGCGCGAATTGTTGCGCCGCTATTTTGATGAGACCGAGCAAGCCGGTTTTAATTTCGCGTATCTGCAACCCGGAATGACACGCGTGATTCAAGCCGCCGGAAGATTGATTCGCAGCGAAACCGATCGCGGCGTCATCGCGCTAATTTGCCAGCGGTTTTTGCAAATGCCTTACGCCGATTTCCTGCCCAAAGATTGGTTTGATGAAACGCCCGCAGAATTGATTACGCAAGATCCGGTCGAACAAATTCAAAAGTTTTTTGATAGGGAATCGGCTACGCGGAATTTTCAGAACGAGACTAACTCGGCATTGTCGTAAAAGCGTGGAACGTTGCCGCTAGAGAGACGAAGATTCGCTCACCGTCTCAACATCCCGGGCATTGCGCCGCCGCCCATCTTCGACATCATTTTTTGGAACTTGCCCATTTTTTTCATCATCTGCTGCATCTGCGTAAACTTGTTCAATAAATTATTTAGCTCGGAAACTTTCACGCCGCTGCCGTTGGCAATTCGCACGCGGCGTTTGGCATTTAAAATCACGGGGTTGCGTCGTTCCCGTGGCGTCATTGCGCAAATCATTCCTTCCATGCGCTTGAATTCTTTTTCCTGTTTGCCCATGTCCGCGCCTTTCAACATTTCGGAACCGCCCGGCAACATGCCCACGACGCTTTCGAGCGAACCTAATTTCTTCATCTGGCGAAGTTGCTCCAAAAAATCTTCGAGCGTGAATTCGCCTTTGCGCATTTTTTCTTCCATGCGCTTGGCGTCTTCCTCGTCAACTGCTTCCGCCGCTCGTTCAACGAGACTAACGACATCGCCCATTCCCAAAATGCGCGACGCCATTCGCTCAGGATGAAATGGCTCGAACTCTTCAAGTTTTTCGCCAACGCCCGCAAATTTAATGGGCTTGCCGGTAACACTTTTCAAACTAAGCGCCGCGCCACCGCGAGCGTCACCATCCAGCTTCGTCAGAATTGCGCCGGTGATGTTCAGCGCCTTGTCAAAATGCGCGGCGACGTTCACGGCCTCCTGTCCCGTCGCGGCGTCGAGCACGAGTAAAATTTCCTGCGGCTTGACCAAATCGCGCAGGCGAACGAGTTCCTGCACAAGCGGTTCATCGATTTGCAAACGGCCTGCGGTGTCGAAGATCAAGGTGTTGCGATTATTCTGCCGCGCAAAATCAAAAGCGTTGCGCGCAATTTTCAAAACGTCCGTTTCGCCTTTCATCACGAACACGGGAAGCTGCAATTGTTTGCCGAGCGTTTCGAGTTGATCCATCGCAGCGGGACGATAAACGTCGGCGGCTACCAACAAGGGAGTGCGGGCTTGTTTGTGCAACAGCCGCGCGAGCTTTGCGCTGGAAGTTGTTTTCCCCGAGCCGTGCAAACCCACCATCATCACACAACTTGGATTGCCGGAAAGTTCGAGCGATTGATTAGTCGAGCCAAGTAGTTCGACCAATTCATCGTGAATAATTTTGATGATTTGTTGGCCAGGCTGGACGCTTAACAAAACTTCTTCGCCGAGAGATTTTTGTTTAACGCGCTCAATGAAATCGCGGGCGACCTTGAAATTCACATCGGCGTCGAGCAACGCCATGCGTACTTCGCGCAGGGAATCACCGATGTTGTCTTCGGAAATTTTTCCGAGGCCACGCAGATTTTTGAAGGCACCTTGCAGCTTTTCGCTAAGAGAATCGAACATGGCAACAAATTAGAGTTGGAAATTCAAAGCGCAAGAAAGGAGGAATTAATGGGACGCGCCGTGGGAACTGCTCAACCGCTCTTATCACCATGCCAAAGCTTTGCCGGACGTGCGGTGATCTGACGCACCGATCAGTGTATTGCCTTTCGGCGTCTTCGCCACGGCTTGAGAAACTCCAATGGTTTCAGTGCGCTTTATTTTATGACCCATTTCCTCCAAGCGGCGCACGGTCGCCTCGTCAATTGCGTTCTCGATTTTCAATTCGTCCGGACTCCATTGATGATGAAAACGCGGCGTGGCAATCGCCTGATCGACGCTCATTTCGTAGTCTATAAAATTAATTATCGCGAGCGCGGTTTGGCTGATGATGGTGGGTCCGCCCGCTGCGCCCACGGCCAGAATCGGCTTCCCGTTTTTTAAAACAATGGTCGGACTCATGCTGGAAAGCGGGCGTTTGCCGGGAGCAACGGCATTGGCCTCCGCGCCAACCAAACCAAAAAAATTCGGCACACCGGGCTGCGCGGAAAAATCGTCCATCTGGTTATTCATGACGACGCCCGTGCCGGGGATGACTACTTTGGAACCGAAGCTCGTGTTCACCGTCGCGGTGCAGGCAACCCAGTTTCCTTCCGCATCGGCGGTGGAAAAATGCGTGGTGTGCTTTCCAAAAACATCGTCGTTGGATTTTTCAGGCGTGCCGTGATGAGGAACTTCCGTTACGCGCTCCAAATCAATTTTGCGGGCCAAATTTTTCGCATACTTCGCGCTGACCAACCCGCGTGGAACTTTCGCAAACGCCGGATCGCCCAGCCAATGAGCGCGGTCCGCGAAGGCCAGTTTCATCGCTTCGGAAACGAGATGAATCATTTCCGGCGAATTAGAGCCAGGCTTTTTCAAATTATAACGTTCCAGAATATTTAGAATTTGCGCGACATGCACACCGCCGGAACTCGGCGGAGGAAAGCTGACAATTTTATGGCCGTGATATTCGGTGAAAATAGGCTCACGGATTTCCACTCGATAATTTTTCAAATCATCGGCCGTCATGTTGCCGCCATTGCTTTTCATCCAACGCTCCGTTGCGCTCGCAAATGGGCCGCCGTAAAACCAGGCAATTCCATTTTCCGCGATAGCGCGATAAGTTTTCGCCAAGTCCGGTTGTTTTAAAATTTCCCCGATTTCATAAGGCTTGCCGTCTTTTAAAAGCACGGCGCGGGAGCCTTCAAATTTCACCAACTCTCCAGCCATGTGACCCAACACTTGCGCGTATTGGCGATTCAGCGTGAAACCCTCCTCGGCCACTTTCGCCGCGTTCAACAGATGTTCCCGCAAGGTCAGTTTTCCAGCGCGGCGAATGGCCGTGTCATAGGCAGCCAGCGCACCCGGCACGCCGATGGCGAGGGCACCCAGTTGGCTCAATTGCGAGTCGGCTTTTCCATCGCGCAAAAACATGTCGCGCATTGAGGCGGCCGGTGCCATTTCGCGCCCGTCAATGGCGAGAAATTTTCCATTGGGCTGTCGAATTAAAATAAAACAACCACCACCAATCCCGGAATTAAAACCATCCACCACGCCCAGGGTGAGTGCGACAGCGACGGCGGCATCGACCGCATTGCCGCCGTGTTGCATCGCCTCAATTCCCGCGCGACTGGCGATTTCATTGACGCTGGCCACCGCGCCGTGTTCGCCCGAGGCAAGGTCTGCGCGCAGGGAAAATGAGAATACAAAGAAAAGCGCGGAGCTGGAAAAGCTGAACAGATTCTTGCGCAAAAAAAACAGAAGGTTCATGGGTGAAGGGTTCCGTTTGGGAGAAGGGATGGCAAGGGGATTCAAGAAAACCACGACAGGAGTGGGCTTGATCCAGATCGAAATGCAGATTTGAGGGATCGAGATCGTTCTCATTTCACCAGATTAACAAAAAAAGTGATGTTCATCGCGTTGAAGATGTCGATGAGAAATCCGCCCACGATCGGAACGACGAGGAAGGCGCGCGGTGCCGGGCCAAAGGTTTCCACAAGCGATTTCATGTTCGCGACCGCGCTGCTCGTGGCACCCAACCCGAATCCGCAATGTCCACCCGCCATAATTGCGGCGTCGAAATCTTTGCCCATGATGCGAAAGGTGACGAACCACGCGAACAGAATGACGAGGATCACTTGCACCGACACGATGACAAGCATAGGCACGGCCGCACTGGCCAACTCCAGAAGGTTGAGACTCATCATGGCTATCGCCAGAAATAATCCAAGTGAAACGGAGCTTAAGGTATCCACAACTTCGGTCTTGATCAAACGCGCGCCGGAGATATCAACTAAGTTGCGGATCAAAAGGCCCAAGATCATTGCACCCATGTAAACCGGGAAGGTCAGTTTGAAGTCGCGTCCGCCCAGATGGAACGGTTGTTGTAAAATATAGCTTATCCACGCGCCGATCTTCAAACAGGCGATCACCAACATGAGATGAAGTAAGAATACTTTCCCAAACCCAGCCAGAGCGCGAAAATCCTGGAGAATGCCGGACTCGCCCGTTTTTCCGGCTTCCATGTGGAGGTCGCGAGTGACAGATGATTGCAAACCAAACCGGCGAATTAGCCCTCCGCCCAGGGGGCCGCCAACTAACCCACCCGCGATCAAACCGAAGGTGGCAGCAGCAACGCCGAGCACTCCCGCGCCTTTTAAGCCAGCGCCCTCTAGCATTCCGGCGAACCCCAATGCGGTGCCATGTCCGCCCGTCATCGTGGCGCTTCCACAAACGATTCCGAGCAAGGGTGAAACACCCAGAAGTTTTGCGAGCATCACGCCGACACCATTTTGGACGATGGCGAGAGTTGTCGAAGCCAGTAAAAAAATCAGCACCTGGAAGCTGCCGCGTTTGGCAATGCTCCAACTGGCGTTCAAACCAATGCAGGTAAAGAAGGCGACGAGCAAAGGTTGATGCACATTGATGGAAGGACTTCTACTCCACTCAGTTCCCGTGGTGACAAACCAGGACCACCACGGCGCGGCGGTTTTTGTCGGAAGTTCCGCCGTGAAAACGCCGGAAATTCGAGCCAATAAAATCAAAAGGGAAATCAACAACCCGCCCACGACGGGCGCGGGGATATTAAAGCGCGCCAGGATTTTTATTTTACGCACGAGCAATTCGCCCAACAAAAGCACCGGCAGCGCAAGCCACACAAATATCCACGCGGAGAAAATCATCGGGCTTTGTTAAAGATTTTCGCCCAAGCCGTCCAGAGTTTGTTTGCAGCACACGACTCTTTTCCTCTCTGATTGGCCTCGAAGGCCGTTGTGAATAACTTGTTATTTACGGGTTTCTCGAATTCTGCGATGCTGGCTGGATGCAGATTGGCGATCAAAGAGTTTGAAAAATTTTCTCCGATGAAGCGATTGATCGTCATGTCCGTTGCCTTTAGTTTGCAGATCGCCAGCCGGGGACGCGATTTTGGCGTGGATGTTTCTCATTATCAGGGAGCCACGGGTATTTCTCAAGCTTCATGGAGCCAGATGTATTCAGGGGGCAGGCGGTTTGCCTTTGTCAAAGCGTCCGAAGGATTGACCGGACCTGACGACGCCGCGATGTCCAACAACGTGGTGCGGGCGAGTGCCGCTGGATTGCTCGTCGGCGTCTATCACTATCCGCACCCGGAAAATCGCACGAACACAGCGGGTGCTATTTTGGAGGCGGATCATTTTATCAGCTATGCGGGCAACGCAATTGGTCCCGGACGTCTTCGTCCGGTGCTGGATGTCGAAGGAAGCGCGGCCAATTTGAGCAAGACTGGACTCACGGATTGGATTATCGCGTTTTCGGATAGAATCATTTCTCGAAAAGGACCGGGAGCGGCCCCGATAATCTACATGAACCGCTCCTTCGCGAGAGACGAGGTCGATACCCGGCTCGCCAACTACGACCTTTGGCTGGCTTATTATACCAATGTCGATGTTTCTATTGCCGAACCTCCCCCCACCACCAGTTACCCAGACCCAACCGGCGTCTTCAATAACTGGTCCTTCTGGCAATATACTGACAGCGGCAGTTCGGGAGGTATCAGTCCTTTGGATCTGGATGTTTGCCACAGTGAATATAAAACCCTTGGATCATTCCTTATTCCCTTTCCGCCTATTGTTGTCAGCAGCATCATAGTAAAAACAGGAGGTGTAATTGAACTCGCTTTGACGAATACTCCGGGACGTTCTTTGACCGCCGTGGCATCAACGAACATTGCCCTCCCGTTGATTAATTGGAGCGTTCTCGGGCCTTTTACTGAAAGTCCGGCTGGCTTCTACAAATTCAGCGACATCCCAATACCTGCGAATCGCCAGCGCTTTTACCGGGTTCGCTCGCCCTGATCTCACACGTTTCATGTCCCCAGAATTGGTGACGGTTGCCTTCCCTGGAAGGGGCTATTCTAACGGTGTTCTCAGTGAGTTTGAATTCGTGTGTTAAAGAGCCGGACTTGTTATCCGGCTTTTTTTTTGTACTTCACCCGTGGCCTGACCTCGCAAAAACCGTGCGCGCCACGCTAATCTTCAATTCAGAAGCCATTCTTTCATGGCCAAACTTCAAAAAGACTTTTGCATTATGGACACTTCTTGTGTTTCGTGTGCGCCACAAAAATGAAAATTAAAATCGCGCAATTTGGCCTTGGCCCCATCGGTATTGAAACGTTGAAACTCGCGGCCACCAAACCGTGGGCGCAAATCGTCGGTGGAGTGGATATCGATCCCAACAAAATTGGAAAATCTTTAACGGAAGTTACCGGCATCAAAGGTTTGGAAAAATGCCGCATCTATTCTTCATTCGCTGAACTGGCTAAAAAATCCAGACCCGATGTCGTTTTGCACACCTCGGTTTCGCGGATGAAAACGGCTTTCCCTCAATTGGAGCCGATTATCAAAGCGGGCGTAAGTGTGGTGTCGTCGTGCGAAGAACTTTTATTTCCGCAACTCAAAGAACCGGCGCTCGCAAAAAAGCTGGATGCACTTTGCAAAAAACACAAAGCCCGCGTCCTCGGCACGGGTGTCAATCCGGGCTACGTCATGGATACGTTGGCGGTCTGTTTGACGGGAGTTTGCCGCAACGTGGAGAGCATTGAAATCGAACGCGTCGTGAACGCTTCACTGCGCCGGATGCCGCTGCAGAAAAAAATCGGCAGCGGTTTGCCACCGGATGAATTTCGCAAATTATTTCGCCAAAACAAAATGGGCCACGTCGGTTTGGTGGAATCGCTCGCGCTGGTAGCGCATTGTTTGAATTGGAAAATCGGGAAGATCAAAGAAACGTGCGAACCGATGATCGCGCCGAAGAACATCAAGACCGAATTTCTGGAAGTGAAGAAAGGTTTGACCTGCGGCATTCATCATCGCGCCGAAGCTTCTGCGGGAAAACACAAACTCGTTCTCGATTTGAAAATGTATCTCGACGCTAAAGATCCGCGCGATGTCGTGAAAGTTTTTGGCGATCCGCCCATCAACGCGGTCTTGCACGGCGGCGTGCATGGTGATCGCGCGACGGTTGCGGCATTGGTCAACGCGG
>JBDSYB010000249.1:0-4850 GCA_039925885.1 Verrucomicrobiota bacterium
TATCTATCACTTCTGTTGGTGCCGGTTTTTCGATTGACGATTTTTCGCCCGGCAGTTGAGTAGTCAAAGGTGTGTATTTTGGTTTTCGTCTAAACCAAGTCGTGGGGTTCAATCGGGTCAAAACGCCGGCCCCTTTTTCGGCCGGTGGGATTGCGACGCGAACGGAATCCGCCGCCGGATTAGTCTCATTAGAACGTTCTGGGGCGGTTTGGACTTCGTCGATGACGTTGCCCGCAGGTTTGATGAGCGGTTCTTCCGGCAATGTTGCCACGACAACCGGAATTTCTTTTTGCGGCAATGGTTGCGCTTTGGGCGAGGAAAGAATCGTCGGCTGACGAGCGGCCACCAGCGGTTTAGTAAAATTCGTTTCCGTCCGTGGCGCGGGCGGGGCATTGGAAGCAACGACAGGTTTATTGGCAATGGTCGGCGTCGGATTGGTCGCGACAATTCGCGCGGGCGCTGGGTCGTTTTTCACGGGAGTTAATTCGCTTTCAAGTTGCTGGATTGCACGGTGAACCTGAGAAGTTTCAGGAGCTTGCCGTGCAATGGACAAAAACTTTTTGTAAAAGTCCAATGCACGCTTGCGCTCGTTTAAATGCTGATGAGTAACGGCGAGATTTAAGATCGCGGGAGAAAAATCAGGCTGCTGCTGCAAGGCTGCAGTAAAAAATGGAATTGCCTCGCGAACGCGGCCTCTTTGCACCTGAAGCAAGCCGGTAAGATTCAGCGTCTCGGCAGACGGATGCAATTTTTGCGAGTAATCTAAACTTCTTTTCGCCGACTCAAACTGCCGGACTTTTTCAAGTGGGGGGCTGGTCCTGGCTAATTGCATTTCCGCGAGGCCACGATAGAACCAACCCTCGGCGTTCTTTTGTTCCAACTGGGTGAAGGTGGTCAATTCCAGAAGGGCCGCAGAAAAATTGCGTTGCTCAAAATAGAGAAGACCGAGGTTGCGCCGCGCCGCCGTCAGATTCGGATTGAGGCTCAACGCTTTTTGAAAAGCAGACGCCGATTTTTTTAGGTTCCCGGCATATTGATACCCCACGGCGAGATGATTCCACGCCTCTGCATTTTTCGGAAAAGCGGTCGTCGCTTCTTCAAACTTCTGCACCGCTTCGGGATATTTTTTTTCCTTGAGCAAACGGTCGCCTTTGGCCAGGGCACGAGCGCCAGCGGGCGCGCATCCAACCATGGTGAAAACAAGCGAAATCCCCAATGAAAAAAGGAGGAAAACTTGCGCCCGTTTTTGTGTGGTCAGCATTGCAAAGGGTGGTAACATCCGCCGCTCGACGTGTCAAGAAACGCACGGTTCCGGGCGACAATTGAACCTCGATTCGAATTTTCAATATAGTTTTGACAGTGCTAAAACAATTTTTTCCATGGCTCGCGAGTGTTCTGCTGGCCTTTCAAGCTGAGGCGGGGGGAGTCGCTCTTTCCCGCGACGCAGCCACTGGCTCGCGCGTCGTGATCGCTTCTGATGCGAACGCCACCATCGCGTTCCAACCGCAACTCGAAAAAGTGCGCGCTCTTTTCGAGGAAGGCTTCGCGCAATTTTCAGGAAAAACCAATCTCACCGAGGCCTGGCAAAAACTAGTCAGCACCAACGATGTCATCGGAATCAAAGTTTATTCCGCGCCTGGGCCAACCAGCGGGACGCGCCCCAGCGTGGTGGCGGCCACCGTCGAAAGTTTGCTCAAGGCAGGAATTTCGCCGCAAAAAATTATTATCTGGGACAAAGAGTTGATTGATTTGCGTCTGGCCGGTTTTGACGAACTCACCACTCGTTACAAAATTGGTCTCGCGGCAAGTTCTTCCGCCGGTTACGACGAAAAGACTTTTTATGAAAACCCGCTGATCGGCCATTTGATTTGGGGCGATACAGAATTTCAGAAAAAGGGAAATGATCTTGGGCGAAAATCTTTTGTCACAAAGCTTTTGTCGCAGGAAATTACCAAGGTCATTACCATCTCGCCCCTGCTCAATCATAACACCGCCGGAACTGCTGGAAATCTTTACAGCCTTGGTCTCGGCAGTGTCGATAACACCCATCGATTTGAACCCGCCAGCCGCCTAGCCGCCGCGTTGCCGGAAATCTACGCATTGCGGAGCCTGAGCGATAAAGTCGTTCTCAACATCACCGACGCTTTGATCGCCCAATATCAAGGCGAGCAACGAAGTTTGCTCCACTACTCCATCGCTTTGAACGAAATCTGGTTCAGCAAAGATCCGGTGGCCCTGGACATTTTGGCAATCGCCGAGTTGAACCGCCAGCGTGAAGCCGCGAAATTTCCACCGATGAAATCATTGATGGAAATTTACGAAAACGCCTCGCTGCTGGAACTTGGAGTGAGCGATTTGAAATCGATTCGAATTGAACGAGTCCCGTAAAACCAAAGGTCGTCTTCCTCCAGGATTTGGAGAAATGGTGTCTGCTATTTTCGCAACCGATAAAAAGTCACCATGTTTGTCGCGTTATTCGTCACCGTATTTTTCCCATTAACAACCGCAGGAGAATTGGTCACCGCCATCCATCCGTTCGTGTTAACCAAGTTGTTGTTGGCCTGCAAAGCGAACCCAAGCGCATTAGTAGTCCACGAAATGGCCACCGCACGGTTCGTCAGCAAACGTATCGAAAGCGAAACGCTGTCCACCACAAAATTTGCCGCGCTCACCGCCGTGCCGCCGGGAGCGGTGACGCTGATGGGTCCAGTCGTTGCGCCCGCCGGCACCAGCGCAGTCAGTTGCGAGTTGTTGCCGAGAGAAAAGCTGGCGTTAAATCCGTTGAACTGCACTGCGGTCACGTTGGTAAAACTGCTGCCCGTAATGGTAATCGTGCTGCCCGCCACGCCACCGCCCGGACTGAATCCGCTCACAATGGGTCGAAGATAAAAAATGTTGGTCGAATTCGCCGTGCCCGCAGGAGCTGACACAGAGACCGAACCACTGGTCGCGCCCACTGGAACTGTGGCAATAATCGAAGTGTTATTGACGACGCTAAACGTTGCGCTCACTGCGTTAAAACTGACGACTGTCGCGTTTGTAAAATTGATTCCAGTGATGGTTACATTCGTGCCCGGCGCGCCAGTTGTTGGAGATAAGGTAATAATTCCCGGAGGCAAAAAGAAATTGCTGGTGCTGATAAAAATGCCGTTGGTGGTGGCAACTTTAATCGGCCCGCTCGTGGCCGCGACGGGGACCACGGCGGTCAATTGGTTTGAAGTTACACCGCTAAAAATCGCTGACGCGCCGTTGAAATAAACATTGGTCGTGCCGTTTAAATTAAATCCGGTGATTATTACATTCGTCCCTGCCCGCCCGATGGATGGGTTAAATCCGGTAATCGTCGGCAGCACCACAAAATTACTAGTAGTAATAAATTGGCCCCCCGGCGCGATGACGTTGAGAAATCCGGTGCTTGCTCCCAACGGAACCGTGGCCGTTATCTGCGTATTGGAATCGACAATATAGGACGCCGAAGCGCCGTTGAACTTGACGCCCGTCGTGCCGGTTAAATTTTTTCCAATGATGATGACATTGGTTCCGGCCCGCCCGCTCGTGGGAGAAAAACTGGTGATCGTTGGGGCAACGAAAAAATTACTGCTGGTTGTTCCAGTGACGTTGGATCGCGTAAGGCTGATTGGCCCGGTCACCACGTTGACGGGTGCCGTGACTTGAATTTGAGTGTCGCTCGTGATCGGAGCGATGGTTGCATTGATTCCCGCAAAGCGCGCATTCGTCACGCTGGTGAAATGGACACCATTCATCGTTACGACCGTTCCCGCCGCACCGCTGATCGGCGAAAAATCGGTGATGTAAGGTTCGCGGCCAATGACAGTGAAGTTGGTTGGCGTGACGGCCTGATTGACGCCCTTCACTACTTTGATAGGGCCAGTCGTTGCACCCGCAGGAACAAGAGCAATAATTTGCGTGTCGGCAGTCGGAGTCACGCGAACGCTCTGCGTGTTAAAAATCACATTTGTTACGCCTGTGAAACCGCTGCCGCTGATGACAACAGCGTCATTGGTCGTGCCGAACGCCGGGCTAAAACCGGTGACGCTTTGGGCAAAAGCGCCCTCCGCCCCAACCACACTCAGCAAAAAAAATGTTTGTAAAACTCGACGTAAAAAATTCATGGCAAAGTTGCGTGAAAACAAGGAGCGCATCTTTTAGCAGAGAGTCGCGACGAAACAAGCCTCAGTTCGGGAAGCACTTATTTATGAAATCGCGAATGACAGAAATTTCTTTTTCGCCTGCGATCGTGTGCGCCTTGTGAAATTCGTGCCACTCGATTTGGATTCCATCGTTTTTAAGCTGGCTCATTTGCTTCTTCACGTCCGCGAATGGCACGAGCGTATCCTGGATTCCGTGTGTGATGAGCAACCGTTGTTGTTTTCCGATGGGAGAAATTTCTTGCAGCAGTTTCTCAGGCTCATGCGCATAACCACTCACCCCCACTAAGCCCGCGAATAGATGCGGATAACGCAGGCCAACTTCAATCGTCATCAAACAGCCTTGCGAAAATCCGAAGAGAATTATTTCGTTCGTTGGAAAATTTTTCGCGCGCAAATCATCGAGCAATTTGAAAAGCAATTCGCGGCTACGTTCAATACCCGGCGCGGGAAGATTTGCAAAATCATACCAGGAAAAACCGCTGTAATAAATATCGGGCGCGTTAACGAACAAATAGTTCAACCAGGAAATTTTCAACGCCTCGGGTGCCCACCGGTAACCTTCCATGCTGTCGCCCAGACCGTGCAGCAATATCATCAAACGGCGGCTATCCTTTTCTTTTGCGGGAATGAAATCAGTTACAAGCATGCAAAATAATCCCGCAACCAATGGATAACGCA
>JBDSYB010000250.1:0-5026 GCA_039925885.1 Verrucomicrobiota bacterium
GCTTTGAATTTATTGTGACGCTTGCGCAATTGCTGCTCCATTTTTTTCGTCACCAAATCCATGGCTGCGTAGAGATCGCTTTCGGAATCTTCTGCGAAAAGATCAGGGCCGGGAACGGACAAACGAATCGAGCAGGTGAATTGGCGCTCGGGCGCTTTAAGCTGGTCATGTTCGAGAATAACGCGGGCATTGATGGCGTCGTGATCCATGTGTTCCAGCTTCTCAATGCGCGAGACGATGTGATCTTCGATTGCTTGGGTGAGAGTGACATTATGCGTCGAAAGAATCAATTTCATAAGAAGACTGTGCGCCGGTATCTGCATAAAATCCAGTGAAAGTGTTTTGCAAATCGTTCTCGTCCAATCCCCCACGGCTGCGCCATCAAAAACTTCGACAACCTTCCCGCGCCAGTGTTTCCTTTCCACCCGCTTGACGGCGGATTTATGGACGAAACCAATTCATTAGTTGAACAGCGCAAAACAAAGCTCGCTGCTTTACGAGCCAAGGGCATCAACCCGTTTGCCAATAAATTTTCGCCGAAAGAAAAATGCGCCGAGGCGCGCGCCAATTATGTCGAGGGCCGCGAAGTTGCGCTCGCCGGACGCATCACCGCGCATCGCGAGATGGGCAAAAGCATGTTCATCGACATCAAAGACGGGGGACCGCCTAAAGGCGGAACTCCAAACGAAAATGGCTCGCTCGGAGTTCCGCCTTTAGGCGGTTCCGTTTCGCGTATGCAGATTTACGCGCAGAAAAATGCGCTGGGCGATGAGCAGTGGAATATTTTCACGCATCTTGATCTCGGCGATTTCATCGGCGTGAAGGGGACGATGTTCACGACCAAGACGGGCGAAATTTCCGTGAAGCTGGTGAGCTTCGTTATTTTAGGCAAAGCACTGCGACCGATGCCGGAGAAATGGCACGGCGTGGTGGACACCGAGATTCGTTATCGCCAGCGCTATCTTGATTTGATGTCGAACGACGACGTGAAAGAGACGTTTCTGAAACGGAGCGCCATCGTGCGTGAGATTCGGAATTTTTTCCACGGACGCGGCTACGTGGAAGTCGAGACGCCGATCATGCAAGGCATTCCCGGCGGCGCGGCGGCGCAACCGTTCAAAACTTTTCACAATGCGCTTGGCTGCGAATTTTATCTGCGCATCGCGCTGGAGCTTTATCACAAGCGATTGCTCGTTGGCGGCATTGATAAATTTTTCGAGATTGGCAAAAACTTCCGCAACGAAGGCCTTTCCCGCAAACACAATCCTGAATTCACGATGCTCGAAGCCTATGATGCGTTCGGCGATTACGAGACAATGATGGAAACGGTGGAGTCGTTGATTTGCCATTTGGCGCAGAGCGTCGTTGGCGGTTATCGAATACCCGTGAATAGGAACAGCGAACTTCGGCAAACTGTTACGTCTTCAATTATGAAAATATTCGAAGGGATCGCTCAAATCTTAATGCCAAGTTACGTCAAGCAGCCAACTCCCGAGACTACGAAATTGCTAAATGAGATCGGCGGTCAGGCGAATACGAATCTGCAAACACTTCGTAGCAAAATAGGAAGCGAGTTCCACTGGCATCTTGCGGCTGAAGCTATCCAAATTGTTCAAGTAGTTGAGGACACGTTGCGAGACCTCAATAAAACAAATGGGGCGTTTGATACTCGGTCAGAAAATGTAATTGAGGGATTTCGAACGATAGCAGACGTGAAACGGCAGTTTCAGAATTTAGCAACCGAAGAGATAATTGACCTAGCACCAAGCTGGAAACGCGCTCGATACAAATCACTCGTTTGCGAAAAAGCAGGAGATGATTGGTTTGATGTTTCTTCGCAAGAACGGCGTCGCCGCGCCATCGAAGATTTGAGGCTTGGGGGAGACATTTCAGCAGGTTACGAAGATTTTGAAGTCACCGGAGCCGTCTTTGAAAAGCTCGTTGAGCCAACTTTGATTCAGCCAACGTTCGTCACGCACTTACCTAAGGAACTTGTACCCTTAGCCAAACTCTCGGATGACGATCCGACGACCGTGGAAGTTTTTGAATGTTGCATTAACGGCCAGGAGATTTCCCCCGGTTACACCGAGCAAAACGATCCCATCGCCCAGCGCGAGACGCTAGAACATCAAGCTGGCGGCGAGCAACAAAAGCTCGACGAAGATTTCCTCGTCGCCCTTGAACATGGCATGCCTCCCGCCGGGGGCATCGGAATTGGCATAGATCGCCTTTGCATGATGTTGTTAAGTCAGGAAAGTATCCGAGACGTAATTCTCTTTCCGCAGATGAAGCCGAAATAAGCGTAGGTTAAACCCATGAGAAAGTATGAAATCTATCTTCTATTCCCTGCCACTGGTAATTCTTTGCGCGTGTTCTCCTTCGGGAAGAAATGAACCCGCCCAAGAGAAAAGTGATCTCAAAACGAAACTGATTGGAACATGGCAGCGTAAAGGTGATACGAATAATTTCGGGACTTTTATGTCCAGCGGAAACTTTGTGTTCGAAGAGTCGGGTCAAGTAATGACAGGCACGTTCTCGGTGGCAAGCAACGCTGTAGATATCCTTTCGCTCACGTCTGAAGGTGAAGTCACAACCGCAAAGATATTGTTTATCACACCCGATGAATTCGTGGCCACCCAGCTGAAAGAGGGTGCTGATGGAGAGATATTTCGGCGAGTGAAAAAATGATCTTAGTTTGTCCCTCCCTCAATTCGCGTTCATCGTGGAACATCAAGCCGGCGCCGAACAACAAAAAACTCGATGAAGATTTCCTCGTCGCGCTCGAACACGGCATGCCTCCCGCGGGCGGAATCGGCATCGGCATTGATCGTTTGTGTATGTTGTTGCTCGGCCAGAAAAGCATCCGCGACGTGATTTTATTTCCGCAGATGAAGAAAAGACTGGGACACGGAATTCCCTAAAAATTCCAGATTAAGAATTGACATTTGTCACGGGTTCTTTAACTTGATGCTCGCTCGTAAATATTCTCCAAAAAACTTATGAAATTAACAAAGACTTTAACCTGCGTGGTCGCGGTGGTTTTGGCCTCATTGATCACGAATGTTCAGGCGCAAACTTTTAAGCAAGGTAGCGCACACGTTCGCCAAATTAAAGGGTCGGCAAAATATTCCGTAGAGGGCGGAGGGTTGGTTCCGCTTAAATCCGGTGCCACTCTTAAGCCCGGTTCGACGATTCAGACTGCTCCCGAATCCATCGTTGATCTCGATTTGGGAGCGAACGGCCCTGTCATTCGTGTCACGCCCAGCACCACCGTGAGCCTGGATAAATTGACCCAAGCCGGAACCGGAATTGATCGCGTGATCGACACTCGCGTCAATGTGCAAAATGGAACCATTGTGGGAAGTGTCACAAAACTCGCCAAAGCTTCGAGATACGAAATCAAAACCCCTAACGGCGTCGCTGGGATTCGCGGGACTGATTATGTCATTTCGGTTAAACCTCGCGGCGATGGAACTTACGAAGTTACTTACACAGACATCACTGGGACGCTGGTTGTGGCTGCGCGCGCAAAGGGAAATGCGGCTCCTGAAACTGTCGTTCTCAATGCAGGTGAATCTTGGACGCCCGGCAGTCCCGTCGGCCCTGCTCCTCGTCAGCTATTGGAATTTTATCGCGCCCAAAGTGCTTCCGCAAACCGGGGAATTGAAAATGCGATTTCTCATGCGGCCGCTCCCGCGATACCGGTACTCGAACAGCATGTTTCTCCACGTCATGGTAACAATGGTGTTGGAAACGGGATTGATCCTCAACCTCCGGGTAATCCTCCGATCAATGACGGCCCGGGAACTGGTCCAGGAAATCCGGGAAATCAGGGAGGGAAATAGCTCTCAAAACGGAATCAAATTTTCAGACCCAGAGTGACCTTGTGTTGCTCTGGGTTTTTTGTTTAGCCTTTTCGAAGTGAAGCTCAAGTCCGTCAAGCTAGCCCCCGTTCTTATCGCAGCTTTCACCATCACCTTGGCTTGTTTGCTCCAGTCGCCCTTTTTTAACAACAGGTTTGATTTCCTGCAACAGTTGGAGTGGAAGACCTATGATCAGCGCGTCAGGCTCGCTCAAAAATTTCCGAGGCCTTGCGCAACAAACCTGGCCTTTGTGCAGATCGACGAAGTGACGCTCAAGACACTTTCTGGACTCACATGGCCTTTCCCGCGACAGATTCATGGAAAGCTTGTTCGAGACTTGGCGGCCCAGGGGGCGAAGTCGGTTGGATTCGACGTTCTTTTCCCAGATCTTCGGGGTTTAGATTCTCCGGTCCTTCTACAGGACAACTCAATTGTCGAATCGGACGATTTTTTTGCCCAGCAAGTGCGACTGGCCGGCCATGTGATTCTCGCCGTCGAACCAGACACCACAGGGCGCAGCACTTCACCAGATGAACAAGCAGCGCGCAGAAGCCAGCTTGTATTCCCCCCACCTCTTTTTGCGACCAACGCCATGGCCCTCGGCGCGATTACCGCCACATCGGAATCCGACGGGGTTCTGCGACGCGTCAAACCCTTTACCGATGATCCCGAGCACGGACGAATCTGGCACATGGGAATCTTACTCGCGGCCGAGGAACTCGGACTGGATCTTAGCAAACCCGTTTTAGAATCTGGCCGCTTGATCCTCAATGGCCCAAACGGCGTGCAACGAATCATTCCGGTTGATAATGAGGGTTTTTTTTGCATCGAATGGTCCATGCCTCCCGATGACCGCCGCCTGACCCGCCTCTCGTATGGCATGATTATTTTGCTCGACGAATTGCGGCAATCCGGCAAACCCGATGAATACCGCCAGGCTCTGGAAATATTTCGTCGGGAATCAGGCAACACCAACCTCGTGGGTGATGCACCTTTCCGGGGCAAACTTGTCGTGGTGGGCTCAAAACTTGTCGGCAACAATGTGACCGACCGCGGTGCCACCCCCATCAACAACCACGATTTTCTGGTCAGCAAACATTGGAACGTGGCCAACTCGGTGATAACCAACCAATTTATACGCCGCACTCCGCCGTGGTTTGATA
>JBDSYB010000251.1:0-16430 GCA_039925885.1 Verrucomicrobiota bacterium
CGGCTACGTGATTGCGCGAATCATTTTAGCCATCGTGATGGTGCCGCATTATTTCAAAGGCGAGATTTATTCCGCTTATCAACTTTTTGAGAATGCGTTTGGACCGAGCGCGCGCCGCACGGCCAGCGTGATTTTCCTGATTGCCGCCGTTCTTGGTGCCGGCGTTCGCATTTACGTCACCTGCATTCCGTTGCAATTGATTCTCGGTTTTTCCATCGATCAGATTCCGTGGGTCATCATATTCTTCGTCGTCCTCTCGCTCACCTACACTTTGGTCGGCGGCGTTAAATCCGCGATCTGGGTCGAGGCATTTCAATTTCTTTTGTTCCTCGGCGGCGGACTTTTCACGTTGTTTTACATTCCCACTTTGATCGACGGCGGCTGGAGCGCAACGATGCACATCGCGGAGCAAGGTGGAAAACTTCACTGGCTCAATCCCGCCTTCACCATTTCAAAACCGTTTAACATCTGGATGGGAATCATCGGCGGAACCTTCGTGGTGCTTTCGTCGCATGGCGTGGATCAACTCATCGTGCAACGCGTCTTGACCTGTAAATCTGTGAAGGATGGGCGCAAAGCTCTGCTCTTGAGTGGTGTGATTATTCTCCCGTTGTTTCTCATTTTCCTGCTCTGCGGCGCGATGCTCTGGGTTTATTACCAGACGCACGTCATCCCCATCGAATTTCCCAAGGCCAAAACCGATTATGTTTTTCCCGTCTTCATCATCACGGCGATTCCTCCGATTTTGAAAGGACTCTTGATTGTCGGAATTTTGTCCGCCGCGATGTCCTCCGTGACCGCCGCGCTCTCCGCATTGTCCTCGGTTTCCACAATGGATTTGTTCAAAGGCTTTTCCAAAAAACAACACAGCGAAACTTTTCTGATGAAATTCAGTCGCACTTCCATGGTGATCTGGGCCGTTGTTTTAATTTGCGTTGCCATCATTGCCTCTAGGCAAGTTGATTCCGCTCTGAACGCGGCACTCGGTCTGAGCGGATGGACGAACGGCGCGATGCTCGGCGGTTTGATTTTGGTTCTGTGGTGGCGACGCGGCTCCGCGCTGCCGTTGATTATTGGAATGGCCACCGCCGTCATTGTCACCGTTTACATCGCCAATTTTGTTGCGTGGCAAACGGGAGTGGGCGCGGATGGCAAACCGATTATGGCGAAAGTGGCGTGGCCGTGGTTCACGCTGATCGGAACAACGATTACTTTGGCGGTAGCATGTTTGATTCGTCCATTTGCAAAATCAAAACCAACGCCGCCCAATTCGGCCAGCGCCGTTTCTCAGTAACTCTGAAATTTGAGCCAAAAAAAGACGACGCCGTTCACGTAAAGCGCCGCGAGAACATCGTCAATCGTCACGCCCCAACCGCCGGGAAGAGTTTGGCTCTGCTTCACCGGCCACGGCTTCCACACGTCAAAAAGTCGGAACAAAAGAAAAATCCCCACCGTCATCAGCCCGTTTTTTCCTGAGAAAAAATAATCCGGCGTCGGCCAGAACCCTTTCGGGAAAAACAAAATCGCCAGCCAGCTTCCGAAGCAAATGGGTATTGCGATAATTTCGTCCATCACGATTGAACCGGGATCGCGTTGATGCAGAATTTTTTCTCCTGCGCCGCAAAGCCATACGGAAATAAAAATGCTCGCGAGAATTCCGAGGGCGAAAAACAGCGGGCTTTTTGGTAAGAGGAGAATCCAAAACCAAATCAAGCCGACTGCGGAGCCAAATGTTCCCGGTGCAAACGGGATTCGTCCCATGCCAAATCCTTGTGCGAGCCAAAGAATAAATCGCGATGCCATTTTGGGAACGGTCACAAGTCGTCCAGATACAAGGCGCGGTTTCGCCACAAATACATCACGCCCGAATATCCGGTCAGCGTGACCGCAATCCATTTCGATGCCTCGGTGAACCAAACTACCCACGGGCCAAAACCGAAAAGTTCGTAGCTAAATAAATTTCCCAGCCAGCCCCAATCGACATGGCTGGCCAAAACCAGAACAGATATAATGCAAACGATTTGGGAAATAGTTTTGTGTTTGCCGTAACGTTCCGCAGCGAGCACGACGTTCTTCGACGCGGCCAGAAGCCGCAAGCCCGTGATAGCCAATTCGCGCGCCACAATCACCACCGCCATCCAAGCCGGCATCCACTCCAACTCGTGCCGATTCGGCGCACGGTCAACGAATGCGATGAAGGCGGAGCAAATCAAAATCTTGTCGGCGAGAGGATCCATTAAAATTCCGAAGTTGGTAATTAAATTATCGCGACGAGCAATTTTTCCGTCGAAATAATCCGTTAGACTCGCGATGGAAAAAAGTGCGAGGGAAATTGTTTCGTGATAGCGAATGCGCGAAAAGAAGACTGCCAGAAACGCGATCGTGAGAATAAATCGCGAGACAGTCAGTTTGTTCGGAACATTCATTTAAACAGAATTAACAAAATTTACAGAATTCTTTGGCGACTCAATTTCTGCGGCCATTCTGTCTATTCTATGAATTCTGTCAAAGTTCCTCTGCAATCAAATCGTGGTCGGTGTGACCAATGATTTTCACGCGCGCGAACTCGCCAAGCGGCTGTTTGCCACGAACAAAGACTCGGCCATCAATATCTGGTGCATCCGCTTCTCCGCGAGCCACTAAATAATTTCCTTTGAGTGGCACCGATAGTTTTTCCGTCCCCCGAATAATTCCGTGCTCCCAAGAACTGACGTTCGCCGTTTGGAGTTCGCGCGCATTGGCTTCTTTTTCGATGAGAACTTTTATTTCGCGTCCAACAAATGTTTCAGAAACCTCGCGCGCTACTTTCAATTGTTCAGCCATTGCAAGCTTGTGGCGCTTCTTCTTCACAGCATCTGGAATTTGTTTTTCCATTTTTCCGGCGCGCGTTCCTTCTTCTTTGGAATAGCTGAAAATTCCGAGTCGCTCAAATTTTGTGGAGCGAATAAAACTCAAAAGCGTTTCGAAACATTCTTCGTTTTCACCGGGAAAGCCGACGATAAATGTCGTGCGCATGGCAATGCCCGGAATTCCCGCGCGGATTTTCCGAATCAAATCAACGATGTATTGCTGCGAAGTTTCGCGCCGCATTCGTTCGAGCATGTTCTCGTGAATATGTTGCAACGGCATATCCACGTAGCGCGCGACTTTCGGGCACTCGGAAAGCGTCTGAATCAATTCGTCGGTCCAATGCGCCGGATGCGTGTAGAGCAAGCGAATCCAAAAATCACCGGGCAACGAATTCAATTCGCGCAGCAAAGTGCAAAGCGTCGTGGCGTCGGAGGGCAATGATTTCGCGGCTGCATTAAATTTCTCTGGCGATGCGATCGCGCGGCTGTGATTGGCGCGAAGGTCGAGTCCGTAATAAGTCGAGTCCTGCGAAATCAAATTCAGTTCCTTCACGCCGTCGGCGATGAGTTGCCGCGCCTCCTGAACGATGTCGGATTGGATACGGCTGCGATGACTGCCGCGCATCTGCGGGATAATGCAAAAACTGCACGGATGATTGCAGCCCTCGGCAATTTTCACGTAGGCAAAATGTTTGGGCGTGAGACGAAAACGCGGCGTGGCAAAATCTGGAATATAAACCGGGCGTTGCGTTACATCAAAAACAGGCGCATTCCTGATTTGCGCGCGCTGCGCTTCGACAATTGCTTTTGTTTTCCCAAATTTATCTGTGCCACGAATGTTTTCCTCGTGATCGTGGCGCGAGGGTGTTTCGTCCTTCTGCAATTCCGCAAATTTTCCGACGATTTTCCCCTTCGATGTTCGGCGTTCGATGTTGTACGTTCGATGTTCCGATTGAATCCGCGCCGCTCGATGCGCCATCGCCTGCTCAACAATTTGCGAAACTTGCGCAACCTGATCGATGCCCATGAATGCATCAACTTCCGGTAAAAGCTTCGGAAGGTCGTCGCGAAAGCGTTGCGGCAAACAGCCTGAAACAATCAGCCCTTGCCCGCGATTGTTAGCCTCGCGAACTTCGACTGATTCTAAAATCGCGTCGATACTTTCTTCCTGCGCCGCGTCGATGAACGAACAGGTGTTCACAATCACGACATCTGCCGCCGCTGCGTCATTCGTGATTTCCACGCCGTTTTTGATGAGCGAACCGAGCATCACTTCGGCATCGACCAGATTTTTAGCGCAGCCCAGAGAAATTAATCCGACACGCGTCGGACGTTTTGTGTTTTGAGAATTTTCTACCGTCACAAGCCGCAAACGTTACCACGGCAACCGGACAAGGCAATTGCGTATCCACAACTTCAAAAAACTTGTTGAACATTTGTTCGGGTTTATGGTTCCAAGTAACGTCAACTTAACTATTACAACATTATGAAAAAATTAATTGCCTTGGCCATCGCGACCGTTTTCGTGGGAAATATTTATGCCGCCGAATTTCCTGATGTCAGCATTGCCGATCTCAAGTCCGCCATCGCCGCCAAAAAAGTCACCGTCATCGACGTGAACGGTTCCAAATCCTATAAAAAAGGCCACATCCCGACCGCCATCGATTTCGATGCGCATGAAAACAATCTCACGAGTGTTCTGCCCAAAGATAAAGACGCGCTCATCGTCGCGTATTGCGGCAGTCCAAAATGCAGAGCGTATAAAGAAGCCGCCACGGCCGCTGAAAAACTCGGCTACAAAAACGTGAAACATCTCTCTGCGGGAATCGTCGGCTGGAAAAGCGCAGGGGAAAAAGTGGAAACAGCCAACTGATTTATTTTCTGAATCGTGCTGCCAGCGTCTCGCTGGCAGATCGGCCTACATTCGAGCCTCAAAGCTCCGGCGCTTTTTATTACCGCCGTGGGGTTGTTGGAACAGGAAGCGTATTGCCGGAATTATTTTTCAGTGGTTGATAAACGGCCGGCGGAACATCGGCCAGCGGATCCTTCGCTTTGTGGCTGCTCCACATTCGCCAGATTCCGACAACGGCCAAAATCAAAATCAGCCCGCCGACCACTGGCAACGCAATGCGCCAGTTCACCTTGGAAAGTTGGAACATCAAAATGTCCAAAATGTTTCTTGGCTGCTTGGTTAGCGGCGGATGTTCGTGATGCTTTTCGGTTTTTGAAAGTTCGCCCTGAAGCGATTCCATGATTTTCGGAACATCCAGCTTTAACGCAGCAGCGTAACTGCGGACGGAACCGCGAATATAAACCGGCGCGGAGAAAACATCGTAATTGCCCTCGTCCAGAGCGCGCACATGGTCGGTGCGCATTTTTGTGATTTCGGCGACCTGATGAACCGTCAGGTTTTGTGCTTCGCGCGCTTCGCGAAATTGTTCTGCAACCGTGGACATTTCGCAGACTCATAGCGGTTTTGCGGAGAGGTGGCAACCAAGAGATTTTAAATAAAACTCGAATTTGCGCGTCGAATATTCCACATTATTAAACGCATGTCGTCCATTGAACGAACCATTCAGGTTGGTTTTCAGCTTCAGGTGCATTTCACCCAGGGAGTATTTGATTTGTCTAATTCGTTGCTCAAGGATGTCCTCGCGAATAATAAATTTGGGACGATTCGCAAAGCGTTGGTGGTTTTGGACGACTCGCTCGCAGCGGCTCAACCTGACTTGGTTCAAACCATCGAAAATTATTTCGCGGCTCATGCGGATTCCATGAAGCTCGTCTGCGCTCCGTTGATTATCGAAGGTGGCGAGCGCGCCAAAAATTCTGATTTTTATGTGTCCGAAATCCACTCGCTCGTTGAAAAATTTCATGTCGACCGGCACTCCTACATTTTGGCAGTCGGTGGTGGGGCGTTGTTGGACGTGGTGGGCTTTGCCGCAGCCACGGCGCATCGCGGCGTTCGTCATGTGCGAATTCCCACGACAACGTTGAGTCAGGATGATTCGGGCGTCGGTGTGAAAAATGGGATCAATGCTTTCGGCAAAAAGAATTTCATCGGAACGTTTTCTCCGCCCTTCGCCGTCATCAACGATTTTCAATTGCTCAATTCTCTGGCTGCGCGAGACAAACGCGCTGGCTACGTCGAGGCCGTAAAAGTCGCCTTGATTCGCGACCGAAATTTTTTTGAAACGATTGAACACGACGCGGAATTGCTCGCGAAATTTGAACCCGCCGCGATGCAGCAATTGATTTATCGCTCGGCAGAATTGCATTTGAATCACATCGCCACGTCTGGCGATCCGTTTGAATTTGGTTCCGCACGCCCGCTTGATTTCGGACATTGGGCGGCGCACAAGTTGGAACAAATTTCCGATTACCAAATCCGTCACGGCGAAGCGGTCGCCATCGGCATCGCGCTCGATGTTATTTATTCGCGCAATATCGGTTTGCTCGACGCAAAATCCGCCGAACGCATTTTAACTTTGCTGGAGAAACTTGGTTTTGAACTTTTCGCCAACGAACTGTTGAACGTGGATGCGGAAAATAATCTTCTCGTCCTCAAAGGCCTCGAAGAATTCCGCGAACATCTTGGAGGACAACTCACCATCACGCTTTTGCAAAATGTCGGCGAAGGAATTGAAGTTCACGAAATGAATCTGCCGAAAGTGATCGAGGCGATTTATGAATTGCAGGAGCGATATTTTCAACACGCTAAAAAAGTTGTTTGGATGAAAGGATAAAGACAGTCTCGAACATGAGCTTCTGGAAAGAGCTAACTGATGAAGGACGATCTGTCGTCAAAGAACTGCCGCCATTGTCTGATGAAATGGTGGCTGTATGTGAGAAAAAGTTTGGCATTAAGTTTCCACAAAGTTTGCTGGAATTGCTTCGGACACAAAATGGAGGATTTCTGGAGAATTCTGACTTCAAAATCGCGGGAAAAGATTATCGGGTGCGAGAAATAATGGGGATCGGAGATGGCGAAGGCTTTCGCGAAATCCGGCCTTGGTCTTATTGCTTCAGTAACGATGATGCTTTGGAAAAAGATATAGCCGAGAGCTTACAAAAAGAAGGAGGCGACCTTTCACGATTACTGCTCTTTGGGGATGATGATTACGTTTGTTATGCACTGGATTACAATTTTCTGAATTCAGATGGCGAGCCGACAGTGATTTGTGCAGTTCCAGACCCTGAAACAACAGAGGTTCGACGGGTCGCCAATTCATTTTCCGAATTGTTGAAGAGCCATTACTTCGGAGACGTCGAGCCGACGGTTCAAATGGAAGAGGCTCTACGCTACACATTGATCGCCGAAGGAGGTTACAACGGAACGCTTCGTTCCACGGATGCCACAATCGTTATCAAATGGAAAATATGTTCTGAAGCCGATCGGCTAATTATTTTTCAACAAGAGGATTGGGGATGGGGAGAAAAACGGGAGCGTTCTGAAATAAGTAAGTCTAGTTTAGACTGGTCACCAATTCCACTCGAAGGTTACGGAGTGGATGTCGAACCCGACTTGGCAAAACTGATACGACCAACTGTCGAAGCAGAATGTCTTGATGTAACACTCTACGATGTGCCGACCACGCCAAAATGTTTTCAATTGAATTTTCGCATACCGATAGGCGAGCAAAACCGGATTAAAAAGACGACGTCAGAAGCTTACGAAGGCCGATGGAAAAATGAATCCTCGAAGCTTATTCATGCATGTGTTTACTCTGATAACAAAGCCGCGCTTAAGAAAACCTTGGCGATGCTCTCCGAAAAACCAAAAGGTTGGCGACGGTTTTTCAGTTAAGCAAACGGCTTTTTGTGAAACGAACCGCCGTCATCAATGTCGTTGGCTTGACTGAATCGCTCATCGGCGAACACACGCCGAAGATTCGCGATTTTCTGCAACGCGGCGCGAAGGCGAATATCACACCCGCATTTCCCGCCGTCACCTGCACCGCGCAATCCAATTACCTGACGGGCGCAACTCCCTCTCAGCATGGAATCGTTGGCAACGGCTGGTACAATTGCGAACTCGCCGAAGTCCAGTTCTGGAAACAATCCAGTCACCTCGTTCATGGAAAAAAAATCTGGGACGAACTGCGCTCGCTCGATCCCAGCTTCACCTGCGCGAAACTTTTCTGGTGGTACAACATGTATTCCACCGCCGATTATTCCATCACCCCGCGCCCGATGTATCCCGCCGATGGGCGAAAGTTTTTCGATATTTATTCGTCGCCGTATTCCATTCGCGAAGAAATCAAAAAAGACTTGGGCGAATTTCCATTTCCAAATTTCTGGGGTCCCGCCGCCGGGATCAAATCTCCGCAAGGAGAACCGGATGCGTGTTCGCGCTGGATTGCGAACTCCGCCAAATGGATTGAAAACAAATATTCGCCTACGCTGAATTTAATTTACCTGCCGCACCTCGATTACAACTTGCAGCGGCATGGCCCGTTTGGAGTTCCGCCTTCAGGCGGTTCTTGGGACAAACCAAACGGTGCGACATTGCAACGCGCAGACCGCCTGAAGGCGGAACTCCAAACCCTCAATCCCGCCATCGTTCCTGATCTGCAACAGATCGACGCCATCGTCGGCGATTTGATTTCTTTTTTTGAAAAACGTGGCGTGCAAATCATTTTGCTTTCTGAATACGGAATTACAAACGTCGATACGCCAATTCATCTCAACCGCATCTTTCGGCAAAAGGGTTGGCTCACGATCAAAGACGAACTTGGTTTAGAAATTCTCGATTACGGGGCAAGCAAAGTTTTCGCAGTCGCCGATCATCAAGTCGCGCACATTTACATCAATGACCGTTCACTTGAGAAAAACGTGCGAGAGTTGCTGGAGAAAACCGAAGGGGTCGAGAAGGTTTTAGGACGCGAAGAAAAAATTGCGGCAGGAATTCAACACGAGCGCGCCGGAGATTTAATCGTCGTCGTAAAAGAAAACGCCTGGTTCACCTATTACTACTGGCTCGACGATGCGCTCGCCCCCGATTTCGCCCGCTGTGTCGATATCCATCGCAAGCCCGGCTACGATCCGGTCGAACTGTTTCTCGACCCGAAAATCCCCGCTGTGAAGCTGAAAATCCTCTGGCGTTTGCTGCAAAAGAAGCTCGGCTTCCGCATGTTGATGGATGTCATCCCGCTCGATGCCTCGCTTGTGAAAGGTTCCCACGGTCGCATCCCCGAAAACGAAAAAGATTTCCCCATCTTCATCACAAACCGAAATGAGTTGCTGCAAAGCGGGCGGCTACAATCGACCGACGTTTATCACCTGATCAAACGGCATGTGCTTCACTGATTACTCCGTCCCCGCCGTGTATTGCTCCAAAACTTTCTTTGCGAGGAGCAGTCCGGCTTCTTCGAGCTTTTGGCATTGTTGGCGATTTACGCCTGAAGATTTCACATCGTCGGGTTGCGCGACGTCGTGGTCGCGGTAAACGGGATCGTGGCGGCCTTCGATGTTTAAATCGGAATCGTTGCCAGCGCGCAAAAGTGCGTGGACAATTTCCGCCCAGTTCGATTGGCCCATTCCAATGGTGCGATGTTCCGCGACGCCGGGATGACAAATGCCATAAACCTCCAGCAGTTGCCGATTGATGTAAGCGTCCTTGGCGTGGACGTGAAAAATGCGCGAGCCGAATCGCCGGATGTTTTCAATCGGATCGATGAATTGGCAGATCAAATGGCTCGCGTCCCATTCGATGCCGATGTTTTCGGATTTGATAGTGTTAAAAACGCGTTCCCAAATCGCGGGTTGCGCGAACATGTTGTAGCCGTCGATGGGCAAATGCCACGAGCCTTGCGGGCAATTTTCAAAGGCAATGCGGACGCCGTGATCGGCGGCGTATTGCGCAAGCGGAAACCAAAATGAAAAAAGTTGCGGGAGATAATTTTCAAACGGTTTGTAAACCGGATTGCCGCCGCGCTCGTTGATTTCGGTTTCAATGACTGCCCCTGGAAATCCGGAAACGGTTTTCACACCGATGTGCGACGCGACGTCGATGGCACGTTTGAAAATTTCGCGCGCAGATTCAGTTTGCTTCGGATCAAGCGGATTTTTGTAGAGTGCCCCGATGGCAGAAATGCGGATGTCGCGAGCTTTGGCTTCAGCAGCAAATTGTTCCGCGAATGGTTTCCAGTTTTGATGTTGCGGCGACATCGCGCTGTCCGCGAAACGCATGATCGCCACGGAACGAAATCCGAGATTTTGCGCCCATTCCAATTGGGAAATTTCCGGCCCGCACAAAACGCCAACTCGCATGGGGCAAGTCAAACGCGGGGCACAATCGGTGTCGAGAGAGTTTTCCATCGCTTGGGTAGCACCTGCCTCCGGCGGGTGCGTTGATAATTGTTTTCGCACCCGCCGGAGGCACGTGCTACCCAAGCGTTTTTATTGCTGAATAAAATCAGCGATGCCCTACATTCATTTCCCATGACGATTCAACTGGCAGTCCTCTGCGATGCGGCGACCGACTACAACGGCAAATTGAACATTCTCGGAACGTTCGACACTATTTTCGCCCAACAATTTCCCGCGTCTCATCCGCAATGTTCGGTGGCGTTGCGGGTTTCCTATTCGAAAATGGAAGAGGGCAATCACACCTTGAAAATTAATTTCGTAGATGAAGATGGCCAATCAATCATGCCGAGTGTGGATATTCCCGTGGAGGTGATCTTGCCCGGCGACACCACTTTTATTTCCCGCAATTTCGTCTTGAATATCCAGCAATTGAAATTCGATTCAGCCGGCCTGTATGCGATTGAACTTTCATCGGATGGACAACATGAGGCGAGCATTCCTCTCGCCGTCAAAGAAATGCCAAGGGAACAAAAGCCCGGTGAGGAAATTCCCGGTTGAGCCATGTCGTTCACTGAATTTCCAGAGCAAGAGCGAGTCGTCCAATTGTTACAACGCAGCTTGGAACGCGGTCGCCTCGGTCACGCTTATTTATTTTCCGGCAACAACCTTGATGAACTCGAGGCGGTCGCGCGCACACTGGCTAAAACGTTGAATTGCGTGTCCCCGCCTCGCGAAACGGCTGCGGGTTTGCCACTGGATTGCTGCGATAAATGTTCAAGCTGCCGTCGGATTGAGAGCGCGAATCATCCCGATGTCTCATGGCTTCGCGCGGAATCCAAGTCGCGCATTATCTCCATCGAACAAGTGCGCGACCTTTTACAATCGGTCAATTTGAAGCCAACGGAGGCGGCGTTCAAAGTGGGGGTTTTAGTAGCGGTGGACCGCCTCAATGTGCAGGCCGCCAACGCGTTTTTGAAAACGCTTGAAGAACCTCCCGCTAAATCCATTCTGATTTTGTTGACGACTAATCCGCAGCGGATTTTGGAAACGATTCTTTCGCGCTGTTTGCGATTGAATTTCGCTGGTGAAAGCGCGCGCATCGGCGGGTCGGAAGCAAGTTTCATTGAGAGCTTCAGCGAGATTGCGGCGCGGGAAAACCGCGGGTTGCTCGGTCGTTACCGATTGCTCGGGGTGTTGATGGAAAAGCTGGCCCAACAAAAAGAGAACGTGGAAAAAACTTTGACGGCTCGTTCGCCATTGGAACGATATGATGACGCGGATCCTAAACTGCGCGACAAATGGGAAGATGAACTTGCCGGAGCGATTGAAGCGGAGTACCGCCATCGGCGCGGCGAACTTTTACTCGCGCTGGAATGGTGGCTGCGCGACGTGTGGGCGCAAACGCTGCGCGTTGGAGCGGATATGCTGACTTTTCCCCAATTTCTAACAGCGGCGCGGACGGTGGCGGCGCGGATTTCCCCGGCTGATGCGGTGACGAATCTGCAAATCGTGGAGCAAACGCAACGCTTGCTTGGGTCGAACGTGCAGGAAGCGCTCGCGTTCGAAGTTGGTTTCCTGAAATTGAAACTTTAGCGGTGGGTCGTGTCCATGGCCAAACTTTCCCCACGCGTTAATTTCGGCCAATCAATCTGGCACAATTTATTCGCCGGGTTGACGGGGGTTTTTTTCACTATCGGTCTTTTGAAATTTGGCAATCCCGCCATTTTTGAAAATCTGACTACGTCGCCGACGGACATTTATGAATGGATTTTTCAACCGTGGCCTGCTGCATGGGGTTACCTCTTCATCGCATTACTGATTGGAACCGGGCTGATGATCGGGCGCTTCGATTTCCATTTTAATCGAAAACAAATCTTCGCGCTGGGACTTCCTCTGTTCTGGTTGGGTTGGCAATTTATTTCAGCGACGAGAACGGTCGATCCAAATCTGACGCGAATGACTTTGAAACATTTTGTCACCTGCGTGATCTGTTTTTATCTGGGCTGGTTTTGCTTGAGTCGGATCAAAGATTTCCGGCTGCTTTTTATCACGGTGCTGGCTGGTTTCCTGGTCGTCATCCTCACCGGCTGGCAGCAACACTTTGGCGGACTCGAGGAGACACGGCGGTTTTTCTACGCGCAACCGAACTGGCGGGATTATCCCCAGGATTTTCTGAAAAAAGTGGCGAGCACCCGGATTTATTCGACGCTTTTTTATCCCAATACTCTGGCGGCAGCGATTTTACTTTTTCTGCCCATTTCAGTGGCAGGCTGCTGGCTGTTGAGCGCGCGTTTCAATTTTCGAAGACGCATTTTTTTCGCTTTGCTGGTTTGCGGCGGCGCATGCGGATGTCTGATTTGGTCAGGCTCCAAATCCGGGTGGCTATTGATGTTGCTGATGGCCTTTCTCGCGGTGCTGCAACTTTCTTTTGATCCGAGGCTGAAGCGATTCTTGGTCTTGGTTATGTTGATTCTGGGGTTAGGAGGCTTTGCTTTAAAATATGCCGGTTTTTTTCAACGCGGCGCAACCAGCGTGGCGGCGCGCTTCGACTATTGGCGCGCTGCTTTGGAAACAGCGCGGCAACATCCTCTGCTCGGCACAGGGCCGGGCACATTTGGCGTGTCCTACCAAAAAATTAAACGAGCCGACGCCGAAATGGCGCGGCTGGCGCACAACGATTATTTGCAACAGGCGTCCGACTCAGGCTTTCCGGCTTTTATGGTTTTCGTCGTTTTGGTTTTTGGGAGCCTGATCGTTTACCGCCCTTCGTTTGATTCCCAAAACACGGCTCGTTTTTGCATCTGGCTTGGCCTCTTGGGGCTGAGCCTGCATTCGTTGGTGGAATTTAATTTTTATATTCCGGCGTTGGCCTGGCCTGCTTTTTTTCTGTTCGGGTGGCTGGGCGGTTCGACGGAAACGAATCGACAAAAATTGCCGGTATCCGTAGGTTCCTCGCGCTGAAAATGAAAATTTTGTTTTTGAACGGCCCCAATTTAAATTTATTGGGCCAACGCGAGCCGGAAGTTTATGGCCACCTTTCTTTAGGGGACATCGAGGTGAGCGTGCGAGAACGGGCGACCGCGTTGAAACTCGAAGTTGATTTCCGCCAGACGAATTTAGAAGGTCAATTGGTAGATTGGATTCAGCAAGCGCGCGGAAAGTTTGACGTGATCGTCTTAAATGCGGCGGCTTACACGCACACCAGCATTGCCTTGCGCGACGCAATTACTGCGGGACAGGTTCCCACCATTGAAATTCATCTATCAAATGTTCATGCGCGAGAGGAATTTCGCCATAAATCGCTGATTGCACCGGTCTGTTGCGGACAGATTAGTGGGTTTGGGGCTACCTCCTACCTATTGGCTTTGGAGGCTGCGGTTAGCGTTAACGGGAAATGATTTCTGCTAAATATCCTTGTTCCATTACCATTTTATTTGAAATGTCAATTACCTTGTCCAAGCATTTTACCCCTTGACTCGAAAAATTCATCAGCATAGTTTCGCCACGAAATTGACATAATGTTTCAAAGCAGAGTCGAAGCTCGACTGCTGCTTTTTTGCTTAATGAACAACCGGAAAATACTTCAATCGTTTTTGAACCAGGGGGGCATGTGGACTTAAAGGACATCAAAGCCATCATCGACTTGATGAAGAAAAACTCTTTATCTGAATTCGAACTCGAAAAACAAGATTTCAAAATTAAACTGAAGCGAGGGCCGAACGGGTTCGCAGCGGCTCCCATGGAAGATAGTTCAGGTCTCACTTATGCCCTGCCAGCGACAGTCAGTTCTGTCGTGGCCTTACCACAATCCGGCATCCCAAGTGCCAATCCCGCTTCCAATGGGATGGAGATAAAATCTCCCATGATAGGCACTTTTTATCGCTCACCTTCGCCGGAGTCCGACGAATATGTCGCAGTCGGAACCGAGGTAAGTGCGGACACTGTCGTTTGCATTATCGAAGCAATGAAAGTGATGAATGAAATCAAAGCGGAGGTCAAAGGCGTCATTACGCAAATCCTCGTCGATAACGCTAAACCTGTGGAATTTGGCCAGCCTTTGTTCAAAATCAGGCCGATTTGATTGAGAAGCGTGGAACTGTTGAATTATTGGAACGCAACAAACTTTGCGCAACCTCTTAAAAAATAACTCTTCAACGATTTAACGTTTTTAAAATGTTCGAAAAAATTCTTGTAGCCAACCGTGGAGAAATCGCTGTGCGCATCATCCGCGCTTGCAAGGAACTGAATATCCGGACGGTGGCGGTCTATTCCGAAATCGATGCGAATTCCATCCATGTGCAAATGGCCGACGAAGCGATTTGCATCGGCAAAGCCGCCAGCTCGGAAAGTTATCTGCGCATAGATCGGATTATCAGCGCGGCGGAAATTGCGGATGTTGACGCCATTCATCCCGGCTATGGATTTCTCTCGGAGAACGGCCATTTCGCCGATGTTTGCGAAAGTTGCAACATCCGCTTCATCGGCCCGAGTTCGCGCGCGATGAATGCATTGGAAGATAAAGCAGTCAGCCGGAATCTTGCTAAAAAAGCGGGCGTTCCTACTCCGCCAGGTTCGGAAGGAACGGTGGAAACGGAGCAAGACGCTCTCTCGTCAGCCAAAAAAATCGGTTATCCCGTCATGATCAAAGCGGTCGCCGGGGGCGGCGGACGCGGGATGCGCATTGCCCACAATGACATCTCGCTCGTCAAAGGCTATCACACCGCTCGCAGCGAAGCCGAAAAATGCTTCGGCAATTCGGGCGTTTACATCGAGAAATTCATCGAAAACCCGCACCACATTGAGTTTCAAATTCTGGCTGACACGCGAGGGAACATCATTCATCTGGGCGAACGCGATTGCTCGATTCAACGCCGCAATCAAAAAGTCATTGAAGAAACGCCCTCGCCTTTGATCGAAAACAAGTTCCCAAAGTTGCGCAAAGAAATGGGTAAAGCTGCCGTTAAAATCGCGCACCAGGCCCATTACACCAACGCTGGCACGGTGGAATTTATCGTCGATGACAAGGGCAATTATTATTTCCTCGAAGTCAACAAGCGCATTCAAGTCGAGCATCCCATCACCGAAGAAGTCACTGGCATTGACCTTGTAAAACAGCAGATCATGATCGCGATGGGTGAACCGCTGCGCATGTCTCAGAGCGACGTCCACTTCAAGGGTCACTCCATCGAATGCCGCATTAACGCGGAAGATCCTTTCAACGATTTCCGCCCGTCGCCTGGCCAGATCGAAATGTATTACCCGCCTGGAGGTCGTGGAGTCCGTCTCGATAGCCACGCTTACGCCGGCTACACGATCCCCCCAACCTACGATTCCATGATTGGCAAACTCATCACGACCGGCAAAGATCGCCGCGATGCCATGGATAAAATGAGCCGTGCGCTTGGCGAATACATGATCACCGGCATCAAAACGACCATCGCCTTCGAGCAAGCCATTTTGCAGGACCCGAATTTCCGTCGCGGCGTTTACTCCACGAATTTCATTGAGCAACTGTTAGGCGGAGCGCGGCGGGAGTTGATTGAAGAAAAGGCTTAGGGGTTACATTACAAATCCTTCATCATCCAGAGAATGGGATATGAAAAGTTTTGAGAAACTCTTTATTTTCGGCCATATTGCATTGTGAAATATAGGACGACGCTTTATGTCATTGCAGTTGTCGTTGTGACTATCGGTGCACTCTGGCTGTTCACAGACGCGACAACTTTCATACATGGCTGGAATCCACCCCGGTTATTTTTAGAGGTAGTTTTTAATACTTCCGAATCATCGAGTGATACCATGCGGCTTATTCAGTTTATCACGGCGATAATTTTAGGGATTGTAGGCAATGCGATCATAATATGGTTGGAATGGCGTTCACGCCGTCGACAGCGCTTAAATGAAATCGCTCTCTGACGGTCGCCTCTACACTTTCGTCGATACCGCTTACTTGAACGGGCGCGAGGTGGCTTTCGTCGCTCAACAACTTTGCGACGGCGGTTCGGACATCATTCAACTTCGCGCAAAAAATTCTTCGCCTGACGAAATCCGCCGCATGGCGGAAATCATTTTGCCCATCACCCATCGCGCGGGAGTTCCGCTCGTCATCAACGACCATTTGCAAATCGCGCAGGAAATCGGCGCGGAATTTTGCCATCTCGGCCAGGAAGATTTTTTCGACGCGGGTTTCACGCACGTTTCCCAACTCAAGTTCGGAGTTTCGCCTTCAGGCGGCTCGGGCGCGGAACCGCCTGAGGGCGGAACTCCAAA
>JBDSYB010000252.1:0-4156 GCA_039925885.1 Verrucomicrobiota bacterium
CTGACGTTGCCCGGCGCGAGCGGGGCGATTCAACTTCACTCACATCAAAAGGCCGGAGTCTGGCGCATTTTGCAGACACCAAACACGCTGCTTGCCCACGTCGTCGGTGCGGGCAAAACCTACACAATGGTCGCCGCCGCGATGGAGTCGAGACGGCTCGGCATTTCCAGCAAGCCGATGTTCGTCGTCCCGAATCACATGCTCGGCCAGTTCTCGACCGAGTTGCTGACGCTGTATCCGGGCGCGAACATCCTGGCCGCCGGCAAGGAGGATTTTGAATCGCAAAACCGGAAGAAGCTTTTTGGCCGTATTGCCACCGGCAATTGGGATGCCGTGATTGTCACGCACTCCGGCTTTGAACGCATACCGCTGTCACGCGAAACCCAGGAACGATTTTTCAAGGAGCAGCTTCATGAGTTGGAAATGATCCGGCGCGAGCACGTGGACAGTTCCAACCGCAGACTCGTGAAGGAACTCGAAAAAGCAAAGAAGCGGCTCGAAGCCAAACTTCAGACGCTGGCCGCTGAACATAAAAAAGATAACACGCTGACGTTTGAAGAACTCGGCGTGGACCGGCTGTTTGTGGACGAGGCGCACTACTTCAAAAACTTGTTCTACGTTTCCAAAATGACGCGCATCGCCGGTCTGCCGCAGACAGCGAGCGAGCGGGCGTTCGATATGTATTTGAAGGTGCGGCACGTCCAGTCGTTGAACGGTGGAGGGGGCGTAGTGTTCGCAACCGGGACGCCCATCGCGAACAGTATGGCCGAAATGTTCACGATGCAGCGGTATCTCCAGCACGACGCGCTGAAAAAGCATAATCTGCATCACTTCGATTCGTGGGCGGCGACTTTCGGCGAGCCGGTGACGGCGATGGAGCTTTCGCCGGATGGCGCGGGCTATCGGCTGAACACGCGGTTTGCCCGGTTCATCAATGTGCCGGAGCTGATGCAGATGTTCCGCCAGTCCGCCGACGTTCAGACCGCCGCGATGTTGAACCTACCGCGCCCGAAGCTGGACGGCGAAAAGCCGACCATCCGCAACGCGCCGGCCACTGAGGAACTCAAGGCGTTTGTTCAATCGCTCGCCGCTCGTGCCGAGAGATTGAGGACAGGTCGGGTTGACCCCAGCGAAGACAATATGCTGAAAATCACGTCCGAGGGGCGGAAGGCGGCGTTGGATCTCCGGCTGATGAAACCGTCAGCGCCCGACGAACCGCATGGCAAAGTGAATCTGGCGGTCGAAAAGATTTTTGAAATCTGGCAGGAGAGCAAACCGGAG
This sequence comes from Verrucomicrobiota bacterium, assembly GCA_039925885.1. Lineage (GTDB taxonomy): Bacteria > Verrucomicrobiota > Verrucomicrobiia > Limisphaerales > CANJXF01 > CANJXF01. The sequence continues at coordinate 1,282 of JBDSYB010000252.1, forward strand.
CGTTCCGCCCAACTTGTGTTCTGTGACCTCTCCACGCCGAAAGACCGGGGCTTCTCCGTCTATAATGACGCGGCGCAAAAGTTGGAACAGTTAGGAATTCCCGGCAACGAAATCGCCTTCATTCAAGATTACGATTCCGATGCTTCCAAGCTGACGCTGTTTCGTGACGTGCGGTCGGGCAAGGTTCGCGTGCTTTTCGGCAGCACGCAGAAGATGGGTTCGGGAACGAATGTGCAGGAGCGGTTGATTGCCTTGCATCATCTCGACGCGCCGTGGCGACCGGCGGACGTGGAACAACGCGAGGGGCGGATTCTGCGGCAGGGAAACAAGAATGCCGTCATCCAGATTTTTCGCTACGTCACCGAAGGTTCGTTCGATGCCTATATGTGGCAGACGTTGGAGACGAAGGCCAAGTTCATCGCCCAAGTGATGAGCGGTGACATGACGATCCGCCGCCTTGAAGATTTGGATTCCGCTGCGTTGACCTACGCCGAGGTAAAGGCCATCGCGTCCGGTAATCCGCTCGTGATTGAAAAAGCCCAGGTGGACGCCGAATTGATCCGTCTCACCCGGCTGCGTTCCGCCCATGCCGAGGAACAATACCGCATCCGTTCCAATCTCCGCCGCTCACACGAGGACGCCGAGGCGTTCACCGGACGCCTCACAAACTTGCGCCAGGACATCGCCGCGCGACAGGACACTTCGGGTGACAAGTTCAGCATTGAACTCGATGGACAGACGCTCGACAACCGGGGCATCGCTGGAGAGTTGATCCTTCGTCGTGCGGAGAAGATCAAAAACCGATTCGGCGACGACGTGCGGGTTGGTCGCTTTGCAGGCTTCGATTTGTTCCTGCGTCCGAGTTTCAACAACACCGTGGAAATGATTGTGCGCGGGAAGAACAGTTACGCCGCGCGCGTGACGGACACGGCGCAGGGCACGATTCGTTCGCTCGAAGCGAACATCCAAGGTTTTGAGGAACGCGCCGCCAGATTGGAAACTGACATCGCCGACGCCACCAAGCGGGGGAAGGAATTGGAAACCAAAGTCGGCGCGCATTTCGAGCGTGAGGAGCGTTACCAGCAATTGAGTCGTCGCCAAAGTGAGATCGAGGAAAAGCTCGACCTCACCAAGAACCAAGCACCGAGCCAGGTTGATGCCGATGCGCCGGACGAAAACGCGCAGAAGAATTCCGAGAAACAGACCAAAACTCATTCGCCCCGGCCTGCGCGCCGTGCGGCAGTCCGCGTATGAATGTAACCGAACAGCAAACAGAATTTCTCAGTTGGAAGGTTGTTCCAGCACGTCTTGATGCAAGCCAAGCGGCGTGGTTTCTCGGCTTTGAGCCACACGAAATTCCGATTCTTGCTGCGGCCAGCCTTTTGAAGCCGCTCGGCCATCCGCCGCGCAACGGCACAAAATTCTTCGCCACGGAAATGCTGGAGCAGCTTCGCCGCGACGAGAAATGGCTCGCCCGCGCCTGCGACGCAATCTGCGACTACTGGCGCGTGCGAAACGGCCGTAAGCGGATTCGTGGACGTGGCACGCGAGGCAGCGCGCCGTTCAGCCGACCGTCTGCCCCAAACGGGCAGCCCGGTCACGCTCCGGCGAAAGCGGTGGCAACTGGATGATTTGACCTTCCGCCGCCTGCTTTTCGTAACTCTCCAGTGACGGCAGCCTCACCTTGGCCTTGCGTGCGTAAGCCCGATGCACGGCCTTGCTGTTATGGCCGAGTGCCTCCTGTGCAAATCGCTCCGGGTAGCCGCACGTCTTGGCTCGTTCCGCCCACGCATACCGATAGGAGTGAAGTGTAACGCCTTTGATGCCGAGTCCTCCACACCGCTGCTTGAACTCCGTGGCGCGGTCGCCAGAGCGAACGGATCGCAGATAAGGGAACAGCGCGCCGGTAACAGGCAGACGCCGCAATACGGCTTCAATGTCCGGGCCGAAGTGAATCATCGCGAGGCTGCCAGTTTTTTGACGGGCGTAGGCAATCGTCTGATTCGGCCAGTCTATATCCTCGGCGGCAAGATTAGCGATGTCGCTTTGCGAACCGCCGAGATGCCAGCACAGTTCGTAGAAGTTACGCCGCTCCGGGTTTTTCTCCCGCTCAATGATGAGTTGATGTTCGTCGAACGTGATGGCGCGTCTTGGCTGAAAGCGAACTTCCGGCCAAAGGCGTTTCGGCACAATCGGCCAGGGCAGCCAGTTCATCGACAGGCAGAAGTTGTGGAGCTTCCGAAGGTGAACATTCGTGCTGACCGTGCCGGCCTTGAGGCAAGCAAGCAGATGCTCGGCTTGTGTCTCAAGAATTACCCGATTGCGAATCAGATCGAACGACTTGTCTTTCGCCGCACGCTGCCAGCGTTCTTTGGTCGAACCGAGTTTGGTTTCGATGTTGGCATCAAGGGCGTTTTGCCATGTCCGCGTCGAAACCCCTGAATCGCTTCCAGCAAGATACGCCTTGGCGATGAGAAGATTTAGATGCGGTTGGCGAAAGGATTCATTGCGGGAGTGGAAAAGAGTCGTGGCCTCCGCACGGTCGCGAGTGCCCAAACTTTCTTGTTTGCCCGTCGTGGAATCGTGGACGTAGAACACGCCACCCTTTGTCCGTCGGTAAAGTCGGAATCTATTTTTCATGGCTCGAACTTTCTGGTTCAAGCCTGCCAAACGAGATCAAGCCGCAGATGTATCAGCTACACCAAACGCACGGCCAATTGCGTTTCAGCAAGTCGTGCCCAAGTTGTTTCGGAGTTTTATCAAGTTTCTCCGAGTCACATTTTTGCTGGCACTTTGCTGGCACTTTGGGTTTGTGAAATTTGTAACTCCTTATCCAAGCGAAGCTTGGAGTTGGAGGCGAGGGTCGGAATTGAAC
>JBDSYB010000253.1:0-4937 GCA_039925885.1 Verrucomicrobiota bacterium
GTTTTAAAGTGGAAATTGTCGTGGGTGGCGAATGTGATCCGAAGCTCGGCTGGTTGATGGACTACGCAGAAATTTCTGCTGCTTTCAAACCGCTCTGGGAACAGCTTGATCATTTTTATCTGAACGAGATTTCCGGTTTGGAAAATCCCACCAGCGAGAATGTAGCGACTTGGATCTGGGACGCGCTCAAACCAAAATTGCCCTTGCTCACAGAAGTGGTTGTTGCTGAAACCTGTAGCGCGCAATGTATTTATCGCGGCCCTGAATAGTCAGGCCACGAAAAGCATTCACGCCAGATGCCCGTTTTTTCCCGAGGCGATGATCGGCTTGCTCACCGTCTTGCCAACGACGCTCCATGCCGCAAGTTAAATGTCACCGAGCATGAAATGATTTCGGTTCCTGACTCTCAAAACATTTTAAATGCTGAAATCTATGCCTGAAAAAACAACCCGCAAACGCGCAACGTGGTCGCAATTTATCCCGGATGATGAATGGGCGTGTTATCAATCCGCCATTGAGGTGGTGCGACAAGCCAACGCCAAATTTCTCATAGGCGGCGCGTTTGGCCTGGCGGTTTACACGGGACGCTGGCGAAATACCAAGGACCTTGATCTCGTGATTTTGCCCCGAGATCTTGACGCCATCATCCATGCGCTGACGGAATCGGGATTCAAAGATTATTACGAGCAAGTTCCCTATGACCGAGGCTGGATCTATCGTTCGACGCGCGATGGTTTTATTGTGGACGTCATCTTTGCAATGGCCAACCGCCGCGCGGAAGTCGATGAAGAATGGTTTGAACGCGCACCGACCATTTCCATTCGCAACGAAAAATTGCTGGTCGTGCCACCCGAGGAACTTCTCTGGCATAAACTTTACGTGCTGCAACGTGAACGCTGCGATTGGCCTGACATCATGAACCTGCTTTACGAAAACGGCCCCACCCTCGACTGGGAGCACCTTTTGCGTCGATTGGGTAATGACGCCCAACTTCTGCAAGCTGTGTTGCTCGTGTTTGACTGGATTTGCCCGCAGGTTTCCCATGAGTTTCCTGAGTGGCTCCGTCAACGTCTTCATTTGCCTCCTTCGCAAGCTGACGAAAACGTTGATTGGAAAAAAAATATTTCGCTGCTGGATTCGCGGCAATGGTTCGCCGGACTTGAACCGGACAAGAAAAAATTGGAGAATTGAAACTGTGGAAGAAATGGAGTTCGCATGTTAATTGGCGCAATGAATCATCCCGCGCGGGACGTGTTGCAGGAAATCGAGTGGATGGCCGCGATGAAACTCGAGTTCATCGACCTTACTTTGGAACCGCCCCAATCTGCTTCATGGAACGTGGATGTGCCCGCGATTTGCCGCGCGTTGCAGCGCCATCATCTCGGCGTCGTCGGCCACACCGCCTACTATTTGCCGCTCGCATCGCCCTTTGAAAGTTTGCGCGTCGCGGCGGTCGAGGAATGCAAACGGTGCCTGGAAATTTTTGCAAAAGTAGGCGCCAAATGGATGAATCTTCATCCCGATGGCAAAGCCCCTTTGCATGTGGATAATTTCCATATCGGTAGAAACATTCAAAGCCTGCACGATTTGTTGCCCTTCTCGCGCGAATGCGGCGTCGGCCTGATGGTCGAGAATCTGCCCGGAAAATTTAACACCGTCGCGCAACTTTCCACGCTGCTGGATGCCGTGCCGGAAGTCGGCCTGCACATGGACATTGGCCATTGCAATTTAATGGTTGAACACAACTCCGCCGATGAATTGTTGGCGTCTTACGGCCAACGATTGCGCCATGTTCATCTCCACGACAACAAGGGCGGCGGGGCAGATTTACATTTGCCGCTTGGCACGGGAACAATCGATGTTCCGCATTATGTCCGCTCACTCAAAGCCAGCGGTTACGACGGCACTATTACTTTGGAAGTTTTTTCCGACGACCCCCATTACCTTTCCTACAGCCGGGATCATTTGCGAAAACTTTGGGATGCCTAATCCGTTTGCGGAACACATCAAACCGGTTTGGCGCAAACGAACGGCTCAAGGTCGTGAACCCGATCACAAACCGGAACAGGTTTCCCCGTTCCGGTTCTTTTATGACCCCATCCGGCGACGGGATGAGCCGGGGAAATCATTTCCTCAGCCCACGCCAGCACGGGATAAGCCCATGCCGCGCTGACCTGAGCCAAGGGAACCAATACATGAGTCAGCGGACGATTTTATGAGCTCATAAAACGTCACCTGAGCCAAAGAAATCGGCGCTCGACCCAGCACCGAACGCTCTGGACAAAGGAAAAACGAAGATTTAGCGTCCAAAACATGAACCGTGATAACCGACAATTTTGTCGCTCAATATAGATGTTAGGCGTTCCTCTCGTTATTCGATGAACGAAGATTCAATTACCGCAGAGGAGGCAGACGCCCAAGACAATGATCCGTGGACATTCTTCGGCTCATACTCCGACGGTGACATTGCAGCGGCCCGCAGTCTCTTGCAGCAGGCTTCCATTGCCTTTCACGTCACAGGCGACGCACCACCTGAGGCATCGTTGATGCCTCATCACCTTTGGGTGCATGACAATCACATCGAGCAGGCTCAATCCATTCTTGTTGCATACTTTCAGCGCAATGACCGCAACGCCTCTTGAGAAACTAGGCGTCTAAGTAATTGGGGCGCATATAAGTTTGTAGCCGAGGGTGGTGGCATTTTGTTGGAGGCGTTGAAGTTTTTCTTCATCAAAATTTCCATCGCTTGCTTTTCAAGCGTTCCAAGTCTAAAACCAAGAAATGAATCGCCGAACTTTTCTCCAACTGAGCGCGGCTTAGGCTTATTGATCGGAATCGTGCCGCTCTCGAAAAGAAAAATAAATTTCCGTGCTGAGTTTTGTTCAGCGCGCTTGAACAAGTCGAGTTCACAGAATAGTTTTGACTTATGAACACGGAATTCGCACCGCTCTTTAAACTCGGCCGCGCCGAACGTCTCCAATTGGTCGAAGATCTTTGGGACAGCATCGCGCAAGAGGACGCGCCATTGCCCGTGCCCGAGTGGAAGCGTGAGGAGTTGCGCCGTCGCAAAGAACGTTTCGCGCAACATCCCTCCTCAGGACGAACTTGGGAACAGGTCAAGCAACAGGCGCGCGCAGAATGATTGATCAGGTCATCTACACGCCGGAAGCGGAAGGCGATGTCGCCGAGGCTTACAATTGGTATGAGGAACGCGAGCCGGGATTGGGCGAGGGTTTTTTACGTTGCGTCGAGGCGTGCGTCCTCGGCATCCAGCGTCACCCGCATCTTTATCCAATGGCTGTCGATGAATTCCGACGCGCGTTGGTTCGGCGTTTTCCTTTCGAGATTTTCTACGAACCAGGCGAAAACTGTGTCGTCATTTATTCCATATTCCATTGTTCGCAGGACCCGGAAAAATGGCGCTCGCGCTTGGCGTGACCTTTTTGAGCTTTGGCGTCTCGCAAAAATTCCATCGCTTGCATTCCACGCGGTCAAAGTTTAAAACCCACCTATGAATCGCCGAACTTTTCTTCAACTGAGCGCAGCCGGATTGGCTTTCGCTCCCTTTCAAAATTACGCTGCGGAAATTCCCGGCCAAAAAAAATTGCGCGTCGGACTCATCGGCTGCGGGTGGTATGGCAAATGTGATTTGTTCCGCTTGCTTCAAATCGCGCCCGTCGAAGTGGTTTCACTTTGCGACGTTGATAAAAATATGTTGGCCGAAGCTGCGGAAATGGTGGCCGTGCGCCAGGTTTCAAAAAATAAACCGCGCACTTACGCAGACTATCGCGAGATGCTCAAAGAAAAATCTCTCGATGTGGTGCTCATTGCGACGCCGGATCATTGGCACGCGTTGCCGATGATTGAAGCGGTCAAAGCGGGCGCGGATGTTTATGTGCAGAAACCGATCGGCGTCGATGTGGTTGAAGGACAGGCCATGCTCGCCGCTGCGCGAAAATATAAACGCGTCGTGCAAGTCGGCACGCAACGTCGGAGCACGCCGCACTTGATCGAAGCGCGCGACACCATCGTCAAGCAAGGCAAGCTCGGGAAAATTGGTCTAGTGGAAATTTGTTGTTACTTTCACATGCGCACGTCCGAAAATCCTGCGGACACCGCGCCACCGGATTATTTGGATTACGAAATGTGGACCGGCCCCGCGCCGATGCGTCCTTACAACTCGCTGGTTCATCCGAAAAAGTGGCGCAACTTTATGGAATACGGGAATGGGATAATCGGCGACATGGCCATTCACATGTTTGACACCGTTCGCTGGATGCTCGATTTAGGCTGGCCGCAGCGGGTCACTTCTTCCGGCGGAATTCTCGTCGATAAAAAGAGCAAGGCAAACATTTCTGACACGCAAACGGCGACGTTCGACTACGACGGACTTCAAATTATTTGGCAACATCGCACCTGGGGCGAAGCGCCTGACCCGAAATATCCCTGGGCGCTCACGATGTATGGCGACAGAGGAACTTTGAAAGCGGGCGTGTCGAGTTTCGATTTTATTCCGTCCGGTGGCGGGGAAACTATTCATCGCGAAGCCATTTTCGAGCTGGAAAAATATCCCGAAGATCAAACCGAAAAAAATTTGGAGAAACATGTTGCGCCCGCAATTCGCGGACACATGAAAAATTTTCTCGCCGCAATCGCCTCACGCGAAAAACCAGTGGCCGATATTGAGCAAGGTCATATTTCCACGACGTCTTGTATCCTTGCCAATCTCTCCATGCAACTCGGGCGCTCGCTCGCATGGGACGCGGCCAAGGGAAAAATTTCTGGGGATGATGAAGCCAATAAATTATTGCGCCGTCCTTATCGGTCGCCGTGGATTCATCCAGAACCGGAGAATATTTAGAAAGTTTCTTCCAAACGTGGGTAGGGCGCGTCACTCCGTGCGCGCCCCTTTTCGGTTTCAATAAATCGGCGTGCAC
>JBDSYB010000254.1:0-6246 GCA_039925885.1 Verrucomicrobiota bacterium
TCTCAATCACCTCGCGCGCGAAGCCGTGGCGCGCTGCCCCGAGTGCCGCTTTTTTTTCTGTCGCGAATGTATTGCCGAACATGACGACCGCGTCATTTGCGCCACTTGCTTAAAAAAAATTGTCAAAGCCTCTGCCGCAAAACGAAGCCCCGTTCATCTTTTGAAACGATTGACGTTTGGCGCATTTGGCCTCGTCACGGCATGGCTTTTTTTCTATTGGGTTGGGCAAGGTTTGCTTTCCATCCCAACTGAATTTCACGACGGCAAAATCTGGCGAACCGGTTTCTGGAACGAGTGATGGCGAAAAAAAGAACATCCGAAAGGGGCGCTCTGGAATTGCTGGAGGAATCTGTCCATCTCGTGCGCCTCGCGCCGCTCGACGTGTTGGCGTGTTATTACATCGGCGCAATTCCCTTCGCGCTCGGCTTCCTTTTTTTCTGGGCCGACATGAGCCGCAACGCCTTCGCGCCGCAACATTGCGGCAGCGTCGCCTTTGCCCTCGCGTTGCTTTTCATCTGGATGAAAACGTGGCAGGCCATTTTCGCAATGGAAATGTCGAACCAGATTTCTGGCCAGCCTTCCCTCAGATGGTCGTTCAAAAGATTCGCCCGCCTCGCCGCCGCGCAGATAATTTTTCAACCATCCGGCCTTTTTGTTTTGCCGGTCTCTTTTTTGATCATGCTCCCGTTCGGCTGGGCATTTGCCTTTTACCAAAATCTCTCCGTGCTCGGCGGCCGTGATTCCAAACTTTTTAAAACCGCCTCACGACAGGCGACTCTGTTTCCCATTCAAAATCATGCTGCCTTGCTGATAATTTCCGCGTTCGGTTTTTTTATCTGGATCAATTTCATCAGCCTGCTCGCCGTGGTTCCCGGCCTTCTCAAGACATTTTTGGGAATCGAATCTGTTTTCGCGCGGGCTGGCGTCGGCGCGTTGTTGAACACGACTTTTTTTTCCGCGTCATTGATGCTGACTTATCTTTGCCTCGATCCGCTCGTTAAAACTTTTTACGCGCTGCGCTGTTTTTACGGCGAAGCGCTGGCAACCGGCGAAGATTTGAAAGTCGAACTCAAACGCCACTCCTCCGCCGTCAAACTTGTTGCTCTCACCGCCATCTTTTTTTGTGGGTTATCTGCAAATGCTTTTGCCGTCGAAAAAACTATTGAACCGTCCGCGCCCATTAAAAATTCTGCTCCGCCAATTCCTCCTTCCAAACTCAATGCCTCCATCGAAAAAGTATTGAGCCGCCCGGAATTTACCTGGCGGCAGCCGCGCGAAAAACTTCTAACGCCAGCCTCAAATAAAAACTGGCTCATGCTTTTTCTGGAAAGTGTCGGTGAAACTTTAATGAGCTGGCTGCGTACCCTTCGCGATGTTCTGCGCGACTTCATCGAGTGGCTGGCAAAATATTTTCGCCGGAAAAATTCCTCTCCATCCAGCGCGTCTCACGGCGACGCTTGGATGACTTCCCTTCGCTTTCTCGTGTTCGCGCTCGTGGCGCTCATCGCCTCTGCGTTGGCCATTTTAATTATGCGGATGTGGAAACGCCGTCAGCGCGATGATGTGGTCGTCGCGCAGGCCGTTTTCGCCACGCCCGATTTGAACGACGACAACGTCGCTGCAAGCCAGTTGCCGGAAGATGGCTGGCTCAAGCTCGCGCGCGAACTCATGGACAAAGGCGATTTGCGTCTGGCTTTGCGCGCATTTTATCTCGCCAGCCTCGCGCATCTCGCCGAACGCCAGTTCGTCAACATCGCCAAATTCAAATCCAATCGCGAATACGAACAGGAGCTACGCCGACGCGCCCGCACTCTGCCGGAATTGCAAAATGCTTTTGGACAAAATGTCACCGCCTTCGACCGCGCTTGGTATGGAATGCACGAGGTGACACAGGAAATTCTTCTCGGTTTTCAAAGCAATCTGGAAAGGATTCGCGCGTGCTGAAGAACCGGACAACGTTGGTGCTTCTGCTGGCGCTGCTTTTCGCGGGCTTCGTTTTCGGCACGGCAAAATTGTTTCGCCTCCGCTTTGACCGAGGCGATGTCTATCCGCCGCCGTCGTCACTTCGCTCTGATCCGCTTGGCGCAAAAATTATTTACGAAAGTTTGCGCGAAATGGATTCGTTCGAGGTGTACCGGCTTTATGAACCGCTGGACAAAGTGGATTCCGGTCGCGGCAAAACTCTGTTCGTGCTCGGCGCGGGCGTCTGGAGTTTGAACTGGGTCGCGAAACAGGAAGTGAAAGACATTGAAAAATTCCTTTTCGACGGCGGGCGAATCATCGTCTCGTTCGCACCGGTGAACAGCAAAAATTGGCGGTTGCGCCGCGAGGAACGCGCGCAACGAGAGGAGGCGGAGAAAAAAGCCAAAACAAAAAAGGGCGAGAAAATAAAAAAAGAGAAGAGAGACCGAAAAAAATCACCGCTCGAGGATGGCGAATTCGAAATCGTTTCGCTGTTGGAAAAATGGAACCTGAAGTTGGATTTTGTCGATTTGGAAACCGAGGACGGCGTGGCCATTCCCGTGAATGTGTCGCGCTCCGCCGATTCCGAAGCGCTGCCGGAAATTCTCTCCTGGCATACCGCTTTATGTTTTGATGTTCAATCCAATGCGTGGCAGGAAATTTATTCGCGCGACACCGACTCCGTGGTCATCGAGCGCGCATTCGGGAAGGGCAGCGTCGTTCTCTGCTCTGATTCGTATTTGTTCAGCAATGAAGCAATGCGCAAGGAACGTCATCCCGAATTGCTGGCGTGGTTGGTCGGACAAAACGGCACGGTGTTGTTTGACGAAACGCATCTGGGCGTGAACTCCGATCCGGGCATCGCCGCGCTCGCGCGAAAATATCGTTTGCATGGATTCTTCGCCGGACTGCTCCTGCTCGCGGGACTTTTTGTCTGGCAAAATTCCATCAGCCTTGTGCCGCCGCGCGACGATGATCCTTTCGAGGGCCAGAACGCCGTCGTTGCGGGCAAAGACGCCTCTGCCGGATTCGTAAATCTGCTGCGCCGCAGCATTTCGCCAGCGGAAATTTCTGCACTATGTTTTGAGGAATGGAAACGCTCCGGCATCCACCATCGCCAGCGCGAAGAGCATTTGCGCAAAATTCAAACGCTTGTCGCCGAAGAAATTTCCAAGCCATCTCGGCAGCGCAACCCGCTCAAAATTTACCGGGAAATATCCGCACTTTTAATCCAAAGAAAAAATCTATGAACGAAAACGTCGAGCAACTCAAAGAAGTCCTGACGCGTGCGCGGCAGGAAGTGGGCAAAGTCATCATTGGCCAGGCCGAAGTGGTCGATCGCGCGTTGATCGCCATCATCACGAATCATCACGCGCTCGTCGAAGGCGTGCCGGGCGTCGCCAAAACTTTGCTCGTCCGCACGCTGGCGCGCGTGCTCGGCTGCGAGTTTTCGCGCATCCAATTTACGCCGGACTTGATGCCCGCCGACATCACCGGCACGAATGTTTTTAATCTGCAAACGAATTCCTTCACGCTCATCAAGGGACCGGTTTTCACTTCGTTTTTGCTCGCGGACGAAATCAATCGCGCTCCGGCGAAAACGCAATCGGCCTTGTTGCAAGCGATGCAGGAACGACAGGTCAGCATCGATCGCGACACGCATCCGCTCCCGCTGAACTTCACCGTTTTCGCCACGCAAAATCCGATTGAATACGAGGGAACTTATCCGCTGCCCGAAGCGCAAAAGGATCGTTTCATGTTGAAAATCACGATGAACCCGCCGGAGCGCGACGAGGAATTGACGCTCGCAAAAAGAATGCTCGGCAAAGATGCGCCAGAAAATGTTCTCGGAGCGGGCGCGCTGCAACAGGTCGTGACGGCGGAGTCTCTGGCGCGGCTTCGCTTGGAACTTGAAAATATCACTGTCCGCGAAGAGATGCTGCCGTATCTCGTGGACATCGTTCGCGCCTCGCGTAAACACGAAAGCGTTTTGGTCGGCGCCGGCCCGCGCGCGACGCAAGCCCTGCTTCTCGCCAGTCGCGCGTTCGCCGCGATTTCCGGTCGTGATTTCGTCACGCCGGACGACATCAAGGCGATGGCGCATCCGGTGCTCGAACATCGCCTCATTCTCCGACCTGAATTTGAAATCGAAGGCGTTTCTGTGAATGAAGTAATCGATAAACTTTTGCAGGAAATCGCCGTTCCGCGATGAATTCATTCTGTGATAACATGAAATGCTCGCCCTCACCCCGGCCCTCTCCCCCTAGGAGAGGGAGAATTATTTCCATTCTTAAGGCTGATTCAGGCGGCGGATTTTCGGATCAACTGCATAAAACCAAAACCGCAGATTCTCTGTCCCCTCTCCTGGGGGAGAGGGTTAGGGTGAGGGCGAACGACCTTCTAACTAACTGGTTTCCGCTGCAACTTATTCCCCTCCCGTTTTCGAATCGCTTGCGCCTCGCCTTGCCATGATCGTCCCGCGTTCCAGATTATTATTTTGGGTTGCGCTCGTCGTGCTGCCGTTCGCCACGCTCGCGGGCGTCGCTCCAAATTCCGCACCCCTCGCCATCGCGCTCATCGCATTATTTTTTGTCATCGCATTGTTCGACGCTGTTTTCGCTTATGGAACACTGGATAAAATCAAAATCAATTTGCCGAAAGTCGTGCGCTTGTCGAAAGACCGCGAGAGCGAAATCGAAATTCTCATCAACAACGAACAGCAACAATCCAAGCAACTGCGCCTCGCCTTGGCCCTGCCTGCTGAGTTGCATTCCACTCAGGAAAAAATGCTCGCGCAGCTTCCCAAAAGCTCCGCGACTTCGCGTATCACCTGGCCCTGCATCCCACAACGCCGAGGCAATTATATTTTGGATAAATGCTATCTCCAATGCGCTTCGGCTTTGGGTTTTTGGTCAGTGCGGGATGTTGCGCCTGTTCAGAGTGAAATTCGCGTTTATCCAAACCTGATGAGCGAACGCAAAAATGTCGCGACGCTTTTTTTGAATCGCGGCAGCTTCGGCGCGCACGCGCAAAGGCAGGTTGGCAAAGGTCGGGATTTCGAGAAGCTGCGCGAATATATTCCCGGCGACAGCTACGACGAAATCCATTGGAAGGCCACCGCGAAACGAGGGAAGCCGGTCACGAAAATTTTCCAAATTGAACGCACGCAGGAGGTCTATGTCATTATTGACGCATCGCGTTTGAGTGCGCGAGACGCGGCGACGCTCGACCCAAAGTCCAAAGCACAAAGCACAAAGTCGCCGCTCGATGAGGATCAACTTGAACCTTCATCCCATGAACCGCGCACCTCAATTTTGGAACGTTACATCACCGCTGCGCTAGTGTTGGGTCTCGCTGCCGAACAGCAAAACGATCTGTTCGGTCTGATAACTTTCAGCGACAAGGTGCAAAAATTTGTTCGCGCCAAGAATGGCAAAGCGCATTTTGCCGCCTGCCGCGATGCTCTTTACACGCTGCATCCACAAATTGTTACGCCGGATTTCGACGAGCTTTGCACTATCATTCGCTTGCGATTGCGCCGACGAGCGTTGCTCATTTTTCTCACCGCGCTGGATGATCCCGCGCTCGCGGAGAATTTTGTGCGCAACATGGATTTGATCTGCCGCCAGCATCTCGTTCTGGTGAACGTGATGCAGCCCCCCGGCGCCAAACCCGTTTTCTCCGATCCTAATATCGTTTCTCTCGACGAAATTTATCAGCAACTCGGCGGACATATTCTTTGGAATAATTTGCGCGAACTCGAAAAAACTTTACAGCATCGCGGCGTGCGCTTTTCGCTGGTAAATAATGAAAAACTGAGCGCCCAGCTCGTCACCCAATATCTCAGCGTGAAACGAAGGCAACTAATTTAGCGCATGATTATCGACCTTCAAAAATTTGTGGCGCTGGAGCGGCCCATCTGGACCGAGTTGGAAAAAACTTTGGATCGATTCGAAAATGATCCTGGCTACAAGTTGAACCTGGAGCAATTGAAACGATTTCATTTCCTCTACGAACGCGCCTCGGCCGACCTCGGCAAAATCGTCACATTCGCTTCCGAGCCGGAAACGCGCCGCTATTTGGAATCACTCGTGGCCCGCGCTTACGGCGAAATTCACGAAACTCGCGAGAAGCCGCATCGCTGGCGTCCAGTGCATTGGCTGGCGAATACGTTTCCGCAAACCTTTCGACGCCACGTTCGCGCGTTCTGGTTTTCGGTCATCATCACTCTCGTCGGCTGCGCGTTCGGCGGACTGGTGATCGCGTTCGACCCTGGCTCCAAGT